>NZ_PSRU01000051.1:0-4851 GCF_003000935.1 Escherichia sp. R1
GTGACATAACGCAGCGGGATGACACCCTGCCAGATAGTCAGCGTTGCGTTCTTCTCCAGCAGCATCTCCGCCGTCTGCATAAAAGAATCGCTGGCGACATCCACACTCATCACAAACGGATAAGACTGGTTCTGGATTAACCTGAAATTCACCACTGCAAAGGTGTCCGGCTCCTGGCCGTCAACCTCCAGCGTAAAGCGAAGACCTTTTAAGGACATAAATACCTCTCAGACATATCAGCCTATATTTACCGTACCGCCACCAATAACCACGCCGCCGCAGTCAATAGCATCACCGGTTCTGGCGGCGGGCAGGCCGTCAATAAAGACGGTTGACGAGCCTCTGGCGATTTTTCGGGGATGAGGGGGATGCTTCGGTTTATCATGCGGCGTCAGCGGATCTCCCTGGCGGGCGGCAGGTAATCCATCAATAAATACCGTCGATGAAGCCGCAATGATGACTGTCTCACGGTAGCCATCATGCTGGGTACCTTTGTCGTTTAATCTGGCAGCTAAAGGCATATTGTTTTCCTGTCTGGAATATCAGCGACAAAAAATTAAAAAAATGGTAAGGTGCTTAACTCAGCAATAATCACCTTACCGGACATCCTGATTTGTAGCCCAACAGGTTAATCAAGTGACAGGGATAAACTGACCATCAATCAGCGAAAATACCGGAGCGTAATACCCCATAACTTCATCACCATCTTCATCTATGAAACGATAAGTCAGCGGAGAATATGTTGGTTTCGATTTATTATATAGCTGCACCATACGTCCATTATTCATAACCCGGATAGCGTAATCGCCCCATCTGATGGGCTGCATTCTGGCTTTCCTGCCTTCTATTTCTTCTTTTGGATAGAGCGAGAGCAATATTTCATCCTCACTGTCACCGGTTGTGACTGACCAGGCTTTCAGTGCCTCTTTGTGAGAAGCTTTCAGACGTGCCCTGTCCCCGCTGCTAATAATTGCAGCCATTTCGATATAGGCTGCTTTTAGCTTCTGTAACTGTTCATCGCTTCCGGTAAAGGGCGTAGCTCGCGTCCAGGCCCATTCAGGAAGCCCCGCCACCGAGACCTTTTGTGTAAATTGATACACCTTCATCCCTTTCGGGAAATAAGTTTCATTAAAATAGTCTGGATCAATAAATCCGGGTTCTGCCTGCTCAGCCAGAATCTCTTTTCGGATAACAGGATGCATGCTGTCTGGCTGCGCTTCAGGTATTCCCTGCTGGTTGATGGTCACCTTTATCGAAGAAAGTATGGTTTCTTCCTGCTTAACAAAACGAACCAAATCCAGACTGCACCCTGCTTTTTGGGAGAAATGCCCTCGTTCTTCGGTACTGGCAGGTTTATCAGAAAACCACCTTAACGCCCCAATCTCCAGACTGATTTCATTTTCACCATTTTCCATCAGCATCATGGCATTAGTGCTGGAACTGGTGGTTCCGGTTGAATCACCATTTTCTCGCAATACATCCTTTCGGTTGCTGAATCCAAGGACACCATTAGTCTTAATGGCACAATATGATTCCTGTATATTAAACCTGCTGCGGATTTTTTGATGGTTATCGCTCGAGTACAATCCAGTCCCCATAATACCTCCTGATAGTAAAATGACTGATATTAAATTTTTTATTTTCATAATTACCTTATTATCTTTAATTTGATTCATTCTTCGCCGTTCAATAATCAGTGCCTATCTGCCACTGCGTCACTGGCGTTACTTTTTTTTCCACAGTATTTTCCTTACCATACAAATTAATCCGTAATGGTGAGTCATCTACTTCCAAAGGTTTACATAGTTGCCACTTAAGTTCATTTTCTTTTTCGGGTTTCTCACTATTCTCTTTTCTATCTTTATCACCGCGAGATATGTCAACCTTAACTTTAAACGCGCCCGTCACTCCATCATGAAATAGAACAAGATCCATTCCATCATCTCGTTTATCAAATCCAAACCCAGCTTTTGCTTCTATAGAAGCACCAACCTCAGATTTCAATTTCACGACAAAAACATTCGTCTCAAATGTTGCACTAACCTCACCTTTCAAACCAAGTTTAATATTGCTTTCTTTAGTGTTAAATTCCCATGCTTTATCTTTTTGAGAATATACAGCCCCAAGATCGAGATTAACTTCCGGTGAAATTTCGATATAGCATTCAACACTGGTTCCATGCTTGCGGAGATATTCACGGCATCGGTTTACCAGATCTTCCATTTTGCAGTATGCACATATAAATGAGATGATATCAAATCGGAATGATGCTTTGAAAAATGGAGCACCATATAGACCATAAAAATGGCACGGACCATCTTTAATATCAGTGTATTGATAAGCATAAGAAATCCCCAGTGTGACAGGTTCTATTTTTGCACTGAATAACGCATATTTACGCGTACCATCTTTGTTGTCAGGATCTGGCGCAAAGTATTTGTTAATGCTTTTAATCAGCGCATCTATTCTACTCATCTGCTCCAGTTGTTTTATTTGTCTGAGTTTTTTTATTTCCTCTACATACTTGTGTGTATATTCAACATTAGCGACTTTTAATCCCAGTTCAACGGTAAGAGATGTCTTGTGAAACAACTCAAACTCAGCGGTTGTATTTGTCCATCCGCTTCGTAGTTTATTTTTATCTTTAGGTTTTGTATCTTCCATCGCCTCCCGAGCTTTTCTCCGTTCATCACGTCGATCTTTTACCGCTCGTGTCTGTTGTGATGACGAAATCTCATAACTAAGCCCTGTGGTAAACCGAATTTCTAATGAAGGATAAACCTTAATCTCGACATAGGAGTTGTGCTCGTAACAGCTATCAATTCTGACTGTGTAATGTGCTGGTTCATAAAGAACATCATGTGGCATGGTAATTGAACTCAGATACTCCCACGGAGAATGAAACGCATCAATGATATTCATTCCACCCTTGAAACCTTCATAATATAATGTAACATTATTGGGTTTTCCAAAAGGTTGCAGTATCTTACGACTGTTTTCTGATTCTTCCTCTAACCATGCCTCATGTGTCCCACTGTTGTCGCACTGGTAGGTAATGGTAATTATACCATCACATCCAAAACCATCGTCCAGTAGCTTAAAACGCGCCATTCCTTCTTTTGACCAGAAATGTTTCTCGCCGGCCTCTGGAAAATCACTAATAACATCAAAAATACATGGATCAGGTATGCCGCATTCCACACAAGGCTTTCCGGCTGTCGAAGATGGAGATGTCATATAATCTATCCGTTTGTCTTTTTATTGCGGGATAAATCCCAGTTCCTGTTGTGCAAGTTCATGTACCCGAATATGTCCCGGATATGACTGATTGCTGAATAGTTCATACCAGTCATCCGGAATATATCGGAGATCGATTATGTTTTTTTTCAGTAAGATAAGCGTCATTGTTCTGACGGAACGATCATCTGCTATATTTAATGACTGGCAAAAAGAGAAATAATCTTCTGCCAGAATTCGGGATGATTCAGCTTTTGATGAATCATCCCACCCTTCTTTTTCTGCATTTTCTTCGATAAATACAGATAATGTATCAAGATAATTATCCCGTGCCTTTCGTTCCAGTTGGCTATATTGTCTGTAACTCAGCATCAGTTGTGATGGCCGTTCTGCCCTTATATTCATAGTTTCTGCGGGACGGACGGAAGAAAAATTATCCTCACGACATTCTTCACCATAGCGGGTACTTAGCTGTCTGACGGGGTTGATAAAAAAAAGAAGCTGGCGGGGGGTAAGAACTTCCGCTAATACCCATATATTCCGGGGATCATAAAATCGCATGAGAACAGGTTTCTCCTGTTCGGGGATCCTAACCCACAGATAACGTCTGAAGTGTTGCTGTAGCTCACGCATGGATGACTCAGAAGTCAGATATATTCCCCATGGCGACGCCTTATCTCTCAGCCATGCTTCAACCTCCGGAACAACTTCCACGAGATAGGGGGCCAGCGCGACCAGATCCGGCTGTATGGGTTCTGCATACAGACAGCAGTGTGGGGGATTCACTTCGTTCAGAAAATCCAGCAATCCTTCTTCCACAGCACCATCCACAATAGCGTACTGTACGGGTGCCGTTTCCATCACTTATCCTCCTTCGGGCAGTGCGCCACAAACATCGAACCACTCCCGGCTGCGGCTTTCAGGATCACCGGGCGCATCGGCAGGATCACGTCTCCCGGGCTGCCCCCGCCGTTAAGATTGATTTTCGCGCCCTTAATATCCACGCCGCCGGAATGGATCACCACAAATGAACCTCCCACCCGCAGACTGATTTTGCTGTCGCTCTGTAAAACAATATCGCCCTGTACGCTGATACCCAGCGCGCCGCTTATTTTCTGTGCCAGATCGCCTTTCACCTCCAGTCCCTGATTGCCCTCTGTCAGGCTGACGTGGTCTTTGGTGGTTTTATGGTCCTGTTTACCTTCAACCGTCACTTTCCGGTCATTTGCCACCACCAGGAATTCATCATGCCCGATGCTGACCGCCCGGTCATAGTTGACCCGCTTATCCTTGCTGTTCAGCACCACGACCTGCATATTTTTCTGGGCGTGCAGGTAGATTTCTTCCTTGTCCGTGGCGTCCTCAAAGCGCAGCTCGTTAAAACCGCTTCCTTTATACGTCTTCGACCGTATCGTCATCTGCGTCTTCGTCCCCGGCAGACTCCCCGGCGAACGGTTGTCCTCATGGTACGTCCGCCCCATGACCAGCGGCTGGTCCGGGTCCCCGTTCAGGAAGTCCACTATCACTTCCTGACCCACACGCGGTATCGCCAGGTTACCGAACCCCGGCCCCGCCCACGCCTGTGACACCCTCACCCAGCACGAACTCTCCTCC
>NZ_PSRU01000052.1:0-4569 GCF_003000935.1 Escherichia sp. R1
AGTACCAGCGTACGGCCCACAGAATGATGTCACGCTGAAAATGCCGGCCTTTGAATGGGTTCATGTGCAGCTCCATCAGCAAAAGGGGATGATAAGTTTATCACCACCGACTATTTGCAACAGTGCCGAGGAAATCGGGTTCGTGGTGAAAGAAACGGTCCCCATGCCAGCGAGCGGAGACTATCAGGATCTCCCCTTGTGGAGGGGACTTACGATCGCGGCGGTCAGGGAGATTCGAAGGAATTACTCGCAGGACATCATCATCCCAATGACGCTCGTGCACCCGGACTATCTGACTGAGATACTCGACGGGGTAAGGCGGATCGACGATCAGCTGCTGCACATCTTTCTGACGCTCAACGAGGACCTATTGCGTCACCGGATCGCGAACCAGACCATGCATCCTGACCCGAATCGAAATGCGGAGATTCGAGAGTGGCGATTAGCGAATGTCGCCCGATGCTTGGCCGCAAGGGAACGGCTTCCATGCACAACCCGTGTTCTCGATAGTGGTGCACACACCAGCGATGAACTCGCAGCGATGGTGCTCGACGGAATCGATGGGCGCACCTGATCGCCTTCGACGCCTGCGCAAAGCGTAGCGCGAGGGTGGCGGGCTCACGACCAAACGCCCAGAGGTCGATCATCGCAGGGATGTTTGGCTTTGTGGTGCGGACGACGGGACTCGAACCCGTACTCTCACAGAGAAGCAGATTTTCGTACCACCTCGACTTTCGCCGCCGTCTGATGACGTTCGTGGTCTGGACTGTCCCTTCGCCATTGCCCGAAGGCTTTAGGCGCCGCCCGTCCAGTCTCTACACCTTCCCCCGAAGGGGCTTGGCTCGGGATTGGCTTAGGGTATTGCCCGTTAGCGTTCCCCGACTTTGAGCGGTTCTACTCCGCGGATTTCCCCGCGGGCACTCCAATTTTAAAGTCTGCTGCGTCTACCGATTTCGCCACGTCCGCCTTTTTTCGCCGTTCCTAGCGCTCGTGCGATGCACCTATGTTGCACCTAGCGCCGAATCGTTCTTCGTCATCCTGAAAAACCACGTCTCCTAAAGCCTTGCATAGCTTATCTTTTCTCCACCACGAACTTTTTTGTGGGATGGTAGAAAAAAAGACTTTTTAAGTCCGCTGGCTTGCCAGGCCTTGTTAGCTTGTACGGTCATGGTTATCGGGTAAAGAATATTGACGGCATCGCTGGTGTCGGTGGCTGAAAAGCCGGCTCCCATCAGGGCAATAGCCATTTCAGATGCAGGCGTACAGGGCAATGGTCAACAGCTACAGCCTGTCTGACGATTCCGGCGTCATGGCTGCGGCGGCTATCACGCATTTTTTGTTCGGTCAGGCGGTGTTTTCGTACCTCAATGGTTGGAGCGTGTTGATCGGACCTGGTACAGGTTTGGACAGCACGGGCTGCAAATACGCAAGGGATTTAATGGGCCTGGTGGCGTTCACGGCTTTTATCGTGACGTTTCTGTTCAGGGGCTACTCATAATCTCGTGGCTCGGCGGTTCCCGGCACACCATGACAGTAAGGAAGGACCCTGTGTCTCAACTCTCCCAGCTTCGAAGCCCCGCCGCCGTGCAGGCTGCCATCGATGAGTTCGTGCAACTGGGCCGCACGAAATTCC
Source organism: Escherichia sp. R1 (assembly GCF_003000935.1). Classification (NCBI taxonomy): domain Bacteria; kingdom Pseudomonadati; phylum Pseudomonadota; class Gammaproteobacteria; order Enterobacterales; family Enterobacteriaceae; genus Escherichia; species Escherichia sp. R1. Next base: position 1,634 of record NZ_PSRU01000052.1, read on the forward strand.
TGGCGCGCCACGGCTACGGCAAGTCCCGCGACTTCCTGGTACGTGATCCGAAGACCGGCACCGATTGCGATTCCAAGGCCATCGCCGGTGTGGCCTTCGGCAAGCAATTTCCCGAGCAGGGCCCGCTCACTGCTGACAGCTTCTCCGGTGGCGAGGCGACCGTCGTTCCGGCGCTGACGCGGCTCGGGTTTCGCATCATTCGCATCGGCGAAGACTGGTCCGAAGAAGAGGTCCTGGCCACGGTCGAAGACTATTTCGACATGCTGCGTGCCGAGGCGGCTGGGGAGCCGTACAACAAGTCCGAGCACAACCAGGCACTGCGCCAACTGCTGAACGGTCGCAGCAAGTCTTCAGTCGAGCTCAAGCACCAGAACATTAGCGCCGTACTCGATGCCCTGGGCCTGCCCTATATCAACGGCTACAAGCCACGCGGCAACAGCCAACTGCTGCTGCGTAAATCCGTACACGCCTACGTTCTGGAACATCAGCAGACGGTCGGCGCTCTTGTCGATGCCCTGGAGGAGGTAAAACTTCCGGGTGACAAAACCTACCGAGCGGCTTTGGTAGAACCACCCGCCCGTGAAGTGCTTGTGCGTACCCCGGCATCTCTACGGCAACGCCTACCGCGAAAGTTCGATTATGCCGCTCGCGATGAAGCCAACCGCAAGCTGGGCCGGGCAGGGGAGCAGTGGGTGATTGGCTACGAACAGCAACGCCTGACCGAGCTCGGCCACCCAGAGCTTTTTCAGCGGCTGGATTGGGTGTCCGACACCCAGGGAGACGGTGCGGGGTTCGACATCCTGTCGTTCGAAGAGGACGCCCATGAGCGCTTCATCGAGGTGAAAACCACCAATGGCGGGGTAGGCTCGTCTTTCTTGGTCAGCCACAACGAACTCGAATTCTCCAAGGAGGCGGGCGATCAATTCCATCTGTATCGCGTGTTCCAGTTTCGGGACGGTCCGCGCCTGTTCACGCTACCCGGCGACCTCAGCCAACATGTGCATCTCAAGCCGACGGACTACCGGGCGAGTTTCCGGAGTTTGGTGGGGTAAAGGCAGGGTTCTGTTGAGCCGAATGGCTGTGTGCGGCCGATTCTGTTGAAAAAGTAGCGGCCTCCCCATGCCGTTGGCAAAATTGCTTTGTCAGCGAGCGTGGGGGCGAACAGCATGATGGGACAGTTACCGGGAGGACAGCAGCGCCTGTTCTACTCGTTCAATCTGGAAGATCACGTCCCGGCCCAACATCTCCTGCGCAGCATCGACCAGTGCTTGGATCTCAGTGATCTACGTGCCTACCTGGCAGATTTCTATAGCCCCATCGGGCGTCCCTCGATTGACCCGGAGTTGATGGTGCGCATGCTGGTCGTCGGCTACTTGCTATGGCATTCGTTCCGAGCGGCGATTGTGCGAAGAGGTGCACCTGAACCTGGCCTATCGCTGGTTCTGCCGGTTGGGTCTGGAAGACGAAGTCCCCAATCACTCGACCTTCTCGAAGAATCGCCATGGGCGTTTTCGTGACAGCGATCTATTCCGCTGGTTATTCAATGAGGTGCTGCGGCGCTGCATGGCAGCCGGCCTAGTCAAGGGTGAAGGTTTCGCCGTCGACGCCAGCATCATTAAGGCGGATGCCAGCCGGCAACGTGGGGTGGCGGGAGATGAGGTCGATTGGAACGATCCAAAGCTCAGCAGCCGCGCAGTGCGCGAGTACCTCGAAGCCCTTGATGAAGAGGCGCTGGCTGAGGCTCTTCCCAAGAAAATTTCGCTCACTGATCCTCAGTCCCGTTGGACAGCAGCGCCAGGTGGCCCGGCCTTTTTTGCCTACTCCACGAATTACCTGATCGACACTGAGCACGGTGTGATCATGGACGTGGAAGCTACCCCGGCGCACCGTACCGCCGAAGTCGATTCGACTAGGACGATGGTCGAGCGTGTCGAGGCGCAGTTCGATCTCACACCGGAACGCCTTATCGGCGATACCGCTTATGGCACCGCCCCGATGCTGGCCTGGATGGTCGAAGAAAAGGACATCGAACCGCATGTGCCGGTGTGGGACAAGACCGAGCGCAAGGACGACAGCCTCTCCAGTAACGACTTTCACTGGAGTCAGGACGCCAATGAATATCGCTGCCCAGCCGGCAAACCGCTACGCAGTGAATGGCGCGCCTTCACCCAGCAAAGGTCGCGGGTAACTAAGGCCAAAACCGTCATTTACCGCTCCAGCCAAACCGACTGCGCCACCTGCCCGTTGAAAGCGAAATGCTGCCCCAACACGCCGAATCGGAAGATCGTCCGCAGCATCCATGAGGCTGCCCGCGACGTGGCTCGACGCATCGCCAAGACACCGGAGTACCTCGTCTCTCGCTGCGAACGAAAGAAGGTGGAGATGCTTTTCGCCCACCTCAAACGGATCATGAAACTCGACCGTTTACGACGGCACTGTTGCAAATAGTCGGTGGTGATAAACTTATCATCCCCTTTTGCTGATGGAGCTGCACATGAACCCATTCAAAGGCCGGCATTTTCAGCGTGACATCATTCTGTGGGCCGTACGCTGGTACTGCAAATACGGCATCAGTTACCGTGAGCTGCAGGAGATGCTGGCTGAACGCGGAGTGAATGTCGATCACTCCACGATTTACCGCTGGGTTCAGCGTTATGCGCCTGAAATGGAAAAACGGCTGCGCTGGTACTGGCGTAACCCTTCCGATCTTTGCCCGTGGCACATGGATGAAACCTACGTGAAGGTCAATGGCCGCTGGGCGTATCTGTACCGGGCCGTCGACAGCCGGGGCCGCACTGTCGATTTTTATGGCACTGTTGCAAATAGTCGGTGGTGATAAACTTATCATCCCCTTTTGCTGATGGAGCTGCACATGAACCCATTCAAAGGCCGGCATTTTCAGCGTGACATCATTCTGTGGGCCGTACGCTGGTACT
>NZ_PSRU01000053.1:0-4404 GCF_003000935.1 Escherichia sp. R1
AGTCGGCGTGCCCCGGGCAGTCTACGTGCGCGTAGTGACGGGTCGGGGTGTCGTATTCAACGTGAGAAGTGTTGATGGTGATACCACGAGCTTTTTCTTCCGGCGCGTTATCGATCTGGTCGAATGCGCGAGCAGCACCGCCGTAGGTTTTAGCCAGTACGGTAGTGATTGCAGCGGTCAGCGTTGTTTTACCATGGTCAACGTGGCCGATAGTACCGACGTTAACGTGCGGTTTTGTACGTTCAAACTTTTCTTTAGACATCGATTGTCCCTCTAAGACACGGATAAATCGGTGATATCACCACATCAACCAGGCAACATGCCCGACTTGTTGAATGCAATAAACAGAAGGAAAAAACAGGGAGGAGAAAAGAAGTGGTGCTGATAGGCAGATTCGAACTGCCGACCTCACCCTTACCAAGGGTGCGCTCTACCAACTGAGCTATATCAGCACATCTTGGAGCGGGCAGCGGGAATCGAACCCGCATCATCAGCTTGGAAGGCTGAGGTAATAGCCATTATACGATGCCCGCATCCTGGAACTCGGCTACCTGATTTTCATTCTGCACTGAATATCGAGAGAAGCTCTCTTTATTCGAGCCGGTAAGCGAACTTATCGTCTCGGGCTACGCCATCGCGTGGCCGAAATTGGTGGTGGGGGAAGGATTCGAACCTTCGAAGTCTGTGACGGCAGATTTACAGTCTGCTCCCTTTGGCCGCTCGGGAACCCCACCGGACTTGATGGTGCCGACTACCGGAATCGAACTGGTGACCTACTGATTACAAGTCAGTTGCTCTACCTACTGAGCTAAGTCGGCATCAAGTAGCGCGCATTCTATGGAGACATGCGAGTTCATGCAACTAAAAAATTGCATAATTTGTTTTATTGGTCACATTTTATGCGACACGATGAAGAAACAGCCGAACGGAGGGCAGATTAGCACACTTTTTCAACATCATTGTGCTCAACAATGTGCTCCTGCTAAACCATAATTCTTTTTATCAGATGGAATATCTGTCACATTGCTTTTCAACGATAGCTTCCTGGGAGAGATTTTTTCTTATTATTCCTCCCCATCTGGTGTTACCCTCCTGCCCATTAACCCATTCAACAGAACTGTGACGCGCCATGGCAAATATCGCTTTGCCGATAGAGCTATGACCGCCAGAAACATGCTTATGAGTATAAAAGAGCAAACGTTAATGACGCCTTACCTACAGTTTGACCGCAACCAGTGGGCAGCTCTGCGTGATTCCGTACCTATGACGTTATCGGAAGATGAGATCGCCCGTCTCAAAGGTATTAATGAAGATCTCTCGTTAGAAGAAGTTGCCGAGATCTATTTACCTCTGTCACGTTTGCTGAACTTCTATATAAGCTCGAATCTGCGCCGTCAGGCAGTTCTGGAACAGTTTCTTGGTACCAACGGGCAACGCATTCCTTACATTATCAGTATTGCTGGTAGTGTCGCGGTGGGGAAAAGTACAACCGCCCGTGTATTGCAGGCGCTATTAAGCCGTTGGCCGGAACATCGTCGTGTTGAACTGATCACTACAGATGGCTTCCTTCACCCTAATCAGGTTCTGAAAGAACGTGGTCTGATGAAGAAGAAAGGCTTCCCGGAATCGTATGATATGCATCGCCTGGTGAAGTTTGTTTCCGATCTCAAATCCGGCGTGCCAAACGTTACAGCCCCTGTTTACTCGCATCTTATTTATGATGTGATCCCGGATGGAGATAAAACTGTTGTTCAGCCTGATATTTTAATTCTTGAAGGGTTAAATGTCTTACAGAGCGGGATGGATTATCCACACGATCCACATCATGTATTTGTTTCTGATTTTGTCGATTTTTCGATATATGTTGATGCACCGGAAGACTTACTTCAGACGTGGTATATCAACCGTTTTCTGAAATTCCGCGAAGGGGCTTTTACAGACCCGGATTCCTATTTTCATAACTACGCGAAATTAACTAAAGAAGAAGCTATTAAGACTGCCATGACATTGTGGAAAGAGATCAACTGGCTGAACTTAAAGCAAAATATTCTACCTACTCGCGAGCGTGCCAGTTTAATCCTGACGAAAAGTGCTAATCATGCAGTAGAAGAGGTCAGACTACGCAAATAATTTAAAGGGGAGTTAATGCTCCCCTTTCTTATTTTTCTGCACTACGCAGGGATATTTCACCGCCCATCCAGGGTTTTATTATTCCATCCTGCTCAAGTAATAAAGCACCCTGTTTGTCTATTCCGCGTGAAATGCCAAATATTTCTTTATCACCAATGATAAGTTTCACTGGGCGATTAATAAAATTATCCAACTTTTCCCAGCGCGAAAGATAAGGTGTCAATCCTTCTTGCTCGAAGAGTTCCAGCGCCGCGCGTAATTCACGTATCAGCATGGCCGCAAGAGTATTACGATCGAGATTGATCCCGGCTTCCTGCAGCGTGATCCACCCTTGATTAACGACACTCTCTTCAACACGACGCATTGCCATGTTGATCCCTGCACCAATGACTATTTGCGCCGCATCGCCGGTTTTGCCAGTCAGCTCCACAAGAATGCCTGCCAGCTTGCGATCCTGCAGATAGAGGTCATTAGGCCATTTAACACGAACTTTATCTGCACCCAGCTTGCGTAATACTTCCGCCATCACGATACCGATAACCAGACTTAAACCAATCGCCGCCGCCGGGCCCTGTTCCAGACGCCAGAACATCGACAAATATAAGTTCGCGCCAAAAGGCGAAAACCATTTCCGACCACGACGACCACGGCCAGCATGCTGGTATTCTGCAACACAGGCATCGCCAGATTTAAGCTCTCCGATGCGGTCCAGGAGATACTGATTCGTGGAGTCAATAACTGGCAGCACGGCTACACTGCCGTCATCCAGCTGACTCAATATCTTTTCGGCATTAAGTAACTGGATTGGCTCGGGCAAGCTGTATCCTTTACCCGGAACAGTAAATACATCAACGCCCCAGTCACGCAGTGTCTGAATGTGTTTATTAATAGCCGCCCGGCTCATTCCCAGCGTTTCACCCAACTGCTCGCCAGAGTGAAATTCGCCATTCGCTAACAGGGCGATCAATTTCAGTGGCACGGTGTTATCCTTCATGAAATTGTCTCCACTGCGCTCACTTCACCTGATGCACCAATAAAGCGGACTTCAGGCTCAAGCCAGACATTAAATTTTTCACCCACTTTTTGTCTTACATGATGCGCCAGCTGTACAACATCTTCGCTTTTTGCATCGTGCTCATTTATGAGAACCAGCGCCTGTTGACGGTGTACCGCAGCCCCACCAATTTGCGTCCCTTTAAGCTGGCACTGATCAATAAGCCAACCTGCAGCCAGTTTTACTGAACCATCCACCTGGGGGTAATGTGGGGCTGTTGGAAATTGTGCCAACAACGCGTTAGCAGTTTCGGCAGAAACAACAGGATTTTTGAAGAAACTACCCGTATTACCGTTCACTTTTGGATCAGGGAGTTTGGTGGTGCGCATATGACACACCGCATCAAATACTTGCTGTGGCGTTACTGTTGTAGGATCCAGACGAGTTAAGTCACCATACGTTAGTACAGGTTGCCACTCTTTTGGCAGACGCAGACCTACGGCTACAATGGCGAAGCGATCCTGGTATTCATGTTTAAAAATACTGTCGCGATAGCCAAAACGGCACTCTTTGGCAGTTAAGCGTACTTGCTTGCCTGTCGCCAGTTCAACACAATCAACATAAGCGCAAACTCGCTGTAATTCTACGCCATAAGCACCAATATTCTGGATAGGTGATGAGCCGACACAACCAGGAATTAATGCCAGATTTTCCAGACCAGGCATACCTTCCTGCAAAGTGTATTTTACCAGGCGATGCCAGTTTTCTCCGGCTCCTACATGTAAATACCACGCATCAGGTTCATCATGAATTTCGATACCTTTGATCCGGTTGATGATCACCGTGCCGCGATAGTCCTCCAGAAAAAGTACATTACTTCCTTCACCCAGAATAAGAACGGGTTGTCCTTCTGCGGTTGCATGCTGCCAGGCATTGAGTAATTGTTGTTCGTCTTCGGCACATACAATGTGCTGAGCATTATGATCAATGCCAAATGTGTTCCAGGGTTTTAAGGAGTGGTTCATAGCTGCTTTCCTGATGCAAAAACGAGGCTAGTTTACCGTATCTGTGGGGGGATGGCTTGTAGATATGATGACAGGAAGAGTTTATAGACACGCAAAAAGGCCCAGTCTTCCGACTGGGCCTTTCGCTTAATTTGATGCCTGGCAGTTCCCTACTCTCGCATGGGGAGACCCCACACTACCATCGGCGCTACGGCGTTTCACTTCTGAGTTCGGCATGGGGTCAGGTGGGACCACCGCGCTAAGGCCGCCAGGCAA
>NZ_PSRU01000054.1:0-4103 GCF_003000935.1 Escherichia sp. R1
TAAAAGTTGCCTGTCCGGAGTGTGGCGGAAAGGGTGAGGTTTCCACCGCCTGTAAGGATTGCCGTGGGCGTGGTGTCGCCATTCATCGTGAAGAGTCGGTAAAACGTGGTATGCCTGTTATCAGAGATTGCCAGCGTTGTGGTGGTCGTGGCTGTGAAAGGCTGCCATCAACGGAGGCATTTAATGCCATATGCAAAGTGACGAGTGCTATCACGCTTGATACGTGGAAAAAATCAGTGAAACGCTTTTACGATACGTTGGTGGTTCGGTTTGACATTGAAGAGGCATGGGCGGAGCGGCAGTTAAAGAGGGTAACGCGATAGTGTTGTTGATTTTTCCCGAATCTGTGGTAAATTTGCTCTAACGATGGGCGTTTTATGCCTGACGTTAGAAGATTTTTTACACCCCGCCGCCTGGCGGGTTTTTTATGACTGAAATCGCGTCAGTACAGTAAACGCGCTGGTGGCGGTGAATACCTGTCTTTCAGCTTGCTGGCTTTTTCGACAAGAGTTATTGGTGTGTCACGTTAACCGGAAAAGGGAAAAAGACATGCTAAAACAGCAGGATATGACAGAAACCGCCAGAGTGGTGTTTAATGAATTAAGCGTTACCGAACCGGCGACAGTCGGGGAGATAGCGCAGAATACTTACCTTTCACGCGAACGCTGCCAGTTAATACTGACCCAGCTGGTTATGGCGGGTCTGGCAGACTATCAGTTTGGTTGTTACAGACGCCTTCAGTCCTGAAGGCTTTTTTATTTGTGGTAAATGGGCGGCTGGTGGGTGTTAGGGGCACTCACCAGCCATCTGCTCATGCGTCTGGATCACAAGCAAACCTCAGGCCCACTGCTTTGCGCAAAAGCAGAATGAGCCTATCAGAGACAGGTTTAATGATCCATGCTTAATACTGTAAAAATATCCAGTTGTGAGTTAATCAACGCCGACTGCCTGGAATTTATCCGGTCGTTACCCGAAAATTCTGTTGACCTGATAGTCACGGACCCGCCGTACTTTAAAGTGAAGCCTGAGGGCTGGGATAACCAGTGGAAGGGCGACGATGATTACCTGAAGTGGCTGGACCAGTGTCTGGCGCAGTTCTGGCGGGTGCTGAAACCTGCCGGAAGTCTTTACCTGTTCTGTGGTCATCGCCTGGCATCTGATATCGAAATCATGATGCGTGAACGCTTCAGTGTGCTGAACCATATTATCTGGGCAAAGCCGTCCGGACGCTGGAACGGGTGCAACAAGGAAAGCCTGCGGGCGTATTTCCCCGCCACAGAGCGCATTCTGTTCGCGGAACATTATCAGGGGCCGTATCGTCCGAAAGATGCCGGGTATGAGGCGAAGGGCAGGGCACTGAAACAGCATGTGATGGCCCCGCTGATTGCTTACTTTCGTGATGCGCGCGCTGCCCTGGGGATAACGGCAAAACAGATAGTGGATGCCACAGGAAAGAAAAACATGGTGTCGCACTGGTTCAGTGCCAGTCAGTGGCAGCTGCCGAACGAAAGTGATTATCTGAAATTACAGGCGCTGTTTGCCCGGGTGGCAGAAGAGAAGCATCAGCGGGGTGAACTGGAAAAGCCCCACCACCAGCTGCTGGAGACGTATACTTCACTGAACCGGCAGTATGCGGAACTGCAGAGTGAATATAAGCATCTGCGGCGGTATTTTGGCGTGACGGCGCAGGTGCCGTACACGGATGTGTGGACGCATAAACCGGTGCAGTACTATCCCGGGAAACATCCGTGCGAAAAACCGGCAGAAATGCTGCAGCAGATAATCAGTGCGAGCAGTCGTCCGGGTGACCTGGTTGCAGATTTCTTCATGGGGTCGGGTTCGACAGTCAAAGCCGCGATGGCGCTGGGGCGTCGTGCTACAGGCGTTGAGCTGGAGACTGAACGTTTTGAACAGACGGTCAGGGAAGTTCAGGATTTAGCCAGTCAGAACGGATGATATTGCAGGATTAGTTACGTACCGTTATTATCCTGCGCCCGGCCCTTTAGCTCAGTGGTGAGAGCGAGCGACTCATAATCGCCAGGTCGCTGGTTCAAATCCAGCAAGGGCCACCATATCACATACCGCCATTAGCTCATCGGGATAGAGCGCCAGCCTTCGAAGCTGGTTGCGCGGGGTTCGAGTCCTCGATGGCGGTCCATTTATCGGCATTCTGCGTTGTTAGCTCAGCCGGACAGAGCAATTGCCTTCTAAGCAATCGGTCACTGGTTCGAATCCAGTACAACGCGCCAGACTTATTTTTCCCGGCTCGCTTTTGCGGGCCTTTTTTGTATCCGCGCCACGCCCGGCGCATATCAACCACAGAGCCTTTCGGGGGTGAGCTTACGGAGTGGTCAGTGTGACTTTCTCTGTGGGCAGATCGCTCCCGGGCGTTGGCTCACCCACCCAAAGGAACGTCACAATGCTTGGAATCTTCAAAAAGAAAACCCGCAGAGCGTCTGCGGAAATTAAAAAGTTTGAAAAACGCGATCTGGCACAGGCAGTGATTAACGCTGCATACCTGGTGGCTTATGCCGATGGTGAATGTGAGGCTTCCGAGAAAGCGAAGATCGAACAGGTATTACGTAACCAGCCCACCTTGTCCGCGTTTACGTCAGAAATTAATGCGATTAGCGCAACCATTATCGGTCAGCTGGATACGAACTTTAAAATTGGTCGTCGTGCGGCGTTACGTGAGATCGAGGATGTGAAACACGATACGCGTGAAGCGGAAGACGTGCTGGATGTGGCGGTGGCCATTGCCGAAGCAGACGGCGAAATAGAGCCGGAAGAGCGCAAGGTGCTGGAAGAGATTGCCGGTGTTCTGGGCCTTCGTCTGGAGAATCATCTGTGACGGTAAAAATGCGTCTGGCTGTGGTTGCGCTCCTGCTGTTTCTGGTGGTGATGGTGGACTTCAGCAGCCGGATAATGTCAGTGCTGGCTGACGGTGTGCTGGTGGCGGGTGTGGTGGTTGTTGCTTTCCCGTTGCTGAAAAAGAAAGCATCAGGCGATTAGCAGGGTATCAGTTACCCGTTGAAATTTTTAAATACCTCACAATTCAGGCGGTTGACTGTTGTCTGGTTTGCGGGGAGTTTGTTAAAAGAAACTGGCATGGTGAATCCCCCTGTGCGGAGGGGCAATCAGCAACTGGTGTTTTGTCACCGACCCTTATCCTTTCTGTGCGGGTTCAGGTGCTGATACTGAACTCACCGGGAGGCACCCGGCACCATGCAATGGCACATAGTGCCACTCTCCAGCCCCTCTCCGGAGGGGCTTTTCTGTGCCGGATACATCACAGTTTCTGGAACCTTAGGTACTACAGTATCAGTCAGGGTGCTATATTTTCAGATGTGATGAAAGCCTGTCAGCAGGCAGGGCGTATCGGAAATGACCCAGTAGAGAAAACGTTGACTCAGATACCGGTGCTGAGTTACCGGGAAACCGGCATCACATGACCGCTATCCTTCCAGGCCCATCCGCTCCGGTGGGCCTTTTTACTGCAGAAAACAGGTTCCCCGTTAAATGCTATGTTGCTCACAATTCAGTAAGTTGACAGTTGCCTGTCAGACTGGGCATTTGTTAAAAAAATTTCGCATGGTGAATCCCCCTGAGCGGAGGGGCGACTGGTGACGGTATAATCTCTGATTATCAAAACGAGAATGACGCGGGTTTAGTGGCACCGGGCTGAACTCACCGGGAGGCACCCGGCACCATGTGCATGATGATACAGATACGCGGCTTTAGCCCCTCTCCGGAGGGGCTTTCTTGTGGGCAAAAAAAGCCCGAGTGGGTTCGGGCAACAGCATGAGATATACATTTTTATAATCGAATGGATTTTAACCAGAATTCATAAGGCTGCGCAACTGCGCGGTCTTTTTCGAATTGCGGGCTGTCGTCTCTCTTCTGCCATTGTCCTGTAACTTCCGGACTTCAGCCCGCTCCTTATTTTACTCACAATATTATCCCGGCCGGGAGGATTCATGGCATTTAAACACTATGATGTTGTCAGGGCGGCATCGCCGTCAGACCTTGCGAAACGACTGACACAAAAACTGAAGGAGGGGTGGCAGCCATTTGGCAGTCCGGTGGCCATCACGCCTTATACC
>NZ_PSRU01000055.1:0-3355 GCF_003000935.1 Escherichia sp. R1
GGTTTAATGCGCCCCGTTGCCCGGATAGCTCAGTCGGTAGAGCAGGGGATTGAAAATCCCCGTGTCCTTGGTTCGATTCCGAGTCCGGGCACCAAGTTCATATCAACGGACCTCCACGGAGGTCCGTTTTTCGTTTCAGAACGCCACAATTTAAGCGTTCTGCCTCCAAATCAATTCTACCGAACTCAACCAGATTCCCCCCACATCAACCCCATTGTGTGGGTATAATTGCGGGTATACCCCAGTTCGACAGAATTTGTACCCTCTTTAACGCATTCAGAAGGCTGAACTATGGCACTGACTGACGCAAAAATCCGGGCTGCAAAGCCCACTGACAAGGCTTATAAACTCACTGACGGGGCTGGCATGTTCCTGCTGGTACATCCTAATGGTTCCCGTTACTGGCGTCTCCGTTATCGTATTCTGGGTAAGGAGAAAACCCTGGCACTTGGTGTGTATCCGGAAGTTTCTCTCTCCGAAGCTCGTACAAAACGGGATGAGGCCCGAAAACTGATTTCGGAGGGGGTTGACCCTTGCGAACAGAAAAGAGCTAAAAAAGTAGTCCCTGATTTACAGCTCTCTTTTGAACATATTGCACGACGCTGGCATGCCAGTAATAAACAATGGGCACAATCACACAGCGATAAAGTACTCAAAAGCCTCGAGACTCACGTTTTCCCCTTTATCGGCAACCGGGATATCACAACACTCAGTACCCCGGATCTGCTTATCCCTGTTCGTGCTGCAGAAGTTAAACAAATTTATGAAATCGCCAGTCGTCTGCAGCAAAGAATATCTGCTGTAATGCGTTATGCCGTACAGTCTGGCATCATCAGATATAACCCGGCTCTGGATATGGCTGGTGCATTGACCACGGTAAAACGCCAGCATCGCCCTGCTCTGGATCTTTCACGCCTGCCTGAACTTCTGTCGCGTATTGACGGTTATAAAGGCCAGCCTGTCACCCGACTGGCAGTTATGCTGAATTTACTGGTTTTTATTCGTTCCAGTGAACTCAGATATGCCCGCTGGTCTGAAATTGATATTGACAATGCCATGTGGACTATTCCAGCCGAACGCGAACCTCTGCCAGGCGTAAAATTTTCATACCGGGGCTCCAAGATGCGAACACCACATCTTGTGCCACTCAGCCAACAGGCTGTAGCCATACTGGCAGAACTTCAGACATGGGCAGGTGAAAATGGTCTGATCTTTACGGGAGCACACGACCCACGTAAACCAATCAGTGAAAATACCGTAAATAAGGCCCTCAGAGTGATGGGGTATGACACAACCAAGGAAGTCTGTGGCCATGGATTCCGGGCGATGGCGTGCAGTGCATTGATTGAATCCGGCTTATGGTCAAGAGATGCGGTTGAACGTCAGATGAGTCATCAGGAGCGCAACGGAGTACGTGCCGCGTATATTCATAAAGCAGAACATCTGGAAGAACGTCGGCTTATGCTGCAATGGTGGGCAGATTTTCTGGATGCAAACAGGGAGGAGTGTATCAGTCCGTTTGAATATGCAAAAGTTAACAATCCACTGAAAAGGTGACTGAACGCCATTTACACACATGCTCTTCCTCTTAAGGGGAAGAGCACCCGCCTCAATCAATTTCTTTTTTATGCCGGCGGAACCATCAGCCAGGCTGAGGTTCTCATTCAATAACTCAACGTCTTACCACAGAACAGAATTCACTGTATTATCATGGGCAACGTTAATCCCGGACAATAAAAGGACACCGATGCCAGGCATCACAATTTTTATAGCCTGCAGGTTATGGTCCATCCTTTTTTACAGGTTCAGAATATGACTGGCAAATTACGCTTTGAAGTGAACGATAACCAGGGCTGTTTCATATTTCCGGAAACCTGGTTTGGCTCGTTGCTGGATGAGTTTGAAGAACTGATTGATGCATACGATGCGGATGAAATCAGCGAAACAAGTTACATCAACAAACTCAGGCGCCTTGCCCGACAGGAGAATGACTTTATTGATGTACACGCTCACTTGGCATACATATTTCTGGAGCAGAATGCCCCGCGTAAGGCGCTGAATGCTGCCCTTAAAGGGCTGGCAATTGGCAATCGTCTTATCCCTGAAGGTTTCAGTGGCAGAATCATCTGGATACATCCTGACAACCGACCTTTTCTTCGTGCCCTCTATGCGGCAATCCTGGCAAATGCACATTTACGGCGTCATCAGGATGCCATCATGCTCATTGAAAAAATACTGGATTACAATCCCGAAGATAATCATGGTGCACGCTGGCTACTGGGACCGGAACTGTTACGCACTGGCGCTCATGAACAGGCACGCCATATACTGCAGGAACATGCAGATGAATTTTCACCTTACTGGTATGAACTCGGCCTTCTGCATTTTCTTAATGGGGAACTGGTAAAAGCTGCAACTGCATTTCGTCGCGGCTTTGCGGCAAATACTTACATCGCAGAAATACTGTGCGGAAATCTGCATCCATTTCCACTTGCTGTATGGCATAACTTTTCAGGCGGTCCGGATACTGCCGAAGATTATTATGCCACATACCACCCGTTATGGGGGCAATATCCGGAAGCATTGCTGTTTGTAAACTGGCTCTATAATCATTCCTCTGTGCTGCATGAACGGGCAGAAATCATTAAATGCGCCGAAATGCTGATGCAGGAAGATGATTTCGAAATATGCGAAAGTATTTTAAGACAGCAGGAGAAGTTGCGTGAAAGAATTGATGAGACGCTTTCTGAGAAAATTGTACAGAAATGCAGAAATATGAATGGTGAATATATCTGGCCCTGGATATTGCCGTTTTCAGCGGCAGGCATGAAACATACTGGCATACAGTATCAGTAGATATTGCATTAGTGTATCCTGCACACAAGTAATAATTTATTCACCAATAATAACACTGTTAATGCCCCCTTCCCCTGGTTGTCAGCCAGGGGTTATCTTCTGAATATTTCTTTTGAAAAGGATAACACAGTAAATTATTTTTATGAATTATCCCATGGACTCATTAACACCCTTTCATGATGCTTTATTGTCAAACACGTTATGGCTGACATCAAAAAAAACCGGATTTCCTCTGCCAGCGGGTAATCACCTTCCCGGTGTTTTCGGTTGGTCTGGTTACTCCTGTCTGGTTATTAGCAAGATAATTGCTATAAACAGTGGAAAACTCATCGTACATAATCTGGTGATGAACATTACGCTTATTTTCCCTTGACCGGAAGAATCAGAGGCTGTGGTTTCAGACTGTCTGCCAGTACATTCCTCTCTCCGTTAAAAACCATAACGGGTTCATTATCTTCGTCTGTCAGCAGATTGGGTGATGCTGCCAACTTACTGATTT
>NZ_PSRU01000056.1:0-3246 GCF_003000935.1 Escherichia sp. R1
AATTTGATGCCTGGCAGTTCCCTACTCTCGCATGGGGAGACCCCACACTACCATCGGCGCTACGGCGTTTCACTTCTGAGTTCGGCATGGGGTCAGGTGGGACCACCGCGCTAAGGCCGCCAGGCAAATTCTGTTTCATTAACCCGCTTGTCGCCGGTTAATCTAATCTGTATCAGGCTGAAAATCTTCTCTCATCCGCCAAAACATCTTCGGCGTTGTAAGGTTAAGCCTCACGGTTCATTAGTACCGGTTAGCTCAACGCATCGCTGCGCTTACACACCCGGCCTATCAACGTCGTCGTCTTCAACGTTCCTTCAGGAGACTCTAAGTCTCAGGGAGAACTCATCTCGGGGCAAGTTTCGTGCTTAGATGCTTTCAGCACTTATCTCTTCCGCATTTAGCTACCGGGCAGTGCCATTGGCATGACAACCCGAACACCAGTGATGCGTCCACTCCGGTCCTCTCGTACTAGGAGCAGCCCCCCTCAGTTCTCCAGCGCCCACGGCAGATAGGGACCGAACTGTCTCACGACGTTCTAAACCCAGCTCGCGTACCACTTTAAATGGCGAACAGCCATACCCTTGGGACCTACTTCAGCCCCAGGATGTGATGAGCCGACATCGAGGTGCCAAACACCGCCGTCGATATGAACTCTTGGGCGGTATCAGCCTGTTATCCCCGGAGTACCTTTTATCCGTTGAGCGATGGCCCTTCCATTCAGAACCACCGGATCACTATGACCTGCTTTCGCACCTGCTCGCGCCGTCACGCTCGCAGTCAAGCTGGCTTATGCCATTGCACTAACCTCCTGATGTCCGACCAGGATTAGCCAACCTTCGTGCTCCTCCGTTACTCTTTAGGAGGAGACCGCCCCAGTCAAACTACCCACCAGACACTGTCCGCAACCCCGATTAGGGGCCCACGTTAGAACATCAAACATTAAAGGGTGGTATTTCAAGGTCGGCTCCATGCAGACTGGCGTCCACACTTCAAAGCCTCCCACCTATCCTACACATCAAGGCTCAATGTTCAGTGTCAAGCTATAGTAAAGGTTCACGGGGTCTTTCCGTCTTGCCGCGGGTACACTGCATCTTCACAGCGAGTTCAATTTCACTGAGTCTCGGGTGGAGACAGCCTGGCCATCATTACGCCATTCGTGCAGGTCGGAACTTACCCGACAAGGAATTTCGCTACCTTAGGACCGTTATAGTTACGGCCGCCGTTTACCGGGGCTTCGATCAAGAGCTTCGCGTTACCGCTAACCCCATCAATTAACCTTCCGGCACCGGGCAGGCGTCACACCGTATACGTCCACTTTCGTGTTTGCACAGTGCTGTGTTTTTAATAAACAGTTGCAGCCAGCTGGTATCTTCGACTGATTTCAGCTCCACGAGCAAGTCGCTTCACCTACATATCAGCGTGCCTTCTCCCGAAGTTACGGCACCATTTTGCCTAGTTCCTTCACCCGAGTTCTCTCAAGCGCCTTGGTATTCTCTACCTGACCACCTGTGTCGGTTTGGGGTACGATTTGATGTTACCTGATGCTTAGAGGCTTTTCCTGGAAGCAGGGCATTTGTCGCTTCAGCACCGTAGTGCCTCGTCATCACGCCTCAGCCTTGGTTTTCCGGATTTGCCTGGAAAACCAGCCTACACGCTTAAACCGGGACAACCGTCGCCCGGCCAACATAGCCTTCTCCGTCCCCCCTTCGCAGTAACACCAAGTACAGGAAT
This sequence comes from Escherichia sp. R1, assembly GCF_003000935.1. Classification (NCBI taxonomy): domain Bacteria; kingdom Pseudomonadati; phylum Pseudomonadota; class Gammaproteobacteria; order Enterobacterales; family Enterobacteriaceae; genus Escherichia; species Escherichia sp. R1. The sequence continues at coordinate 1,732 of NZ_PSRU01000056.1, forward strand.
ATTAACCTGTTTCCCATCGACTACGCCTTTCGGCCTCGCCTTAGGGGTCGACTCACCCTGCCCCGATTAACGTTGGACAGGAACCCTTGGTCTTCCGGCGAGCGGGCTTTTCACCCGCTTTATCGTTACTTATGTCAGCATTCGCACTTCTGATACCTCCAGCATGCCTCACAGCACACCTTCACAGGCTTACAGAACGCTCCCCTACCCAACAACGCATAAGCGTCGCTGCCGCAGCTTCGGTGCATGGTTTAGCCCCGTTACATCTTCCGCGCAGGCCGACTCGACCAGTGAGCTATTACGCTTTCTTTAAATGATGGCTGCTTCTAAGCCAACATCCTGGCTGTCTGGGCCTTCCCACATCGTTTCCCACTTAACCATGACTTTGGGACCTTAGCTGGCGGTCTGGGTTGTTTCCCTCTTCACGACGGACGTTAGCACCCGCCGTGTGTCTCCCGTGATAACATTCTCCGGTATTCGCAGTTTGCATCGGGTTGGTAAGTCGGGATGACCCCCTTGCCGAAACAGTGCTCTACCCCCGGAGATGAATTCACGAGGCGCTACCTAAATAGCTTTCGGGGAGAACCAGCTATCTCCCGGTTTGATTGGCCTTTCACCCCCAGCCACAAGTCATCCGCTAATTTTTCAACATTAGTCGGTTCGGTCCTCCAGTTAGTGTTACCCAACCTTCAACCTGCCCATGGCTAGATCACCGGGTTTCGGGTCTATACCCTGCAACTTAACGCCCAGTTAAGACTCGGTTTCCCTTCGGCTCCCCTATTCGGTTAACCTTGCTACAGAATATAAGTCGCTGACCCATTATACAAAAGGTACGCAGTCACCCCATTAAGAGGCTCCCACTGCTTGTACGTACACGGTTTCAGGTTCTTTTTCACTCCCCTCGCCGGGGTTCTTTTCGCCTTTCCCTCACGGTACTGGTTCACTATCGGTCAGTCAGGAGTATTTAGCCTTGGAGGATGGTCCCCCCATATTCAGACAGGATACCACGTGTCCCGCCCTACTCATCGAGCTCACAATATGTGCATTTTTGTGTACGGGGCTGTCACCCTGTATCGCGCGCCTTTCCAGACGCTTCCACTAACACACACACTGATTCAGGCTCTGGGCTCCTCCCCGTTCGCTCGCCGCTACTGGGGGAATCTCGGTTGATTTCTTTTCCTCGGGGTACTTAGATGTTTCAGTTCCCCCGGTTCGCCTCATTAACCTATGGATTCAGTTAATGATAGTGTGTCGAAACACACTGGGTTTCCCCATTCGGAAATCGCCGGTTATAACGGTTCATATCACCTCACCGACGCTTATCGCAGATTAGCACGTCCTTCATCGCCTCTGACTGCCAGGGCATCCACCGTGTACGCTTAGTCGCTTAACCTCACAACCCGAAGATGTTTCTTGCGATCCATCATCGTGTTGCGAAAATTTGAGAGACTCACGAACAACTCTCGTTGTTCAGTGTTTCAATTTTCAGCTTGATCCAGATTTTTAAAGAGCAAA
>NZ_PSRU01000057.1:0-3177 GCF_003000935.1 Escherichia sp. R1
AGGTGTGGTGCGGTGATGTGACCTATATCTGGACGGGTAAGCGCTGGGCGTACCTCGCCGTTGTTCTCGACCTGTTCGCAAGAAAACCAGTGGGCTGGGCCATGTCGTTCTCGCCGGACAGCAGGCTCACCATGAAAGCGCTGGAAATGGCATGGGAAACCCGTGGTAAGCCCGGCGGGGTGATGTTCCACAGCGATCAGGGCAGTCATTATACGAGCAGGCAGTTCCGGCAGTTATTGTGGCGATACCAGATCAGACAGAGTATGAGCCGGCGCGGAAACTGCAGGGATAACAGCCCAATGGAACGCTTCTTCAGGAGTCTGAAGAACGAATGGATGCCGGTGGTGGGTTACGTAAGCTTCAGCGAGGCAGCTCACGCCATAACGGACTATATCGTTGGATATTACAGCGCACTAAGACCGCACGAATATAACGGTGGGTTACCCCAAACGAATCGGAAAATCGATACTGGAAAAACTCTAACGCGGTGGCCAGTTTTTGTTGACCACTTCAAGAGAAAAGAACCGATGAAGGTGGCCAGTACATTTTGTGTGGTGACGTCTTCAACAACTAAACGCGTAGCTCTGGGAGTCACATTAGTAGTGGCTGAACCGTAGGCTGTGACCATGATACTCAGCGAAAATGTGGTCACTGCCAGCATACTCGATGCCAGTATGTTCAGAATGTTATCGACTGCTTCCGCACCAACCTTCACGGAAACCGACTCAGGTATCATTGATTTAAAAAGAATTGATAAAAGGGCCGTTATTATCGCGACAATTGCGAATAACGTTGCCCTGAACCATAGTTTTTTAATTGTCTGCTTCAGCATCCATTTCCAGCGTGAAATCATTCTGCATTCCCTCATATTGCGGCCGAGATAATAATTGCCGCCCCCAGGACGGCATGTTGCTATTAACGAACCAGGTGCAGGAAGTGCAGGTGTTTTTCGTACTGGTCCAGTATGTCATTAATCAGCTGTTCCTGGTTCCAGCCCATCACATCATAATTTTGACCGCCTTCTTTGAGATAAACCTCAGCGCGATAATATCGATGTTGTTCAGTCTGCTGCTCATCATTATCCATTGCGGCGAGCGCGAAGGTCGGTGAGATATACCCGCGAAGCCTCACTTCATATATAAAATTCAGCTCGTTGCCCAAATCGACTTCAAGACGAATACGATCGTCGACTGCATCACTAATGTGGCTTATCGTCCCCTGCTTGTTCAGTTCCTCCTGAACCAGCGTCATGGCGGGCTGGATAACGTCGTCCATAAAACGTTTCACAAGAGATCGCTTCGGCAGATACGCGATATTGCGTAACCTTCTCTGCCAAGGAATTGGGTTACGTGCAGCCGTAGGAGCAATTGTCGCCATGCTCAGGCTTTCACGCTTGGTCAAATCCCGGCGCAAAGCTTTTAAAAGTCCGTATATGGATATTAGTAAGATCACTGAGAAGGGCAATGCACTCGCTATTGTCACCGTTTGCAGCGCACTTAGCCCTCCGGCAAGGAGAAGCGCAATTGCAACAATGCCCATGAGCGAGGCCCAGAATATTCGCTGCCAGACGGGTGTGTTTGCCACTCCACCTGATGCCAGAGTATCCACAACCATTGCCCCCGAATCAGCAGACGTTACAAAGAAGACGATGACCATCGCCATTGCAATGAATGACAGCACAGAAGAGAACGGGAAATGCTCCAGGAAATTAAACAGGGCCAGCGACACATCCTGCTGAACAGTATTGGCGAGGTCTGTGGCCCCCTGGTTCATAATGAGATAGATCGCGCTGTTACCAAACACCGTCATCCACATTAGCGTAAAACCCGCGGGAACAAACAGCACGCCGGTGACAAACTCGCGAATGGTTCGCCCGCGGGAGACCCGTGCGATGAACATCCCCACAAACGGCGACCATGAAAGCCACCATCCCCAGTACAGTAATGTCCAGCCCCCCAGCCAGTTGCTCGACTTGGGCTCATACGCGTAAAGGTTGAACGTTTTACTCACCAGTTCCGAAAGATAACCGCCCGTATTTTCCACAAATGACTTCAGCAGAAGCACGGTTGGTCCCAGACACAGGACCAGCGCCAGGAGCAACAAAGCCAGACCCAGATTGAGTTCAGACAGGATACGTATTCCCTTATCCAGACCGGACACCACTGAAATCGTCGCTAACCCCGTGATGACCACGATCAGAATTACCTGCACCGTTTCATTGATGGGCACCCCGAAAAGATGGTTCAAACCGGCATTCACCTGCAAAACACCGTAACCCAGTGATGTCGCAACGCCAAAGACCGTGCCTATAACAGCGAAAATATCAACCGCATGTCCTACAGGTCCGTATATGCGATCGCCAATAATGGGATAGAGTGCGGAGCGCAGAGTTAAAGGCAGACCGTGACGGTAACTGAAGAACGCCAGAATCAGCGCCACAATGGCATAAATTGCCCATGCGTGCAGTCCCCAGTGGAAAAAGGTCAGACGCATTGCTTCCTTGGCTGCCGCAACGGTTTCTGGAGTGCCAACGGGTGGCGAAAGATAATGCATTACAGGTTCGGCAACGCCAAAGAACATCAGGCCGATCCCCATCCCTGCCGAAAAAAGCATCGCAAACCAGGAGTGGTAGCTGAAATCAGGCTGCGCATGGTCCGGGCCCAGCTTGATATCACCGTAGCGTGAGAGTCCAAGGAACGTGACACTCAGTAAAATCAGGGCCACAGCAAGGATGTAGAACCAGCTGGCATTCGTGAAGATTTGTTGCTGAAGTAGTTTAAAATTTTTGTCGGCGACATCCGGGAATACGGCGGCAAAGGCGACAAGAAGGAAAATTAGCAAAGCAGATGTAAAGAATACCGCTTTGTTAATCTGACTTGTAGACTTCTTTGGGATTGTATCATTTTCACTCATAATCATTTATTCCATTAATTAAATTCGCACTGGATAGAAGGTACTACCTCTCACAAAGTAGCAAAGTTCAACTGGCTATGCGGCGTTAATCGGAATGCATGGTGGAATGTTGAGGTGTACTGGCAATAGCGGACACTACCATTTGTTCTTTTTTTAAGCAGCCATCTGATGATATTTTTCCCTGAAGGCTGCCGGGGAGATATTCCCCAGACGAGAGTGACGACGCTGACGATTGTAGAAAATCTCAATGTATTCCCGTATTAC
>NZ_PSRU01000058.1:0-2877 GCF_003000935.1 Escherichia sp. R1
CTTTTCCTCTTACTCGACTTAACCAGTACCAACCCAGCTTCTCAACGGATTTATACCATGGCACTTTAAAGCCAGCATCACTGACAATGAGCGGTGTGGTGTTACTCGGTAGAATGCTCGCAAGGTCGGCTAGAAATTGGTCATGAGCTTTCTTTGAACATTGCTCTGAAAGCGGGAACGCTTTCTCATAAAGAGTAACAGAACGACCGTGTAGTGCGACTGAAGCTCGCAATACCATAAGTCGTTTTTGCTCACGAATATCAGACCAGTCAACAAGTACAATGGGCATCGTATTGCCCGAACAGATAAAGCTAGCATGCCAACGGTATACAGCGAGTCGCTCTTTGTGGAGGTGACGATTACCTAACAATCGGTCGATTCGTTTGATGTTATGTTTTGTTCTCGCTTTGGTTGGCAGGTTACGGCCAAGTTCGGTAAGAGTGAGAGTTTTACAGTCAAGTAATGCGTGGCAAGCCAACGTTAAGCTGTTGAGTCGTTTTAAGTGTAATTCGGGGCAGAATTGGTAAAGAGAGTCGTGTAAAATATCGAGTTCGCACATCTTGTTGTCTGATTATTGATTTTTCGCGAAACCATTTGATCATATGACAAGATGTGTATCCACCTTAACTTAATGATTTTTACCAAAATCATTAGGGGATTCATCAGAGCATGATATCAAAACGCTCTGAGCTGCTCGTTCGGCTATGGCGTAGGCCTAGTCCGTAGGCAGGACTTTTCAAGTCTCGGAAGGTTTCTTCAATCTGCATTCGCTTCGAATAGATATTAACAAGTTGTTTGGGTGTTCGAATTTCAACAGGTAAGTTAGTTGCTAGAACCCATGGCTCCTTTGCCGACGCTGAGTAGATTTTAGGTGACGGGTGGTGACAATGAGTCCGTGTCGAGCGCTGATTTTTTCGGCCTTTAGAGCGAGATTTATACAATAGAATTTGGCATGAGATTGGATTGCTTTTAGTCAGCCTCTTATAGCCTAAAGTCTTTGAGTGACTAGATGACATATCATGTAAGTTGCTGATAGGTTTCCAGTTTTCCGCTCCTAGGCCTGCATATTGTACTTTTCCTCTTACTCGACTTAACCAGTACCAACCCAGCTTCTCAACGGATTTATACCATGGCACTTTAAAGCCAGCATCACTGACAATGAGCGGTGTGGTGTTACTCGGTAGAATGCTCGCAAGGTCGGCTAGAAATTGGTCATGAGCTTTCTTTGAACATTGCTCTGAAAGCGGGAACGCTTTCTCATAAAGAGTAACAGAACGACCGTGTAGTGCGACTGAAGCTCGCAATACCATAAGCCGTTTTTGCTCACGGATATCAGACCAGTCAACAAGTACAATGGGCATCGTATTGCCCGAACAGATAAAGCTAGCATGCCAACGGTATACAGCGAGTCGCTCTTTGTGGAGGTGACGATTACCTAACAATCGGTCGATTCGTTTGATGTTATGTTTTGTTCTCGCTTTGGTTGGCAGGTTACGGCCAAGTTCGGTAAGAGTGAGAGTTTTACAGTCAAGTAATGCGTGGCAAGCCAACGTTAAGCTGTTGAGTCGTTTTAAGTGTAATTCGGGGCAGAATTGGTAAAGAGAGTCGTGTAAAATATCGAGTTCGCACATCTTGTTGTCTGATTATTGATTTTTCGCGAAACCATTTGATCATATGACAAGATGTGTATCCACCTTAACTTAATGATTTTTACCAAAATCATTAGGGGATTCATCAGCGTATAGTGTTTTGCAGTTTAGAGGAGATATCGCGATGCATACGCGGAAGGCAATAACGGAGGCGCTTCAAAAACTCGGAGTCCAAACCGGTGACCTCTTGATGGTGCATGCCTCACTTAAAGCGATTGGTCCGGTCGAAGGAGGAGCGGAGACGGTCGTTGCCGCGTTACGCTCCGCGGTTGGGCCGACTGGCACTGTGATGGGATACGCGTCGTGGGACCGATCACCCTACGAGGAGACTCTGAATGGCGCTCGGCTGGATGACGAAGCCCGCCGTACCTGGCTGCCGTTCGATCCCGCAACAGCCGGGACTTACCGTGGGTTCGGCCTGCTGAATCAATTTCTGGTTCAAGCCCCCGGCGCGCGGCGCAGCGCGCACCCCGATGCATCGATGGTCGCGGTTGGTCCGCTGGCTGAAACGCTGACGGAGCCTCACGAACTCGGTCACGCCTTGGGGGAAGGATCGCCCGTCGAGCGGTTCGTTCGCCTTGGCGGGAAGGCCCTGCTGTTGGGTGCGCCGCTAAACTCCGTTACCGCATTGCACTACGCCGAGGCGGTTGCCGATATCCCCAACAAACGGTGGGTGACGTATGAGATGCCGATGCTTGGAAGAGACGGTGAAGTCGCCTGGAAAACGGCATCGGATTACGATTCAAACGGCATTCTCGATTGCTTTGCTATCGAAGGAAAGCCGGATGCGGTTGAAACTATAGCAAATGCTTACGTGAAGCTCGGTCGCCATCGAGAAGGTGTCGTGGGCTTTGCTCAGTGCTACCTGTTCGACGCGCAGGACATCGTGACGTTCGGCGTCACCTATCTTGAGAAGCATTTCGGAACCACTCCGATCGTGCCTCCGCACGAGGCCGTCGAGCGCTCTTGCGAGCCTTCAGGTTAGAGGCCGTCGACAATGATAATCTGGATCAACGGACCTTTCGGCGCCGGAAAGACGACGCTCGCTAAGCGGCTGCGCGATCGGCGTTCCAAATCGCTGATCTTTGACCCCGAGGAAATGGCACTGTTGCAAAGTTAGCGATGAGGCAGCCTTTTGTCTTATTCAAAGGCCTTACATTTCAAAAACTCTGCTTACCAGGCGCATTTCGCCCAGGGGATCACCATAATAAAATGCTGAGGCCTGGCC
>NZ_PSRU01000005.1:0-273972 GCF_003000935.1 Escherichia sp. R1
AGGTGTGGTGCGGTGATGTGACCTATATCTGGACGGGTAAGCGCTGGGCGTACCTCGCCGTTGTTCTCGACCTGTTCGCAAGAAAACCAGTGGGCTGGGCCATGTCGTTCTCGCCGGACAGCAGGCTTACCATGAAAGCACTGGAAATGGCATGGGAAACCCGTGGTAAGCCCGTCGGGGTGATGTTCCAAGCGATCAAGGCAGTCATTATACGAGCAGGCAGTTCCGGCAGTTACTGTGGCGATACCGGATCAGGCAGAGTATGAGTCGGCGTGGAAACTGCTGGGATAACAGCCCAATGGAGCGCTTCTTCAGGAGTCTGAAGAACGAATGGGTGCCAGCGACGGGCTATGTAAGCTTCAGCGATGCAGCTCACGCAATAACGGACTATATCGTTGGATATTACAGCGCACTAAGACCGCACGAATATAATGGTGGGTTACCACCAAACGAATCAGAAAACCGATACTGGAAAAACTCTAACGCGGAGGCCAGTTTTAGTTGACCACAACAGACTACCTGAAGGGAGCCGCGGTCGCCTGGCAGTTGCAGTAGCAGGAGATCATCCAGCCGCAGTACAGGTCACGATGACTCTGGTTAATGATACCGGCTTTGACCCCGTATTTTCCGGCTCTATCGCTGAATCATGGCGTCAGCAGCCGTGCACACCATCCTATTGTTGTGACTGGGAGGCTGCCACCATGCTTCGCGCTTTCCCTCTGGCGAAAAAGGGAGAAGGACGGGCCCGTCTGCCTTCACTTTATGCCAGCTTCGGTAAGCTGGGTGAGACACCGACTCATGAAGATATCATTGATAACAATCGATCCATCAACTGGCCTGTATAACGTGGCTGCCGGTGATTAAGAAAGCTGCACCTACCTAAGTAGTAGCAAACGCACACTTTTTAGAAAAATCGATGGTCAGAAACTGGATTAGCAATTCCGTTCCAGGGTTGCTTTTGATTTACGTTGGCGTCTGATCATTGATTTATCCTCAAAAGCCCAACCTCATTGGTAATGAACCAGCTCCGTGAATGTCCGCTCTGGCACAGAGCGAAATTTTTTGATCTCCCCCCTGAAATCTAAACTTAGTCATGTCACGTTTTTGGGTTTCTAAAATTTTAACTTCGCGTTTTTCGTTGCCGTAAGGGTTATACAGAAATGTCCGTTAAGCAGAGTTCAAAATTGATTGCCGTGATCACGACTGGTTTGAAAGCCGCGCCCAAGCCTGTACAGCTCTGGTTTGCGTTGATTATGAACCTGTCAGCCTAAAGCAAGCGGATGGACGATGAGTATTGGTAATCTTTCAGAGTCCGGAAAAGTTCAGCCCCAGTCTGAACAGGCTTGCTGGCGCCAGTCCAGTTTCATTCAGTCGTGGTTTGGTTCTTACGGCCTGTGCAATCTACCTCATTAGGCACATCGGCCTGCCAGATACCGGCTCGGGGTGTATTTCCGCTTCCACGCTGAATACTGTTCTCAGCAATCCTGGGGTCATCACCTCTTCTGGTGTGCCTTGCGCCATAACATGTCCGTTTGCCATTACCACCAGTTGATCGCAGTACCGGCTAGCCTGATTAAGGTCGTGCAGCACAGCGACCACCGTTTTCCCCTGAGTCCGGAGTTCGCCCATCAACCGCATCAGGTCCACCTGGTGATTGATATCAAGATAGGTGGTTGGCTCATCAAGTAATACAACGGGCGTATTCTGGGCCAGGACCATTGCCAGAAATGCGCGCTGGCGCTGACCGCCGGAAAGCTCGGTTAACCGACGAACGGCAAGATGATTGATCCGGGTCTGGTTCATGGCGACATTAACTCGTGCATTGTCTTCAGCGGAGAGACGCCCCCAGAGTGACAGCCAGGGATTACGACCATACGAAACCAGCTCCTGGACTGTGATCCCCTCTGGCGTTAAATGGTGCTGAGGCAGCAGCGAAAGCCTGCGGGCCAACTGGCGCGATGAGAGCATATTTATGGGATTATCGCCGAGAAATACGGTGCCAGACTGCGGCATTAAAAGCCGCGAAAAACAGTTTAACAGCGTCGATTTCCCGCAACCGTTAGGACCGATCAGGGCGGTGATCTTCCCCGTTGGCAGTGAGAGTGAAACGTCGTTAAGTACCTTGTCTGTCCCGTAACTGACCGTCAGATTTTCAGTTCGTAAAGTCATTTATCGCATTCTCACAAGCAACCAGACAAACCACGGCGCACCGATAATGGCGGTCAGCACGCCAACCGGGAGCTCCAGTGGGGGATGAATAATTCTCGCCAGCAGATCGGCAACCACCAACAGCAACGCACCTGTCAGGGCCGAAACAGGCAGCAGTCTGCGGTGACGTCCACCGGTGATGCTACGCATCATATGCGGCACCACGAGACCAATAAAGCTAATCGGGCCGCAGGCGGCCACGCCGGTAGATGTCATGGCGACAGCTAGTAACAAAGCCCAGAATCGGGTATGGGGCACCGACACACCGAGCGTGGTGGCGCGCGCATCGCCGAGTGCAAGGAGGTCGAGATCGCGGCAAAAACTCAGGCTCAGCGGCAGAAATAAAATCATCAGCGGGATGGCAATCTTCACAAAGCTCCAGTCACGGCCCCATAAGCTGCCGGTCAGCCACAGCAGGGCGTTGTTCACATCCTGCGGGCGCGAGAGCATCAGATAATCCGTCAGGCTGGCCCAGCATGCAGAAAGCGCCACGCCGGTGAGCGCCAGCTTCATCGGCTGGTGGGTCTTTGCCAGCATCTTCAGCAATATCAACCCCGCCATGCCGCCCGCAAAGGCCAGCAGCGGCAGCACCATCACGGGCAGTGACGGCATAAGAAGTAGAGCCCCCACAGAGGCCAGGCTGGCGGCATGGTTAACACCGAGAATATCCGGTGATGCCAGAGGGTTGCGCACAATCCCCTGTATCAGCACGCCCGCCACGGCGAGGGCTGCACCGACAAACAGTGCCAGCAGCAAGCGCGGCAGTCGGTACTCCATCAATACATAATAATGCTCGCGTCCGGCCTGCCAGTCGGTCAGCAGCGCGCGCCACGGCACGGGGATCACTCCCATATGGAGTGATAACAGCGCACAGCCCGCCAGGGCAAGGGTGATGAAAATAACCAGCGCAATTTTCATCCTCGCCTCCTCACAAGCCAGACAAAGCAAGGGCTGCCAATCAGCGCCAGCACTGCGCCTGCGGGCAGATCTCCGGGGAAGGCCAGTGCGCGTGCGAGTACATCTGCCAGCAGCATCAGCGTGGCCCCCAGCAGCATGCTCACTGGCAGTACGTTGCGCTGATCGAAGCCTGCCCAGAAGCGCGCCAGATGTGGCACCAGCAGACCGATAAACGCCACCGGACCTGCCACGCTGACGCACGCACCAACCAGAAGCAGCACTAACATATTGATGACCAAACGTAGCCTCGTCAGGTTCACTCCCAGCGTATGGGCGGTGCTGTCGCTGAGGTTGAGCAGGTTCAGTTGATTCGCCAGCAGCAACACGACAGGGACTGCAGTGACCACCACCGGCAAGAGCTGCCAGACATCCTGCCAGCGGGCGTGGGACACTCCGCCTGCCAGCCAGTAAAAGATGCCGTAAGCATGATCTTCGGCCAGCAGCAGGGTGATGCGGGTAAGGCCCATACAAAAGGCCGACAGCGCGATACCCGCGAGGATCAGTTTGTTTCTGTCATGGGTATGACGAAATCCGCCTCCTGCGGTCATGACCAGCAGCCAGCTCACGCCGCCCCCGCATGCCGCGATGAACGACAGAGAATAGCCTGCAATCGGCGTCGGACTCAGCGCGCTGGTAAGCGCCATAGCCAGCGCCGCGCCGCTGTTAATGCCGAGCAGTGAAGGAGAGGCCATTGGGTTGTGGGTCAGGGTTTGCAGCAGCGTGCCCGCGAGCGCCAGGCTTGCGCCGATCAGAACGGCGACCAGGCTTCGTGGCAAACGAAGGTTTTGCACCAGCGCTTCTGGTAGCGTTGGCGTGTGTCCAGGCAGCAGGGCGCGGGTTGCATCTGCTCCGGAAACAGGAATGGCCGAGTAGCAAAACAGACTCAGCCAGAAAATAATAATAAGTGCTGCAACGGGAAGCCCCCACAGCAGCACCGGGTGTTTTATCGCGGTCATTTCACAACGGTAAGCGGCTGATGGTGGAAGATTTTTACCGTGTCAGCGGCAATACGCTCTGCAGCAAAAATACCGCGCATCCGCGCCCAGGTGTTACTGTCGACCGAAGCAACCTGCTGCTTCTGCGCGGCGGTTAACATCTGCCAGAGCGGATCTTGTTGCCAGCGTTTAACAATGCTCTCTTCGCGATAGTGGGCAACCAGCAGCCAGGCAGGATTGACCGCCAGCAGTTGCTCCAGGCCGATGGACGGCATGGACGCACCCGCCATCGCAGCGGGAACGTTCAGCCCCAGAGAGGCCAGCACGCTGCCGGTCCAGGTCTCCTGAGTATGCAGGTTGAATTGCTGTTCGCGTGATGTGCCAAAGGCCACGCGTGTCCCTTTGGGAAGCTGGCTGGCCCACTGCGCCATCCTCTCTTTATGTTGTTCCAGGCGTGCCTGCATCTCTCGCTTTTTACCCACCATTTCGCCGATGATAGCCGCAGATTGCAAATTTTCAGCGTAGGTTTCGTTGCGGGACTTAAGCAGCAGTACCGGCGCGATTTGCTGCAAGGCGATGTAAACCCCCGCATGGCGACTGCTGTCGGCAATGATCAGGTCTGGTTTCAGAGCGGCAATGGCTTCCAGGCTCGGCTGCGCGCGCGTTCCGACGGACTGCCACGGTTTCAGGTGCGCACGCACTTCGGGCAGGATGCGTTTTGCATCGTTATCGTCGGCAATACCGATCGGGCTGACGTCCACGGCGGCCAGCGCATCGGCGAACGAGAGTTCCAGCACCACAATCCGTTGTGGCGTTTTTTCGAGTGTAAACGTGCCGTGTTCGTCCTGAACCGTGGCGGCAAAGGCGTGGCTGATCACCAGCAGCAGGCCTGCAAAAACAAAACGGATAAATGCCAACATAATCACATTCCAGCTAAAAGCCCGGCAAGCCGGGCGTTAACACATCAGAACTTCAACGACCCCTGCATATACAGCGTGCGCGGCTGGCCTGCATAGATGCCTTTGTTGTTGTCGTCATAAGAGCGGATGAAGTAGTCCTGGTCGAAGATGTTTTTCACACCGAATGCCAGGTTCAGATCTGCCATCTGCGGGCCAAAGTCATACGCCACGCGTGCGCCCCAGAGCATGAAGCCGGGAATGCGGCCGGTACTGCCGTCGGCGCTCTCTTTCACCGTATTGGCGTTATCCGCAAACTGGCTGGACTGGAAATCGCTGTTCAGATTGAACGTCCAGTTTCCTGGCTTGTAGTCCACGCCCAGCGTGCCTTTATGTTTCGGGGAGAATGGTACCAGATTGCCGTAGGTGTCGCCTTTCTCGCGGATTTCCGCGTTCACATACGCATAGCTGGCGTAGATGGAAACGTTATCAAGCGTTGGCGTTAGCGTACCCAGATCGTAACGTGCCTGCGTTTCCAGCCCGGTATGGCGCGTTTTGCCACGTGCAGTGACGGTGTCGTTGGTCTGGTTGGAGTCGTACTGATTGTTAAAGTTAATCAGGAACAGCCCCATTTCCGCCGTCAGCGCGCCGTCGTCGTAGCGGGTACCGAGTTCCCAGGTTCGCGCTTTTTCCGGTTCCACATTGCCGCTTTGCACAGCCTTGCCAATCTGGCTGTACTGTACGGTGCCGAACGAGCCTTCAGTGTTTGCATAAAGATTCCAGCTGTCAGTCAGGTGATAGAGCACGTTCAACGCCGGAAGCGGTGCGTTATAGCTCACTTCTTCGTGCGTGCCTGTGATGGCGTTGTTCTGGTATGACTCGATATGTTCGAAACGCATACCCGGCGTGATGGTCCAGTTGCCGATGTCGATTTTGTCATCCAGATACCAGGCGTGCGCCTCGGTGCCGGAACGCGTATCGCGGTCGTAAGGGCTTGAGCCGGACGGCAACTGCCCGCTGCTGGTGGCGGTGTAGTAACGCATTTCATGCGTTGATTCATTCACATAGCGATAGCCCACGCCCACTTCGTGCGCGGAAGGGCCGATCATAAAGATCTGGCTGTAGCGTGGCTCAATACCGCGCACCCAGTAGTTACGCGGCGAGAGGGTGATGCGTTTGCCTTGCTCCAGGTAGCCGCTGCGCAGGGTTTGGGTGTAGAACCCCTGAATGTTGAATTTATGCTGGCTGTCTGGCTGGAACTGGTAGCCCAGGCTCGCCAGCTTGCGACGACCCCAGAAGCGGTCATACGGGCGGGTGGATTGCCAGCGATCGGCGTCGTAATCCGCGCGAGACAGGCCACCGGGCATGTCGGCTTCACCGTCGTAATATTGCAGCAGGCTGTTGAAGGTGTGCACCTCATCCGGCGCATATTTGCTTTTCAGCATCAGGTCGTCGATGCGGGTGGCGCTGTGCTCGCGCCAGTCACTGCCGCGCGTGCCGGAGTAGAGCAGCGCGGTGCCAAAACCGTTGTCCGCTGTGCCGCCCACCATCAGGTTGTGCGTCTCTTTCGGGTTGTTTTGTGAAGAGGTTGGGCTGAGCTGACCTTCCACGCCCGCCTCGATACCAAAGTCCTGCGGAATGGCACGGGTAACAAAGTTCACCACGCCGCCCACGCTCTGCGGTCCGTAACGCACCGCACCACCACCGCGTACCACGTCAATGGCATCCATGTTGCCGAGCGAAACGGGAGCCAGTGAAAGCTGCGGCTGACCGTAAGGGGCGAAGGGGACGGGGATGCCGTCCATCAGGACGGTCGAGCGGCTGGTGAGGCGCGGGTTCAGGCCCCGGATGCCAAAGTTCATCGCCAGGTCGTGGCTGCCGGTGCCGTTGTTTTCCGGCGCGCTGACGCCAGGGATGCGGTTAAGTACCTCACGCATGGTGGTTGCGCCGGTTTTGGCGAAATCCTCACGGCGGATCACGTCACGCGCGCCAGCATGTTCAAATACGTCGTTTTCACGCGCATCACCCAGCCAGTCGCCGACCACGGTCAGGGCATCTTCTTTTGGTGCGGGCGCGGGCTCCAGCGTCCAGCTATTATTTCCCAGCGGTTTTACCTGCAGTCCGCTGCCGTCCAGCAGTTGTTGCAGGCCGCTCTCGACGTCGTAATCGCCGTGCAGGCCGTTGCTCTGCTTGCCGCGCGTCAGGCTGGCGTCAACCGAGAGGGTAAATCCGCTGTGTGCGGCATACTGATTGAGCGCTTTATCGAGCGATCCCGGTGCGATATTAACCTGTGCAGCAAAAGCGGAAAACGAGAGACCGGCCAGCGGCAGCAGGCTCAGGCGAATGGCGTTAACCAAAGGTGTTGTTTTACGAAAAACGCGTAACGGCGTCATACCTTCCCCATCATCATTTTTGTTGTGTTCAGCTATGAGTCGAACGAGAAGGGTAAAAAGGACAATCGAAATAAGAATTATTTTCCTTACAGTGGTGAAATGTTTATCCAGTACCGCGTAATAGACTGAATTTTAACGGGAAGCGTTTGCGCGATAACGTTCAGGATCGCATCGGTATTTTTCAGCGGGAACGTCCCGCTCAGGCGCAGCCCGGCAACGGCGGGATCGCAGCGCAGCACGCCGTTGCGGTAACGGGTTAGCGTGGCTATCACCTCACCCAGTGGTTTATCGCTGAAGCTCAGGATGTCCTTCGTCCAGCTTGTACTCTCGTCATCCAGCGGTTTCACTGCGCCAAACTCAGAGGCGCTGAACTGCAGGCTTTCACCAGCGTTCACGATGCGTTTTTGCGCGGGGGCACTGGCGAGAAGCACTTCCACAGCGTGCTGCTGAACGTCAAGCTGCGTGAAATTATCCTGCTGGCGGACGGTAAATTCTGTCCCTAAAGCAGTGAGCTGGCCCTGACGGGTCAGGACACGGAAGGGGCGTTGCAGGGCATCTTTCGCGGTAGTAATGGCGATTTCACCGTACCAGAGCCGGACGGTGCGCTGATGCGCATCAAAACGCACATCCGCCGCGCTTTGGGTATTCAGCGTGAGCAGGGAGCCATCTTCCAGTTGCTGACGGCTGACTGTGCCTTTGGCGGTGCGGTAATCTGCCCGCAGACCTTCGCCGGTTTCCGACTGCCAGAGCTGCCAGCCTCCGCCAGCGCCGAGCAACAGCAGTAATCCTTTCATCACGTGACGGCGGGTGAGGCGGGTATCGTGCAACGCCCGGCTGGCAACGTCGCCAGGCACACCGCCAAGCTGGTTGCGCAGGTTTTCAACCTGCTGCCAGGCCCACTGGTTATCCTGATCCTGTTCATACCACTGTTGCCAGCGCGCTTCCTGTTGTGGGCTGACGCGCTCGCCGCTTAGCACGGCATACCAGTGGGAAGCTGAACGCAGCGCCTGACGGCGGGAATCGGTTAACAAAGGATTCATAACCCATACTCCAGACGGAACAGCAGGCAGTGCTCGACGGCTTTCGCCACGTATTTTTTCACGGAGCTGATGGAAACACCGAGTTTGTGCGCAATCTCGCTGTATGTCAGACCATCCAGTTGCGAAAGCAGAAACGCTTCACGTGTTTTGCCGTTTAGCCCGTCCAGCATGCTGTCGAGGAGTTGTAGGGTCTCGAGTTGGCTTTCGCGTTCCTCAGGTGAAGGCGCTCCCCCCTCCGGCATAAGCGCCAGCATCTCCAGATACGCTTTTTCCAGCGCGTTTCGGCGAAACAGGTCCACCATCACGCGTTTGGCGATAGTGCAGAGGAAGGAGCGAGGATCGCGGATCGTCGAGAGCGTTTCGCTGACCATTACCCGCAAAAAAGTGTCCTGGGCAATGTCATCTGCATCAAAAGCAGACTGGAGTTTGCGCGTCAGCCAGCTTTTCAACCAGCCGTGATGTGTGCCATAAAGCGACTCGAACGTTAAGGAAGCTGTGGTAGTGGCGCGGTCAGACATGCGGAGTGCATCAAAAGTTAATTATCACGTAGTCATATTAATATGAGAATGGTTATCATTACAATTGGAAATAAAATTGTTTCCAATAGACATTTTTAACATGTTGTTTTTCTAAGTGTTATAAGGTAGGTATAAAATGGGATGGAGCCTCTGCTTCTGGCATGTGTCGGTCAGAATGACTCATGATGTGGTCTGCTATTATTGACATCCTCACTGCCCTAAAGGATGGGGATTTCGGTAATGCTGCCAACTTACTGATTTAGTGTATGATGGTGATTTTAAGGTGCTTGCGTGGCTTCCATTTCCATCAGATGTCCTTCCTGCTCCGCTACTGAAGGCGTGGTGCGTAACGGCAAAAGCACTGCCGGACATCAGCGCTATCTCTGCTCTCATTGCCGTAAAACATGGCAACTACAGTTCACTTACACCGCCTCTCAGCCCGGTACGCACCAGAAAATCATTGATATGGCCATGAATGGCGTCGGATGTCGCGCCAGTGCACGCATTATGGGCGTTGGCCTCAACACGGTTTTACGTCACTTAAAAAACTCAGGCCGTAGTCGGTAACCTCGCGCATACAACCGGGCAGTGATGTGATTGTCTGCGCTGAAATGGACGAACAGTGGGGCTACGTCGGTGCTAAATCACGTCAGCGCTGGCTGTTTTACGCGTATGACAGGATACGGAGGACGGTTGTGGCGCACGTCTTCGGTGAACGCACTCTGGCCACACTGGAGCGTCTTCTGAGCCTGCTGTCGGCCTTTGAGGTCGTGGTATAGATGACGGATGGCTGGCCGCTGTATGAATCACGCCTGAAGGGAAAGCTGCACGTTATCAGCAAGCGTTACACTCAGCGCATTGAGCGACATAATCTGAATCTGAGACAACATCTGGCAAGGCTGGGACGGAAGTTACTGTCGTTCTCAAAATCGGTGGAGTTGCATGACAAGGTCATCGGGCATTATCTGAACATAAAACACTATCAGTAAGTTGGAGTCATTACCTCCTCCCGAACTCAAAGCTATCATACAGATAATTACTGGTTAACCCTATATAGGGCATTTTAAAGTGTTGTGATCTTACCCAGCAATAGTGGACACGCGGCTAAGTGAGTAAACTCTCAGTCAGAGGTGACTCACAAGACAAAACAGTTTCAACCAGTAAAAAAACGTAAACACCATTCGCATGAATTTCGTAGTTAAGATCTGAAGCTTGCAGAATGCATCGGTGTTACTGCCGGAGTCCGTGAACTTAGTCTGCATTAATCACCACAGCTTTACATCTGTCGCAGTAAACAGCAAAATCAGCAAACTTACTTAATTATATCGAGTGCGATTACAATCGCTGGCGATGGTACAGTTGGTGTGGCGGTCTCAGTCCGGAACAATTTGAAAATCAGAATCTCACTTAAAACGGCATCCATTTTACAAAAGATGGCCGTCTGTGTATTTATAATGAATACCTTCTACATGTTTAGAGTGCATAATCCACGACAAGGCGATATCCTAAAAATTAGCTAGCAGGCAACTTTGATGGCATAGATAATGTTTTTAGTAAAAAAGAGTTGACTGAATATAATACAGCCTCTTCCTACATAAGAAGGAATGTGCTCACAAAAAAAACCATTAGTCTGCTTCCTGTTCTTACAATAATCAGTATTATGTATTTTATTTATATAGCAAAATATGCTTGTTACACCTGTCATAATTAGGCATGGTAAAATTATTGACTGAACCCTGGGGGAGAAAGATGCACAGTGATTATTATAATATGGTTTTTGGTGAAAAATTGGCCAATATTTTATATGAAGCTAACTCTCAATTTTTTTACGAGAGAAATGTCATAGAAGAGGCAGTCAACGCTTTATTCTGTGAGCGTGAAATAATAAACAACAAGAACATAATAAAGAAGCTGATGTTCTTTTTGTCAGATGTTAATCACACCAAGAAAGATGTTGTTCAGAGCGCACTTAATATTATCATTGACATTACATCAGGTGATATTTGAGATTTTACATAAAAGATAATCTCTCAAGGAGTCTTATCTGAAAACGAAATATATAGTCCCTCTCGTTTTGTAATATCGATTGGCTTTGTTGAATCGGTTACGTACCCCGGAGCCGGTCATATTTTCAGGTAATACACACGCTTTCAGACATTTCGGCTTTCGTCATTTTGGTATCATGGGCATAGCTTCTGCTACCTGACCATCATAATCACGCAGCTTCAGTGAAGCAGTGACCACCTGTTTAACCCGGTGTATCGTTATGATCTTATCCAGCAATAATGGACACGCGGCTAAGTGAACCGCCCCGGGTTTCCTGGAGAGTGTTTTATCTGTGAACTCAGGCTGCCAGATCATCGTTTCCGATGGAAGCATAATAAGCTTTTTCTGCTTCTGCCGGTGGGATATGGCCCTGCCTTTCCAGCAATCGTCGATTGTTATACCAGTCCACCCACGTGAGTGTGGTCAGCTCATCATACTGACACGTGCATTACCCCTACCGCGATAATGCAACCGTACAATATAGGGCGTTTCCTAAACGCAGCCCTCATCACTCCAATCCAACAAGACACAGCATTTTTGATCACGAAGAAAGACAAATAATTTCCGTAAATGTTTCCGTTGTTACAAATAACAACAGTGTTTTACATTTCTTTGGCCTCAGGCCCGCGCATGTTGCCATTCGATGTCATTTTCCTGACTCGTTTCTTCTTTATGGTGTAGTGTGATCTTCACTTTATGGATGCTAACAATATGAAAAGAAAAATTATTCCCGTGCTAATCGGTTGTACGCTCTCTTTCTCTGCCCTGGCGGCACAACCTACGGCTGAGCGCTATGTCGTCAGTTTTCCAGAAGGCACGCACGTGAACTACGCCGGCGCATTTGCCAGTGCATTCCCGAACGGCCTTCCGGTTGGGATAGGTTCTGGCCTGCTGTTCACCGGTAAACAGGGCGATGCCCTGACATTCGCAACCATTACCGATCGCGGTCCGAACGCGGATTCACCGAAAGAGGGGAAAAACGAAACTAAAATTTTCGTTACGCCAGATTTCGCGCCGCTGCTGATGACGATTCGTGTACAAAACGGCAAAGCGGAGGCCATCGATCCCCGTCCTCTGCATGACGATAAAGGCGCGATCAACGGTCTGCCGCTGGCAAGCGACGTGATTGGCTCCACCAATGAAGTGGCCTTCAGCGACACGTTACATAGACTGAAGGGGGATAATCGCGGGCTGGATACGGAAGGGATCACTCCGGATGGTAAAGGAGGTTACTGGCTGTGCGATGAGTATGGCCCGTTCCTGATTAACATCGACAGTAAAGGGAAAATCCTGGCAATCCACGGTCCGCAGGCGGCGGAAGGGGAAAAAGCGATTGCGGGCGGTTTGCCAAATATCCTCAAATGGCGTCAGGCGAACCGCGGCTTTGAAGGCCTCACCCGTATGCCGGACGGGCGTATTATTGTCGCCGTGCAAAGTACGCTGGATATCGACGCTAAGAGCAAGAAAAAGGCGCTGTTTACGCGTCTGGTGAGCTTCGATCCGGCAAGCGGAAAAACCGCGATGTACGGTTATCCTATCGACAGCGCGGCCTACAGCAAAAACAGCGACGCTAAAATCGGAGACATCGTGGCGCTCGATAACCAGCACATCCTGCTGATCGAACAGGGAAGAGATAAAAACAACAGAATGCGTAACCTGATTTACGAGGTCGATCTCAATAAGGCGAGCGACCTGTCAGGCTTCGACAAGCCGGGTGAGTATCCGGAGTTTGATGATGAGAAAACCCTGTCACAGCGCGGCATTACCCTTGCGCAGAAAACGCAGGTTGTTGATCTGCGCTCCTTGGGCTGGCAGCAGGAGAAGGCTGAAGGGTTGGCGCTGATCGACAGCAAAACGCTGGCGGTGGCGAACGATAACGACTTTGGCGTGAAGGTGGCGATGCAACATCCGGTCGAGGGCAAGACATTCAAGGATTATCGGGTGAACGCGGAAGGAAAGCTGACGCTTGACGACAAGCAGGTTGAAACGACCCTCAGAGTGAAGCCACTGGAGAAACCGGAGTCTGACAGTGAACTGTGGATTGTGACGCTGCCGGAAGCGTTGAAATAAGTTTATAAGGTACGGACAGCAGTATCGCTTAGTTTTTCAAATTCATGTATGTGAACAATATTGGGGTTCCGGCGTATACCCCCAATGAAAGCGTCACCACGTGAAAACATGCCTGCACGGTTTACACGTCATCTCATGGTGGCAGCCGGTTAACTTTCCTGCTACACCAGTGGAAAAAGGCCATAAGCAGTCCGAACAAAAGTAAGCGTACAGCGAGGGCCGTATTGACGGGGATGTGTTATTCAGCTGGCAGTGCTATGCGCCACGGAAGCAGTTCGCTGACCCGGTTGACCGGCCAGTCTGCTATGACGCCAGGCACATGGCGAAGGTAGCTTTCTGGATCCACGTCATTCAGTTTGCACGTCCCGATCAGGCTGTACAGTAGCGCTCCCCGCTCACCACCATGGCCAGAGCCGAAGAACAGGGTCTTCATCTTTTCACGCAACCAGCTTTCCAGGGATTTCAACAGCGGTTTCGTTTTTCGCTGACGTTCAGCAAGCCGCTGCTCTGCCGGCATTCCCCTTATATCCGCCTCTATGGCGTACAACTGACCGATCTGCTCTAGGGCTTCTTCCGTCAGTGCTGACGGGATGCGGACGTGCACATCGTGGATCTTTCGGCGGGCATGAGCCCAGCAGGCAGCTTCCGTTATCCCACCATTGCGATACAGCTCGTTGAACCCGGCGTACGCATCCGCTTGCAGCACACCGCTGAAGCAAGCAAGATGAGTCTGCGGATGGATGCCTTTTCTGTCCGGGCTGTAAGCGAACCACACTGCAGGTGCCAACGCTGACCCGGCATTGCGGTCATCACGAACATACGCCCACAACCGCCCGGTCTTCGTCTTCTTATTACCCGGCAGCAGTACCTGGACCGGGGTATCATCGGCATGGAGTTTGCCGTCAGTCATGACATAGCCATGAAGCGCCTCTTCCAGCGGAGACAGCAGCCGGCAGCATGCATCCACCCAGCCCGACAGCAGTGAACGGCTCAGCTCCACACCTTGCCGGCCGTATATTTCTGACTGGCAATACAGCGGGGTGTGCTCTGCATACTTCGAGGTCAGCACGCGGGCCAGCAGCCCCGGTCCGGCGATACCCCGCTCGATGGGCCGCGAAGGTGCAGGTGCCTGCACGATGGCATCGCACTGAGTACAGGCATGTTTTTCCCGTACCGTCCGGATAACCCGGAAGGCGCTACGCATCAACTCCAGCTGTTCGGCGGTATCAGTCTCCTCCTCGCCAGGAACGGGCTGACTCACTGTAACCACCTCCGAAAACAACTCTGCAATTATCAGAACGCTAGTTTTCCCCTTGTCTCACGAAAGTCCTCCCTCCTTTATCGCGCGTGCGTGCGGAAGCATCTTTTCGCAACAACCCCCCGGGATTCCGCTACGGCTCTGCCATCGCAATCCCCCCGTTTATCTCCGGACAGCCACATTCCCGATTATTTTTTACGTTTCTCCCCGGTTGTTATGCCAGTGAAGGTGGCGCGCTGTTTTCATGACCACACCGGCTGGTTTAACAACATCCGGAGGAACATTCTCATGGCTACCCCTGTTTCGCTGATGGATGACCAGATGGTCGACATGGCGTTTATCACTCAACTTACCGGCTTAACCGATAAGTGGTTTTACAAACTCATCAAAGATGGGGGCTTTCCTGCC
Source organism: Escherichia sp. R1 (assembly GCF_003000935.1). Taxonomy (NCBI): domain Bacteria; kingdom Pseudomonadati; phylum Pseudomonadota; class Gammaproteobacteria; order Enterobacterales; family Enterobacteriaceae; genus Escherichia; species Escherichia sp. R1. The sequence continues at coordinate 14,730 of NZ_PSRU01000005.1, forward strand.
CCCATCAAAATGGGGCGCAGCTCCCGCTGGCTGAAAAGTGAAGTGGAAGCCTGGCTGCAGGCGCGTATTGCACAGTCCCGTCCGTAATTTCTGACCGTTATCCGTTCACCCGCAGCAGACGTAATCTCCGGCCTGCCGGCGGCATTCTGCTGCCTGTTATATCCCCGTGAGGAATATGAAAATGAAACAACAGTATCAGACCCGCTACGAATGGCTCCACGAAAGCTACCAGAAATGGCTGACCGGCTTCACCCGGCACGCCGTATTCTGGGGCGTGTGTCATCCGAATATCTACTACTTCCATAATCTGACGCCCGGTTGGGTGTCATTCAATGGTGAAAAACCGGAGATTGCCATCGTACCCCAGAGCCTGCACCGGCTGATTTATGGCCCTGACAAACGGGCCACACCGCCCCTGGATGATGATCTGATAGTGAATTTATGCACCAGTGAACATCTGCTGGTTCATCATCCGATGCTGGAAGGCATTCTCCTGTCTGAATGTGAACGTCTGAGGCAGCGTTCTCTGGCAAATAAACTGATCAGCCTCTTCCGTCAGTTTGGTGGCACGGAGTTGCGCCTCAAACTGGTCTGGCTTTGCTGGCTTGATTTAATGACCGGAAACTGCCTTGACGACTGGACGGAGAATCTGAAACGGAAATCAGAAAAAGAGCTGGAGGAATGGATCATCAACCGTCAGAAGCAGAGCGCAGCACTGACGGATCTGATGGATCAGTACGTGCTCCTGTCATACCGCACAACGGTTGACGATAAGCGCACCTGATGCCAGTTGTTTCAGGGAAGCTGGTATCCGGGCAGGGTGCCAGGGCTGACTGAACGGCCTGTCTGCCTGCCGTTTCGCTCTCCGTGCGTTCTGTCACACGCTGCACCTGAACGCCGGACTGCGGGCACGCAGACAGGAAAGTCGCAGGCTGGAACTTCTGACCGGCGGGTATCAGTTATATGCCTGTTGATTCATCACCACCACGCAGCTCCTGAGCTTTAGTTCATCACCGATATTCATACATCTGAATATCGGTGATGAAATCCCCATAATAATCAATCATCTAAGTCTGAAGCATAATGGAGAAAAACTGCTCACCGGTTACTTCGCTCTCAGCTTATTGTAGTGATAACCCGAGGTAAAAATACCAGAGACATCAGACAACTTTAAACTGGCTATCTGGGGAAGCAGAACATACATGGTTTTTCCTTCCGGCACGACAGAAAGCCTGAACTGAGATTCAAGAATGTTCAGCAATGCGTTCAGTTTTTTCCTGTTTCTGAACCGGCCCGGGCCACACTGGAGAATATAATTTTTCCTGACACGGGGCGGGCATTCTCCGCGGCACTCCTCAATGAGCCAGTCGAACAGCTCCTCGGCGTCCTTCTGCTGCAGTTCAGATTCATCAGGTAACGCAAATAATTTTTTATATTCATCTGTGTACCACGAACTTATTACGACAGCAGACGTCATGATATCGGCAGAGATTTTCCCTTCACCATAGCTGAAATACTGAAATAACGCTGCAATTCTTGCAATGTTTTCTGTTTTTTTTGAAACATGTCCCCGAAACGGGCTTAAGGGTCCGGAAGGGGATAAATCCTGCTCCAGAACATTATAGTGCTCAATAAATATTTTTTGCGCTTCAGGCGAAAAATGCAGACAATACCGTTCATCCTCACTGGATTTTTCAATACTGCCTCTGGCCAGTTCCATTAATCGTTCATGAAATGCCGTTAATGATCCTCCCGGAATCACAGCTCCGTTAATAAAGCGTTTCCCCTGCGTGGTTGCAGGTTTACTGATAAGACAACGGGCAAGAAAACCACTGTCCCTGGCAACAGAACCTTTTCGCTCCATATATCGGTCAAAAAGACCGGGTTGCACCATGAGGGATAACGTCATTCTGGCATTTTCAATCATCTGTTCGGGTTCATTCTTTCTGTCCACAGACAATACAGAGCCATCCCACATTTTGTTAATAAAAGGCAACTCAGACAGGGTATATCCATCAAATATAATACCGGCTTCATCTGACATAATACCAACTGAACGCCATTTACCACAAAGCTGATTCTTAATTGCCGCAGTCGTGGCATCATTAAAAATGAATTTATACCTCACAGGTTCTTCCGCACTGTTTTTCTGAAGTACTTCCAGTTGTCTGAGGGTTTCTGACTCATCCGCGCCTTTGCGGAGTTCTTTATTCAGTTTTGACAACAATGCTTTTTTCTGAGCCTTTAAAAGCTCTTCCTTGTTTTTCCAGACAGCCAGTTCACTTTTGTATCTGGAATATAACTGCATCTCCTGCTGGTACAGGGGCTTCATTAATAATTTGTCCACTGCGGTTTTTCGTTCTCCGGACTCGGCAAGCGTCAGGAAAAAAAGAGAGACCGGCCCCCGCAGTGTATTCAGTCTGCAGACATCAATCAGATTCTGGCAGACAAGTGAAACAGCGCCCAGGGCAGACGCTGCCACAAGCCCAAGGGGAGCCTGCGTAATTTGCTGAGCTTCAATAACGGCATCACGAATGAGTGGAGGCAGCGAACTCAGGGGAAACTCATCACAAGGCTGACCGAATGACATAGTAACCTCACTATACACAGATATAAAAGCACTGCAATTCTGTCTATTAATAGCAAAAATAGCAGTCAAATCAATATGAGGTAAAATTTTTTGTTGATTTAATGGTTAAATAATAACCACAGTGTATTTTGCTGCTGAAGAAAGACAAAATGAATCTGTGTGTCCCCTCCTTCCCTTCGGAGCACATCCACTATTCAAATTTTACACAACCACGTACGAACAAAAAGCATCATCCCGGGTATTGCAGATACCGGTTTCCTGCCGGGAAGAATCATAAACAGAACACCGGGAATAACGCCTTCAGGAATCACCCCCCCTCCTGAAGAAGAATAAAATAAAGAAGACTACAGTTCCTGCACTGAATGCTGAGTACAATATTTTATGGACAGGATGACATTTTTATAAATAACAAAAACCATTTAATACTGATACATCAATAAAATACTTCTTCCCTGCTGACACAGATAAAATGCACCATTTTTTCTTCAAATACTTCTGTATAATCGCCAGCCAATGATGAGAATGGATTAAAATAACACTTCTTCGACAAACACAAAAACAGCCTTCATTTTACATCATCATCCAGTTTCAGTTAACCCCGGACGAGCGACAGTGTTTCAGTACAGGAATTAAAAGTCAGCTTTTGCTCAGTAAAACACACTCAACTAATAATATCTCAGCAGATATTATCCTGACCAGGACACCTCACATTACTGAATTCTCTTCCGACAGTATCACTGCACAAATAAAAAGAACGGGATAAATATTCAGACCGGAAGAATGGTGTCACAAAAGCATTTAATCATTACGCATGACCAGGAAGGGAAACACTTAACCACATGGTATCAACAGATATCATTACGTGTGCACTCTTATAAAAAACACACAGAAGAAGTAAGATAATTATAAACGTAAATTTAATATCTCCCACTGACATCTCCCCCACAATACACTAAAAAATACTCACAGCAGTAAACACAGATACACCTGATAATCATACAGCCGATAAATATTTTCCCCTTTACGGAGAAATCAGCCTGCTGTTTAACAATAACGGCGTATTTTCATGGAAGGAGATCACCCAGTAACGGATAAGTCCTGATCTCCTTCATGTTAATACGCAACAATCCCATCGATTCAAAACAATTTCAGACAGATATTATCTCCGTGAATCCCCCGCCACCTTTCCGGTGCGCGGGGTTTTGTCTTTTTTCACCGGGAATACATGTATGAATCCGTCTGATGCCATTGAGGCAATTGAAAAACCGCTCTCCTCCCTGCCTTACTCACTTTCCCGTCACATCCTGGAACATCTGCGCAAACTCACCAGTCACGAACCCGTGATTGGCATTATGGGTAAAAGCGGGGCCGGTAAATCCTCACTCTGTAATGCACTGTTTCAGGGGGAGGTCACCCCGGTCAGTGATGTTCACGCCGGCACCCGGGAAGTACGGCGCTTCCGTCTGAGTGGCCACGGTCACAGCATGGTTATCACTGACCTGCCCGGGGTGGGCGAGAGCCGGGACAGGGATGCAGAGTATGAAGCCCTGTACCGTGACATTCTGCCCGAACTGGACCTGGTGCTGTGGCTGATTAAAGCCGATGACCGCGCCCTGTCTGTGGATGAGTATTTCTGGCGACACATCCTGCACCGGGGACATCAGCAGGTGCTGTTTGTGGTGACGCAGGCCGACAAAACGGAGCCCTGCCATGAATGGGATATGGCCGGCATTCAGCCTTCTCCCGCACAGGCACAGAACATTCGGGAGAAAACGGAGGCGGTATTCCGTCTGTTCCGGCCCGTACATCCGGTTGTTGCCGTATCGGCCCGCACCGGCTGGGAACTGGATACGCTGGTCAGTGCGCTAATGACAGCACTTCCCGACCATGCCGCCAGTCCCCTGATGACCCGCCTGCAGGACGAGCTGCGCACGGAATCTGTCCGCGCTCAGGCCCGTGAACAGTTTACCGGTGCGGTGGACCGGATATTTGACACGGCGGAGAGCGTCTGTGTTGCCTCTGTTGCCCGTACGGTTCTGCGTGCCGTCCGTGACACGGTGGTCTCTGTTGCCCGCGCTGTATGGAACTGGATTTTCTTCTGAACAGTCCGCCAGGGAAATGCCTGATAACATTACGTTAACCAACTGAAAACATGACACAAACCCCTCATACTCCTCCTGTTTCTCTTGCGTGACCGCCTTGTCGTTAATAGAATAAAACGATCGATAAAACAGGTATCGATCGTTACTATCGATCGTTTATAGTGGTTAATGGTCTGCGAAAAGGCAGCTGAATCTCTTCATCATGCAGAACGGAATTGCACACAACGGACTGATACTTCTCTGGCGGATGAGAGAGGGGAAGCATTTATGTCCGGGAAAAACCACTTTATCTGAGCATGCTGTTTTGTACCTGCCGGTATCCACATTTGTGGGTACCGGCTTTTTTATTCACCCTCTGTAAGGAAAAGCTGATGAAACGACATCTGAACACCAGCTACAGGCTGGTATGGAATCACATTACGGGCACCCTGGTGGTGGCCTCCGAACTGGCCCGCTCACGGGGAAAACGCGCTGGTGTGGCGGTTGCGCTGTCTCTTGCTGCTGTCACATCAGTCCCGGCACTGGCTGCTGACAAGGTTGTACAGGCGGGAGAAACCGTGAACGACGGAACACTGACAAATCATGACAACCAGATTGTCCTCGGTACGGCCAACGGAATGACCATCAGTACCGGTCTGGAGTATGGGCCGGATAACGAGGCCAATACCGGCGGACAATGGATACAAAATGGCGGTATCGCCAACAACACTACTGTCACCGGTGGTGGTCTTCAGAGAGTGAATGCCGGAGGAAGCGTTTCAGACACGGTTATCAGTGCCGGAGGCGGACAGAGCCTTCAGGGGCAGGCAGTGAACACCACTCTGAACGGCGGTGAGCAGTGGGTACATGAAGGCGGGATTGCAACGGGTACCGTCATTAATGAGAAGGGCTGGCAGGCCATCAAATCCGGCGCAGTGGCAACCGACACGGTTGTGAATACCGGCGCGGAAGGGGGACCGGATGCGGAAAATGGTGATACCGGGCAGACCGTCTACGGAGATGCCGTACGCACCACCATCAATAAAAATGGTCGTCAGATTGTGGCTGCTGAAGGAACGGCAAATACCACTGTGGTTTATGCCGGCGGCGACCAGACTGTACATGGTCACGCACTGGATACCACGCTGAATGGGGGGTACCAGTATGTGCACAACGGCGGTACGGCGTCTGGCACTGTTGTAAACAGTGACGGCTGGCAGATTGTCAAAAACGGGGGTGTGGCCGGGAATACCACCGTTAATCAGAAGGGCAGACTGCAGGTGGACGCCGGTGGTACAGCCACGAATGTCACCCTGAAGCAGGGCGGCGCACTGGTTACCAGTACGGCTGCAACCGTTACCGGCATAAACCGCCTGGGAGCATTCTCTGTTGTGGAGGGTAAAGCTGATAATGTCGTACTGGAAAATGGCGGACGCCTGGATGTGCTGACCGGACACACAGCCACTAATACCCGCGTGGATGATGGCGGAACGCTGGATGTCCGCAACGGTGGCACCGCCACCACCGTATCCATGGGAAATGGCGGTGTACTGCTGGCCGATTCCGGTGCCGCTGTCAGTGGTACCCGGAGCGACGGAAAGGCATTCAGTATCGGAGGCGGTCAGGCGGATGCCCTGATGCTGGAAAAAGGCAGTTCATTCACGCTGAACGCCGGTGATACGGCCACGGATACCACGGTAAATGGCGGACTGTTCACCGCCAGGGGCGGCACACTGGCGGGCACCACCACGCTGAATAACGGCGCCATACTTACCCTTTCCGGGAAGACGGTGAACAACGATACCCTGACCATCCGTGAAGGCGATGCACTCCTGCAGGGAGGCTCTCTCACCGGTAACGGCAGCGTGGAAAAATCAGGAAGTGGCACACTCACTGTCAGCAACACCACACTCACCCAGAAAGCCGTCAACCTGAATGAAGGCACGCTGACGCTGAACGACAGTACCGTCACCACGGATGTCATTGCTCAGCGCGGTACAGCCCTGAAGCTGACCGGCAGCACTGTGCTGAACGGTGCCATTGACCCCACGAATGTCACTCTCGCCTCTGGTGCCACCTGGAATATTCCCGATAACGCCACGGTGCAGTCGGTGGTGGATGACCTCAGCCATGCCGGACAGATTCATTTCACCTCCACCCGCACAGGGAAGTTCGTACCGGCAACCCTGAAAGTGAAAAACCTGAACGGACAGAATGGCACCATCAGCCTGCGTGTACGCCCGGATATGGCACAGAACAATGCTGACAGACTGGTCATTGACGGTGGCAGGGCAACCGGAAAAACCATCCTGAACCTGGTGAACGCCGGCAACAGTGCGTCGGGGCTGGCGACCAGCGGTAAGGGTATTCAGGTGGTGGAAGCCATTAACGGTGCCACCACGGAGGAAGGGGCCTTTATCCAGGGGAATAAGCTGCAGGCCGGTGCCTTTAACTACTCCCTCAACCGGGACAGTGATGAGAGCTGGTATCTGCGCAGTGAAAATGCTTATCGTGCTGAAGTCCCCCTGTATACATCCATGCTGACACAGGCAATGGACTATGACCGGATTCTGGCAGGCTCCCGCAGCCATCAGACCGGTGTAAACGGTGAAAATAACAGCGTCCGTCTCAGCATTCAGGGCGGTCATCTCGGTCACGATAACAACGGCGGTATTGCCCGTGGAGCCACGCCGGAAAGCAGCGGCAGCTATGGCTTCGTCCGTCTGGAGGGTGACCTGCTGAGAACAGAGGTTGCCGGTATGTCTCTGACGACAGGGGTGTATGGTGCCGCAGGCCATTCTTCCGTTGATGTTAAGGATGATGACGGTTCCCGCGCCGGCACGGTCCGGGATGATGCCGGCAGTCTGGGCGGATACCTGAATCTGGTACACACGTCCTCCGGCCTGTGGGCTGACATTGTGGCACAGGGAACCCGCCACAGCATGAAAGCATCATCGGACAATAACGACTTCCGCGCCCGGGGCTGGGGCTGGCTGGGCTCACTGGAAACCGGTCTGCCCTTCAGTATCACTGACAATCTGATGCTGGAGCCACAACTGCAGTACACCTGGCAGGGACTCTCCCTGGATGACGGCCAGGATAACGCCGGTTATGTGAAGTTCGGGCATGGCAGTGCACAACATGTGCGTGCCGGCTTCCGTCTGGGCAGCCACAACGATATGAACTTTGGTAAAGGCACCTCATCCCGTGACACCCTGCGCGACAGTGCCAAACACAGTGTGCGTGAATTGCCGGTGAACTGGTGGGTACAGCCTTCTGTTATCCGCACTTTCAGCTCCCGGGGTGACATGAGCATGGGTACAGCCGCCGCCGGCAGTAACATGACGTTCTCACCGTCCCGGAATGGCACGTCACTGGACCTGCAGGCCGGACTGGAAGCCCGTGTCCGGGAAAATATCACCCTGGGCGTTCAGGCCGGTTATGCCCACAGCGTCAGCGGCAGCAGCGCTGAAGGTTATAACGGTCAGGCCACGCTGAATGTGACTTTTTGATAATCAGGTCACTCTCCTTCAGGCCCCGGTCATCATGACCGGGGCTTTTTACTTTCAGGGAGCAACAGATATGCCGGGTTGTACATCTCGTTTATTGCCCGAAGGCCCTTTCTCACGCGAACAGGCTGTTGCCGTCAAAACAGCTTACCGCAATGTGTTTACTGAAGATGACCAGGGAACATATTCCCGGCTGGTTATCCGTAATGCTGAAGGTCAGTTGCGCTGGTGATGCCGGAACACAGCTTAATACTCAGCTCGCCAGTTAAGGGCTTCTCAGACAATAAACGTCATTCATTTCATCTGTCAGGCCGCGTCTTCTCCGGGAGACGTGGCTTTTTCATTTATTACACCAGTAAATCGTAACCACCGATAAGGAGCAAATTATGCGACTAGCCAGTCGTTTTGGTTATGCGAACCAGATACGCCGTGACCGTCCGCTGACACACGAAGAACTGATGCACTATGTTCCCAGTATTTTCGGTGAAGACCGGCATACTTCCCGCAGTAAACGATATGCGTACATTCCCACCATCACCGTACTGGAAAGCCTGCAGCGGGAAGGCTTTCAGCCATTCTTCGCCTGCCAGACCCGTGTGCGCGACCCGGGCCGCCGGGGATACACAAAACACATGCTGCGTCTGCGGCGGGCCGGAGAGATAAACGGAGAACATGTCCCTGAAATCATTCTGCTCAACTCCCATGACGGTACCTCCAGCTACCAGATGCTGCCGGGTTACTTCAGGTTCGTCTGTCAGAACGGATGCGTCTGTGGTCAGTCTCTGGGGGAAGTGCGTGTTCCGCACCGGGGAAATGTGGTGGACAGATTCATTGAAGGGGCTTACGAGGTGGTGGGCGTGTTTGACCGGATAGAGGAGAAGCATGATGCCATGCAGTCGCTGGTCCTGTCGCCACCGGCACGCCAGGCGCTGGCACAGGCGGCACTGACTTACCGTTATGGTGACGAACATCAGCCAGTCACCACCGCTGACATTCTGACACCACGACGCAGGGAGGGTTACGGTCAGGACCTGTGGAGCGCATATCAGACCATCCAGGAGAATATGCTGAAAGGCGGAATTTCCGGCCGCAGTGCAAAAGGAAAACGTATCCACACCCGTGCCATTCACAACATCGACACCGATATTAAGCTCAACCGCGCATTGTGGGTAATGGCAGAAACGCTGCTGGAGAGCCTGCGCTGATGCAGCATGTCCCTGAAAGCGTGATTCAGGCACCAGAATCACCCGACGCCCCGGAGGCGCTGCCGGGGTGTCGTTCCATTTCTGATGATGACCTGTGCGCCTGGTGTACCCGTCTGCTTTACCGTCCCGGAGAAATCAGTCTGTGCAGACTGAGTATACAGGCAATGGCATCTGGCCATCCGTCTGTGACCGGAACGGTTACGCGTACGGCTGTCCGGAATTTCAGCCGAATATCATTCATCCCTGATATTACCGGGTCATCACGGTCAGTGATGAACGTGATGTTGCCAGCTCCCGACCTTTACTCCCTCTCATTTATTCACATTACAAGGATTTCATACATGAAAACATTGTCTCAGAACACCACCTCTTCGGCCTGTGCACCGGAGACTGACCTGCAAAAACTGGTAGCCACTCCCGTCCCTGATGAACGGCGCATCAGCTTCTGGCCGCAGCACTTTGGCCTCATTCCACAGTGGGTGACCCTGGAGCCCCGTATCTTCGGCTGGATGGACCGTCTGTGTGAAGACTACTGCGGTGGTATCTGGAATCTGTACACCCTGAACAACGGCGGGGCATTTATGGCACCCGAACCGGATGACGATGATGACGAAACATGGGTACTGTTCAATGCCATGAACGGTAACCGCGCTGAAATGAGCCCGGAAGCCGCCGGCATTGCTGCCTGTCTGATGACGTACAGTCATCATGCCTGTCGTACGGAGTGTTATGCCATGACGGTCCATTATTACCGGCTGCGGGATTACGCCCTGCAGCATCCGGAATGCAGCGCCATTATGCGCATCATCGACTGAATGGAGAGAAGTACAATGCAACAGCTTTCCTTTCTGCCCGGAGAGATGACGCCCGGCGAGCGCAGCCTCATTCAACGGGCCCTGAAAACCCTGGACCGCCATCTTCATGAACCCGGCGTGGCCTTCACCTCCACCCGTGCGGCACGAGAATGGCTGATTCTGAACATGGCGGGACTGGAGCGTGAAGAGTTCCGGGTGCTGTATCTGAACAACCAGAATCAGCTGATTGCCGGTGAAACCCTCTTCACCGGCACCATCAACCGCACGGAAGTCCATCCCCGGGAAGTGATTAAACGCGCCCTGTATCACAATGCCGCTGCTGTGGTGCTGGCACACAATCACCCGTCCGGTGAAGTCACACCCAGCAAGGCAGACCGCCTTATCACGGAACGTCTGGTACAGGCACTGGGCCTGGTGGATATCCGGGTGCCGGACCATCTGATAGTCGGTGGCAGCCAGGTTTTCTCCTTTGCCGAATATGGTCTGCTTTAACCCGTCACAACCACATCACACCTGTTTTCACTTTTATCTTCTGTCTTCAGAGGTATCCCACTATGAAAATCATCACCCGTGGCGAAGCCATGCGTATTCACCGTCAGCATCCGGCATCCCGTCTTTTTCCGTTCTGTACCGGCAAATACCGCTGGCACGGCAGTGCTGAAGCGTATACCGGTCGTGAAGTGCAGGATATTCCCGGTGTGCTGGCCGTGTTTGCAGAACGCCGTAAGGACAGTTTTGGTCCGTATGTCCGGCTGATGAGCGTCACCCTGAACTGATGTTCCGTCACCCGGAAAACGAGTACGACTGGCAGAGCTCAGACGCCGCTGTGGATGAGGTCCTGCTCATCAACGAATACACCTTTACCGAAGCCGGTCTGCGCGCCGGCTGACCCGTCATCGTTAAACTATCATTCACCGATTTTCTGTGAGGATTTTATCGTGTCAGACACACTTTCCGGGACAACGCATCCCGATGACAATGACGACCATCCCTGGTGGGGACTACCCTGCACAGTGACGCCCTGTTTCGGCGCCCGTCTGGTGCAGGAGGGTAACCGGTTGCATTACCTTGCCGACCGTGCCGGTATCAGAGGCCGGTTCAGAGATGCGGATGCGTACCCTCTGGACCAGGCCTTTCCGCTGCTGATGAAACAACTGAAATTAATGCTCACCAGTGGTGAACTGAATCCCCGCCATCAGCATACCGTGACACTGTATGCGAAGGGGCTGACCTGTGAAGCCGACACCCTCGGCTCCTGTGGTTACGTTTATCTGGCTGTTTATCCGACACCTGAAACGAAAAAGTAAACCACCAGAATAACCTTCTGCTCCGGCCTGGTGTTTTCACCACGCCACTGTCCCATTTTTTATCTCTGCATATCAGGAAAATCTTCAGTATGAAAACATTACCCGACACGCATGTACGGGAGGTATCGTGCTGCCCGTCTCCAGTCACCATCTGGCAGACACTGCTCACCCGGTTACTGGACCAGCATTCCCTGATTTCCTCATCGATATCGAATAAGCACTCGTCGCAGAATTCTTTATCGAGTGAGAGCCTCTGTTCAAGGACGCTTCTTTTTTTTGTTGCAACGTGCACATCCCTTCATCTTTCCGCGCCTTTGTGACCTCGTGATTTGGGGTACATGGAAAATGGGCGTAGCAAGCCTCAGCTAGATAACTAACCGTAATAAAAGGGCTTTTCTGCGAGCAATGTAAGAGAAGGATAACTAGGCAGGTTGCAAGAAAGATAATCGTTTTGATAGATCAGTTTATCGATATTGATCGTTAGTGCCGATCGATAAGAAGTGCGGAAACGTTAGACTCACCTCTGTTGCTCCATCATGATGATGGGGCTGTTGGCCCTCGAATCTATCTGTCTATTAGCATCGGCATGACAAACACCATTTGTTTCCACAACAAAAGACAATAGAAAAGTACATATGTACAAAAAGTGTGATTTATTCTGTCACTTCAGTACTTCCTTTCGCCTAAGTTTGCCCGTAATAATTCCCCGTGCAGTACTATTGTTGCGACATAACAACATGAATTACATGGTAATAATAGATGTTTTCCTCTGCTGATTCCTGTAAGGATCATGACTCCATACGACATCATTTTTAATTTTATACAGTTCAAAAAATCTACATGTGTCACAAATAATTTTACATTTGATAATGTATAGTTGTCACATGACAAGTTGATTATCATTCTGTGTAGACAAGGAGAACTGTTATGACGGATTCAATTCCATCAGGTTACAAGCCGCTGACATGTGACACGCTGCCGGGTTATCTCTCGTCCAGACTGACCCCTTCATGCGAACCGGGAGGGTTACCTGAAGAGTGGAAAGTTTCAGAAGTGGGGGACGGAAACCTGAACATGGTGTTTATCGTTGAGGGGACACATAAAACCATCATTGTAAAACAAGCTCTGCCCTGGCTTCGTGCCGGGGGCGAAGGATGGCCTTTATCTCTGAGCCGTGCGGGCTTTGAGTACAACGTCTTATGTCAGGAAGCCAAGTACGCGGGTCACACACTGATTCCGCAGGTCTATTTTTACGACCCGGAAATGGCGCTGTTTGCCATGGAGTATCTGACTCCTCACGTGATTCTGCGTAAGGAACTGATTAACGGTAAAAAATTCCCTAAACTAGCTGAAGATATCGGCAGATTTTTAGCACAGACTCTCTTCAATACGTCTGACATTGGCATGTCAGCAGAACAGAAAAAAGCGCTTACTGCCGAGTTCGCGTTGAATCATGAGCTGTGCAAAATTACGGAAGATCTGATCTTCACAGAGCCCTATTACAACGCTGAACGGAATAACTGGACTTCTCCTGAGCTGGACGATGCCGTCCATAAGGCCTGGGCTGATGTAGAGATGATCCAGGTTGCCATGCGTTATAAGTACAAATTTATGACAGAAGCGCAGGCATTGTTACATGGCGACCTTCATTCAGGCTCAATCATGGTGACCGACACGGATACCAAAGTGATTGATCCGGAGTTCGGTTTCATGGGGCCAATGGCGTTTGATATCGGCAACTATATTGGCAACCTCCTGCTGGCGTACTTCTCACGCCCTGGGTGGGATGCGAATGAGCAACGTCGCGCTGACTATCAGGAATGGCTGCTTCAGCAGATTGTCCAAACCTGGTCCGTTTTCACCCGGGAGTTCCGCCAGCTCTGGGACAACAAAACACAGGGCGACGCGTGGTCGACAGAAATGTATCAACAGAACAGGGCCGCTCTTGAGGACGCACAGGATCAGTTTTTTGCCACGCTGCTTGAAGATTCCCTGGTGAATGCCGGCATGGAAATGAATCGCCGGATCATTGGTTTTGCTGGCGTTGCCGAGCTGAAACAGATTGAAAATACAGAGCTTCGCGCAGGATGTGAACGACGTGCATTGACCATGGCGCGCGATCTTATCGTCAATGCCCGCCAGTTTAAAAATATGGATTCCGTCATCCAGTCTGCGAAGGTTAAGTAAGAGGTCATTATGAATATTAAAGGTAAACACTATCGTACGGTCTGGGTTTCCGGGGATGGAAAAGCGGTAGAAATCATCGATCAGACTAAGTTGCCTTTTAAGTTCGAGGTGGTGGCGCTTACCTCTGCGGAAATGGCCGCTACGGCTATTCAGGATATGTGGGTTCGTGGCGCTCCGCTTATTGGTGTCGTTGCAGCCTATGGCATCGCGCTGGGAATGAATCACGATGCCAGTGACATGGGTCTGCAGCGTTACTATGACCTTCTTATCAAAACCCGACCAACGGCAATTAATCTCAAATGGGCCCTCGACAGGATGATAGACACACTGAAGGATCTCTGTGTATCAGAGCGCAAGGATGTGGCCTGGGCGCTGGCGGCAGAAATTGCCGAGGAAGATGTCGCGTTGTGTGAACAAATTGGATTACATGGTGCAGAAGTCATCCGCGAAATAGCCCAGAAAAAACCGGCCGGGAGTGTGGTCAATATCCTGACACATTGTAACGCAGGCTGGCTGGCGACTGTAGACTGGGGAACCGCGCTTTCTCCCATCTACAAAGCGCATGAAAACGGAATCCCTGTTCACGTCTGGGTGGATGAAACGCGGCCACGTAATCAGGGCGGACTCACGGCATTTGAACTGGGCTCACACGGTATTCCTCACACCCTGATCGCCGACAACGCGGGTGGCCACCTGATGCAACACGGTGACGTTGATCTCTGCATTGTTGGGACCGATCGAACCACGGCCAGAGGGGATGTCTGTAATAAAATTGGTACCTATCTTAAGGCGCTGGCGGCCCATGATAACCATGTTCCCTTCTACGTCGCGTTACCTTCTCCCACTATTGACTGGACTATCGAGGACGGAAAAAGCATTCCGATTGAGCAACGTGACGGAAAAGAGCAGTCCCATGTCTATGGGATAAACCCTCAGGGAGAATTGAGCTGGGTCAATACCGCCCCTGAAGGAACCCGTTGTGGGAACTACGCTTTCGACGTCACGCCTGCCCGATACATTACCGGCTTCATTACTGAGCGGGGAGTCTGTGCTGCCAGTAAGTCAGCGCTGGCGGATATGTTTGCTGACCTGAAGAGTAAAGCACTCCAGGGGGAACAGCATTAAAACAGCGGCCATTGCTATTAAGGATCAGGAATGGAACGGATTAAGTTAGCAGAAAAAATCATTTCCACTTGTCGGGAAATGAATGCGTCAGGTCTTAATCAAGGAACATCAGGTAATGTGAGTGCCAGGTATACCGGTGGCATGTTGATTACGCCGAGTGGGATCGCTTATTCAAAGATGACGCCGGACATGATTGTCTTTGTAGACGATAAGGGAAAACCTGAAGCGGGTAAAATACCATCAAGTGAATGGTTAATTCATCTGGCGTGTTATAAAGCCAGACCAGAATTGAATGCTGTCATACATACGCATGCGGTGAATTCCACGGCGGTGGCAATACATAATCATTCAATTCCGGCCATTCATTATATGGTGGCGGTATCGGGGACGGATCATATTCCCTGTATTCCCTATTATACCTTTGGCAGTCCTGAACTGGCCGACGGTGTATCTAAAGGAATCAGAGAAAGTAAGTCCTTGCTGATGCAGCACCACGGTATGCTGGCCATGGACGTCACGCTGGAAAAGACGTTGTGGCTGGCGGGTGAAACCGAGACGCTGGCTGATTTATACATCAAATGTGGCGGATTACATCACGATGTTCCCGTGCTGTCTGAAGCCGAAATGACCATCGTCCTTGAAAAATTCAAAACGTATGGTTTGAAAGCGTAATTACAGCTTTATTTTAATTAATAACATATGACAGCCATTCGCAGAATGGCTGCTATTCCCTCTGTCCACAACGATTGATTATAACTACCACAAGGAGTTATTTATGTTTATCGTGGAATCGTATGCTGTCGCCATAATAATGTGTTTTATTACCATGATTTGCTGGGGTTCATGGGCGAATACAACTAAACTTGTCAGCAATAAAAAATGGGAGTTCCCTCTATTCTATTGGGATTATTCAATTGGATTATTGCTGTGTTCTTTGTTATTTGCCTTCACGCTGGGTTCTATGGGCGAAGCCGGTCGCAGTTTTATACCTGATATTCAGCAGGCGAGCAGCAGTAGTCTGATGTCGGCAATACTGGCAGGGATTATCTTCAATATTTCCAATATTCTTCTGGTCGCTTCTATTAATCTTGCCGGTATGGCGGTAGCTTTTCCTGTGGGTGTGGGGCTGGCACTGGCTCTGGGTGTGATCACCACCTATATCGGCAATCCGCAGGGCGATCCGCTCATTCTGTTCCTCGGTGTCGTCTGCGTTGTGATCGCCATTATTTTTACCGCGATAGCCTATGGTCGTGTCACGCAGGAGGCGGATAAATCTCGCCGTAATAAAGGTCTCATTACTGCCATTCTGGCGGGTATCATCATGGGATGGTTTTTCCGCTTCCTGGCGGACTCCATGTCTGACAATTTCAGCCAGCCTGCCAGCGGTCTGATGACGCCTTACTCAGCACTTGTTCTGTTTGCCGTGGGGCTGTTTTTGTCGAACTTTGTCCTTAACAGGCTGGTCATGAAAAAACCTATTTCAGGAGAACCGGTCAACGGGAAAATGTATTTTTCCGGGAGTTTACGGGATCATGTTTGCGGCTGGCTGGGCGGTATGATTTGGTGTGTCGGTCTGGCATTCAGTCTGATTGCGTCTGGTCAGGCGGGGTATGCCATTTCCTACGGTCTGGGACAGGGGGCCACAATGATTGCCGTGATCTGGGGAGTCTTCATCTGGAGAGAATTTGCCAGTGCGCCAGCCGGAACCAATAAACTGCTGCTGACCATGTTTATTTCATACATTGTGGGTATTGTTCTTATTATCGCCGCTAATCAATAAAATCCTGCCCCATATCTACATGGGGCAGTTGTTCATTCTTTTAGTGTGGTAATTCACACGCCAGCAAAAACTCTGCCGTTCCTTCATCAACAATCAGGTCCGTGACATATCCTCCCAGCAGGGCACCCAACGTTGCGTCATAGCCTCTTTCCCCACCAGCAAGGAAGATCTTCCGTTCAATCTGCCTTAGCTGAGCCAGACTGATTCCCAGAATACGCTGGTCAACATCAGCCACGACGGGCATCCCTTCCTTGTCATAGAAGCGACCACAAATGACACCTACTGCGCCTAAATCCCGATACGTCTGCATTTCCTTCTTATTCAGCACGCCCACCCGAATCAGGGGATTTTCATCAAGCGCGTTACCCACGACAAAAAAGGCTTTCGTACAGCGAGTCAGAACGTCAAAATTCGATCGAATAATAGGCTCTGCCTGTAACTCCATGGCCAGTCTGGCGCTTGATACCACGGCGGGCACGTGCAGCGAGGCGACACGGCCTGAAAGCTTGTAGGCGATTTGCGATGAGGATTCAATGATCGTCAGGTCTGGCTGAGATGGCATGGAACCGAGCATCTGTATAACGGTGACATTTTTACATGACTTCGGCGTCATGGTTTTGCTCATCTGATGGATTGTTCTTCCCCAGGCAACCCCCAGCACATCACCATTCTCAATCACCTGATTCAGATACATGCCACCGGCACGTGAAAGGCGAGTCCGCATCAGCTTTGTATCATCACGTTTTCCGGCATGTTCGCCATCCGGCACGATGATCACTCTCTGGAGATTGAATTTATCGCGAATTTGCAAAGCAGCGTCGATAGAGCCAAAGACATTCACATCCAGGTTGATATGAACCAGTCCATTTTCCCGGGCTGTTTGCAGGTATTTGACAACCGTGACGCGGGACACCCCCATGATAGCTGCAACTTCAGTCTGGCTTTTACCTTCCTGATAGTACAGCCATGTTGCATGAAGTACGGGATCATCATTGAACAGGCTGCTGTTTGTTTGATCTCTATCCACTTTTGTATACCTGTATTAAACCGGGGAAATGCTCATCTTAACCCTGTTTACCCGGAGAGTTGATGCAGATTGCCAGTGGCATGATTTTATAGAGATATTTTATTCTTTTACATGAAATAAACCAGCATACCATTTGAGCGATCGCCCGCTGTTCCCCCATACTGTAAAGCCGGAGACATGCTCCGGCTTTACAGTATTACTGAGAATACACCCATCAAGCATAATCGAAGGTTCAATATCGCCCCTTTTTGATCGCCAGCGATTCGTCACCGTGCAGACGGTTGCCGTCACTCACTAAATTATGGGGGACAGTGAACAACAGGTTGGCTCACTGGCAAGAACCCGATTATAAAACTAAGCTGGCGAGCAGAATAAAAATCAGCCCACTGATGGATAAGAGTGTGGACATCAGCGTCCAGGATAACAGCGTTTCTTTGGTGGTCAGGCCAAAAAAGTCTTTAATCATCCAGAAACTGGCATCGTTAACGTGAGAACAAATACAGGATCCGGCACCGGTAGCCAGCGTAATCAAGGCCAGGTTGGTATTGGGATGTACTGCCAACAATGGGATGACCAGACCGGCGGTAGAGATCGCCGCGACGGTGGCTGAACCCAGACAAATACGCAGGAATGCGGCCACGCCCCAGGCCATCAGGATCGGGTTAATATCCATACCCGAAACCAGGGTGGAAATATACTGACCAACGCCAGAGTCGATGAGAACTTGCTTGAATGCACCACCACCACCGATAATCAGCAGCAGACCGGCAATACCCGCGATAGCTTTTCCGCAAGAATCCATCAGGTCAGGGATTGTTTTCCCGCGCCCCAGGCCCATGGTATAGATCGCGAATAGCAGTGAAATCAGCATGGCGATCGTTGAATTACCTAAGAACAGTATCACGTTGTAAAATAAGCCTGAATCCGCGGCACTTTTGGCATGAGTCATCTGGATGATGGTGACAACCGCCATCAGGATCACCGGCAGCATTGCCGTGAGAAAACTGATCCCAAAGCCTGGCATTTCGCTTTCGCTGAATCGGCGGGTCGCGCCGAGAGAGGCTATA
Organism: Escherichia sp. R1; assembly: GCF_003000935.1. Taxonomy (NCBI): domain Bacteria; kingdom Pseudomonadati; phylum Pseudomonadota; class Gammaproteobacteria; order Enterobacterales; family Enterobacteriaceae; genus Escherichia; species Escherichia sp. R1. Next base: position 33,423 of record NZ_PSRU01000005.1, read on the forward strand.
TTCCCCTCTTTTTTAAAGGCGTCCGGAATAATGCGCTGGCAGAATTTATTCAATACCGGGCCGCAAAGAATAAAGGTTGGAATGCCGACAATGATACCGTATATCAGTACCAATCCTACATCAGCGCCATATTCCCTGGCGATAACAGTCGGGCCGGGGTGCGGCGGCAAAAAACCGTGTGCGACCAGCAAACCAGAAAGCATCGGCACACACATAAACATCGGTGATATTTTTGCTTCACGGGCAATAGCGAATAAAATAGGTACCAGAAGAATTAAACCGACTTCGAAAAAAAGTGCGATACCGACAATAAACGCCGAACAGACCACTGCCCAGTCAAGTTTATTTTTCCCGAAATAATTCAGCATGGTCAGCGCTATTCGCTGCGCACCACCCGCATCGGCCAGCAAGCGACCGAGCATAACACCGAAGCCAAATATCAAACCAATATGGCCCAGCGTACCGCCAAGTCCGGATTCGACTGAGGTGACGACTTTACTCAAATCCATACCACTGGCGATGGCGACAGCAATCGAGACAATAATTAACGAAACAAACGTATTAAGCTTAATTTTTATGGTTAAAAGCAGGAGTAAAGCAATCCCTGCCACAACGATAATTAGTGGCATAACGTCCTCTCATAACAGGGTAGCGACCCATCATTATCCGACTGAGCAAATAACGAATGATGCAGAGTCGGATAATTCAGGTGTCTGGATGTTTTTATTTATGCTTTCAGTTTTTATTCATAAAATCGCGCAAAGCCGCGCCAATTTTGTTTACATCATAAATACAACCGGTCCATGTCCCACCACTCACGGCCTGAAGCATTGCCCATAGCCGGGTATCATCTGGCAATTCAGGATCGGGAAGTAAATCCTGATGGCTGGGTCTGGCATTTAATATTGCAGTTGCCTCCTCCTGTGAAGGTAATTGTTCATCGCTACGGGTTCCGAGGAAATTGACTTCGCCGTGAAGCTCGCGACAATCAATTTTAATTTCAATTAAATCCCCGGTGCGTAATTTACCGATGGGGCCTCCGGCCAGCGCTTCTGGCCCCACATGGCCGATGCACGCGCCAGTAGAAACGCCCGAGAAACGTGCATCGGTGATTAACGAAACATGCTTACCGTATGACAGATGCTTCAGGGCACTGGTAACCTGGTAGGTTTCTTCCATCCCTGTACCTGAAGGTCCAACGCCAATAATGACCAGAATATCGCCCGCCTTGATCTTGTCATGTTTGATATCGTAAATCGCACTTTTCTCGGACAGATAAACCTTCGCCACACCTTTATGGTAATAGATACCTTGCTCATCAATCATCGAGGGGTCAATGGCGGTGGATTTGATCACCGAACCTTCTGGCGCAATATTGCCCACCGGGAAGGTGATAGTTGAGGTTAATCCGCGCGCTTTTGCTTGCTGCGGAGACATGATCACTTCGTCAGCGTTGATTTGTTCCTGATCGAGCAGGAGTTGCTTGAACCGCTGACGCCGTTCGGAGTGCTCCCACCAGTCGAGGTTTTCTTTCAGCGTGCTGCCGGTAACCGTCATAACGTCTTCATGCAACAATCCGAGGCTGCGCAGATGCAACATGACTTCCGGCACACCACCTGCCATAAAGGCATTGACCGTTGGATGATAAACCGGGCCATTAGGCAGTACGCTCACCAGTCGGGGCACGCGCTTGTTGATGCGGATCCAGTCATCAACGGTCGGGATATGGCAACCTGCCTGGTGAGCAATTGCCGGGATGTGTAACAGCAGGTTTGTTGAACCACCGAACGCGGCATGGACCGTCATCGCATTCTCTATCGCTTTATCGGTGAGAATTTCCCGGGTGGTGATGCCTTTTTGACTCAGGTTCAGCGCAGCTCGCGCGGAAGCTCTGGCGATCTCCCGCCACACAGGCTCACCGGAAGGGGCCAGGGCTGAATGTGGGATTGCCAGTCCCAATCCTTCGGCCACCACCTGAGATGTCCCGGCAGTGCCCAAAAATTGACAGCCGCCGCCGGAAGAGGCACAGGCTTTACAGCCCGCACGGCGTGCGTCCTGTAGAGATAATTCGCCATTGGCGAAGCGTGCGCCAATGGTTTGCACCTTGCCGTTGTCTTCTCCATCCTTTGCGGGCAGCGTCGCGCCGCCGGGGACCAGCACGGTTGCGATGTTGTGCTGCGCGGCGAGTGCCATCATGGTGGCCGGAAGCCCCTTATCGCAACTCGCCACACCAATAACTGCTTTCGCGTCGGGCAGAGAGCGAATAAGGCGGCGCATTACCATCGATGCGTCATTTCGGTATGGTAGCGAATCAAACATCCCCGTTGTACCCTGAGTACGCCCGTCACAAGGATCGGAGACGTACACGGCATAGGGCAGGGCATGGTTGGCTTTAATAACCTCGGCCGCCGCTTTCATCTGGATGTCCAGTTCGTAATGCCCCTGGTGCAACGCCAGCGCCACGGGTTTACCGTCTGCGCCGCGTAAGCCACCGAGTGTACTGAGCAGTAAAATACCGTCCCGATCCAGCTCGTCCGGAGACCAACCCATTCCGGCATTCATGGTCATACCGAACAGATCCCCGCTCGGGCGGTTGATAAGCATCTCTGCGGTTAATGGGAGTTCGCCGTCCGGGCCATCGGCGTGCGTTCTGACGGTGTAAATATCGTGGCTCTCGTCAGCAAAAATATTGCGAACAGACATGAGTTTCTCCTCAGACTGGTAAAATGCCCTGCGCGGTAAGCAGCACGTGGACTTTATCTTTTGCTTCTTCAGATGCTTCAAGAATCGGTGGTAAGCAATATGTCTCTACAGGCAGCCCGACACACTGCATGCTGTATTTGATCAGTGAGACAAACGGTGTTTCGAGGGCGTAAATAGCGGGCAGTTGTAGTAGTTTTTTATTCAGCGTCGCAGCGGTCGCCAGATCGCCTTCACGCCAGGCGCGGTAGATGCCGACGGAGAGTTCCGGAGCAAAGTTAGCGCTGGCGGTTATCGCACCGTCGCCGCCCAGCAGCATCGTATTCAGCAAATGATCATCGTAACCGCAGAATACCGAAAACGACGGGCGTACCGACTTAACTGTGTTGATCATCGTACGCAAGTGACCAACGCTGTCGATGGTGTCTTTGATGCCAACGATATTCTCGTTTTGCAGAGCCAGACGCGTCACGGTTTCCGGGGTTAAGTCCTGACCCGTCAGATCCGGAAAGTTGTACAGGATCACCGGTAGGGTGACGCTACGGGCGATCTGCTGGTAATAGTCGTCAAGATTTCGTGGTGCGACTTTCCAGTAGTAGGGGTTGATGGCGACGATACCATCAGCGCCGTAGGCTTGCGCATGCTGCGCCAGTTTGACCGCTTCGTCAGTGGAAGGGGAACCGACGCCAATCAATACCGGCACTCGCCCGTCGACAATGGTTACAGCTTCTTCGGCGAGTGCCATGCGCTGGGCTGTATTCATTTGGCTAAATTCACCACCGGTACCCAGATAAAACAGCCCGTCGACCCCTTTATTAATCAGGAAGTCGGCAACTTCGCGCATTGCCTTTTTATCAAGGGTTCCGTCACGATGAAACGTGCTGGATACCGGTGGAATAATGCCGCTGAATTTTTTCATTACCTCAGTTTCCTTTTCGTAAGTGCTCATTTTCGTTTCTGTATCCCAGCCCATATGATATTTGCTCAGCGCATTTCCGGAGCAATTCCAGATAGCTGTCTATCTTATTTCCTGAATAAACTACCGGATCGCCAGAAAGTGAGATTGCATAGTTAACTCTGTTATACATATTGAATACCGGCATACTTAAACATACCGCCCCATAGGTTGATTCTTCGTTGTCTATGGCCCATCCCCGAAGGCGTGTTTTTTGTAATTCTTCCAGAAACAATTTTTTATCGGTAAATGTATTGCGCGTATGTGGAGTTAACGTGAGTGCTTCTAAAAAATAATCCAGTTCTTCTCGTGTCTTCCAGGCTAATAATGCCTTACCCAACGCGGTAATATGCAACTCAAGTTTTTTGCCAATCCAGCTTTTGCTCGTCGGTACAGAGTCCGGACTTTCGATCTTGTCGAGATAGATAGCCGAAATGCTCTCCATCGCCCCAAGATGACAAACCAGTCCACTTTTCAGCGACAACTCCTGCATTGGCCGCTTAGTCACCTCAAATATATTTTGACGGTGTAACGCCTGACAACCCAATTCGTAGTTTTTTATTCCCAGTGAATAGTAGCCGTTTTTGTTTTTAATTAAGAAACCACAATCCACCATTACATTCAATAAATTAAGCAGGCTGCTTTTGGGGTACTGGAATTTATTTAATAACTCCATATAACTTGCCATACCAACCCATGCAATGTGGGTTAATATTTTTTCAGCACGGACTAATGAATTACACCCTTTGCGAACCATAATGGCTCCTCCTTGCTCATGGAATAAATGGTATCGGCATTACATAGTGGAAAATATGCTTTGTTCAGCATGCTGAACCGTAATGATGTGATTAAATGTGATCTTGTACACACTTTGAATAATGAATCCAGAACAGCCACATTTAGTGAATGAGAATAAAAAGTAGATGGCGTGTTGTTGCAACATCGTAGTGTGTGGATTGCGCCTAGAGCTTCTTTATTCGTTCGAGCGCATCGCCAATATTTTCTATTGGGTGCCATTGATTATTTTTGCTTGAAATCCCTCTCGAATGAACTTACTTATCACTTTATTGAATGAGGTAAAAACAACTGACATCCGGCTCGCTGATAACGCTGTGCAATAGTCTCAGGTAACCCGCTGTCACTGATGATCGTTTTAATACATGATAGTGTTGCTACAGCATGCGGCTCAACGGCATCAAATTTTGAGTGATCGGCCATGAGAATAACTTCACGCGAGCGTTGAATAATCCGTGTTTTCACCCCGACCTCAAACATGGTGGCATTGGTGATCCCCGTCTCCAGCGACAGCGCATCGCAGGAGATAAACGCACGTTCTACGGAAAAGGCATTGATCATCTCCAGCGCCAGACTCTCTCCTACCGAAAAATAACCTGGGCGAATCAGTCCTCCGATAATGTAACTTTCCACATGGGGAAAACAGCCCAGTTCATTGGCGATTTTAATGTCGTTGCAGATGACCTTTACCCGCGCATCGGCCAGGCATTTCGCCAGTTCGAGGCAGGTTGAGCCGGAGTCGAGAAAAAAGCAGTCGCCATCTTTGATCATTGTTCGGGCAAGGGCAGCTATTTCTCTTTTCGCCACAGATTGCAATGTACGTTTCACGTCGAAGACGTACTCTTTGTCGTCTGTACTGTCGTCGAAGTCCAGGCAACCGTGACCGCGGATCATGCCTGGATACTGGTTGACAATATACTGGAAATCACGACGGACAGTCGCTTCCGCATAGCCAAAAAGCTCCATGGCCTGCTGTGTGGAGAGGTGACGATGTTGCCACAGGTAGTGCAGCATCTGTTTGATACGGTCAGGTCTCTGTTGGCTCATCAGAAACAATCTCCTCTTACAGGGTGGCGAATTGAGCTAAGGTCGCGCGATAGTCAGATGAAGAGAACAGGGCGCGCCCAATCACCATATGTTGCGCCCCAGCTGCTGCCAGTTGCTGTGCAGCTGCCAGCGTAATTCCACCGTCGGCCCAGCACTCGGTCTGAGGAAAAGCCGTGCGTACTTTTTGGATTTTCTCGCACATGGAGGGAATAAACCGCTGTCCCTGCCCATCGGGCTCACTGGTCATCACCATCACTCCGTCCAGCTCAGACGCCAGATATCGCCAGGCGTCGATCGGGGTTGCCGGATTAAATACCAGTCCGGCTCGTGCGCCGGTATGGCGGATCTCAGTTAACGTTTCCGAAGGATAGTCCAGCGTTTCTGCATGAACGAAGATCCACGCGGGTCTGATTTCAGCCAGCGCGTTAAACCAGCGCTGTGGCCGGGCAAGCATGAAATGAAAGGACAAGGGATGAGGCGTCTGTCTGGCGACGGCCTGCACCGTTTTCATCCCAAACGTAATGTTGTTAATGAAGCTGCTGTCCTCAATATCCAGATGCAGGCTCCCAAAATCCAGATTGTCCAATGCCGTCAGCTCACGACCATAGTGCAGAGGATTTGCGCTGGCGAGAGAAGGGTGCAGGATCATAAGCGCCTCCGTTAACCTGATACCAGCGCAAACAGTGCATCGTCTGTGCTGGCATTTCCCACTGCCGTTAAGCGTTGTGGCGAATCAATAAACTGGCTGATGCGCTGAATGGTCAAAATATGTGCGTTGGCATCCGTGGCGCTGACGCAGAGAAGCAGCCAGACGGGGTCGCACTCCTCGTTACCAAAGGCGACCGGGGTGCGTAGCGTGGTGATACTGACCTGATTATAGTTTGCGCCTTGCTCTGGTCGGGCGTGAGGCAAGGCGATTCCTGGGGCTATCAGATAATAAGGCCCCCAGTTAAGGGTATTTTCGATGATCCCATTAACGTAGCATGGCTGCGCGGCACCATAGGCTACCAGCGGGCGGGTGGCGATTTCCACGGCCTGACGCCAGTCGGTGGCTTTACGTTGTGCCTGTACCCATTTAATATCGTTAATCATCCGTCGTTGACTCCATGCCGATTCGGGTTAATCTGGTAGCGATCCCCGTCGATACTTTTGACGAAGGCGGCAGGGATCGCAGAAGGGTTATTGCTCTTTGCCGGGGATAAGCGCTCTGCTTATCCCCATCTTATCGGCGTATATGATGCACTTTCTCCATAAACTGACTGACTCGCGCCTGGTCAACGAAATTGGCAAAAACGCCGTCCTTTTTAAAGGTGGTTGCGGTCACACAGCCATCGGCGATACTGAGTTGTTCCTCCACGTTTTCCAGGCAGACGCCCGTGTTGGCCAACACGACGGTGTCAGGCACCGTTTCTTTGACCCGTTTTAACAGCGCGCTGTCGGTACGCGTCCCGGCGGTCAGGCCAGAAACACAGAGCGCATCAGGATGGTTGTTAAATACTGTCGATTTAGCAATAGAACAGATATCGCGATTGCCCAGATACACGGCGGCCTCTGGGACGATATTGAACAAGGTTTTCACTTCGCCTGCACCAATCCGGTGTTGATGACGGATGGTCTCACCGACGTTAGTGTCCCAGACGCCAAAGTCGCTGGCATAGGCACCGGTAAATATCTCGCGGATAAACTTAGCGCCGGTAGCCATCGCCAGGTCGAATGAGGCGACCGGATCCCACAGAACATTCACGCCAAACGGGATGCGGATATCGCTCATTAATTGCCCGATGATTCGTGCCATTGCCGCAGTGGTTTCCGGACGCACCTTCGTGAGATAGGGAAGACTAAACTCGTTGGAGAACATGACTGCATCCACCCCACCATTTTGGAGCGCCATCAGATCGTCCCAGGCTTTGTCGATAACCCAGTTCATCCCCAACTGCGCATCAAAACTCGGGTCGCCGGGCAATGCACGTAGATGGCACATGGCGATGACCGCTTTTTCCGTCCCAATAACCTCTTTCAGCCAACTCATTGAAAGTACTCCTTATTCCGATAATTCACGTTTACGTAAGAACAGCACGACGCTGGCGACAATACCGACCGCCACGACAACGCCAATAATCCCAAGCGACATCAATTCAGAAATCGACCAACCGAACATATTGCCCACGGACAACGCTGAGATTTGCGCACTTTCACCGGCAAAACTGAAACCGCCTTTGAGCGCCATTTCAGTGAAGTAAGGCGCGAACTGGGTGGCGATCAGCAGGACGGTAATCATCACGATGACCCCGCTTATCAACGTCCTGACCAGGTCTCCGCGGTGGATAACCGTAGCCATACAGATAAAGAACGGTGCTACCGGCAGGTCTGCGAGGGGTAACACTTTGTTGCCCGGTAAAATGCTGGCCAGAATTAACATAATGGGTATCAGTAGCAGACCGACAGCAATGGTGGTTGGATGCCCCAGCGTCACAGCAGTATCCAGACCGATATACACTTCACGTCCTTTGAAATATTTCTGGAAGAACTTTCTTGCACCGTCGGAGATGGGCAGCAGGCCCTCAACAATCAGGCGGATCATGCGCGGGAACAACACCATGATTGCCGCAACGGTAATCATCAGACTGGCGCAACCTTTAAAGCCTTCACCAGCCGCTAGGCCAAAAATCAGACCGAGCACTACGCCGATAATCACCGGATCGCCGACCATGCCGTAGCGTTTCTGGATCTCCTGAGCATCGATATTGCGTCCCTTCATGAAAGGGATTTTTTCATAGATAGCATCAAGTAGAACGAAAAGCGGTACTGAACTGGAACCGTAGCCTTGCGGTATCGAAATACCTTCCAGCCCGACGATGTTCTGTACCCGTTTTGCCGTCCAGTCGGCCATTTTTAACGATAGCGCCGCATGGCAGATTGCCCCCAGCACACCATAAATCAGGCTACCGGTCATAAGCTGGACCACCGTACCCGTAATGGCGTAGTGCCAGTAATTGTAAATATCGACGTTCATCGTTTTGGTCAGACGGGTGACCAGCATGGCGACATTGAGAAGAAAAATAACTGGGATAATCATGGCGCCAATGGCTGTCGCATAACCAACGCCGGAGGCAGGGCCTGCGCCAACGTCAAAGACATGCAGGGCTAGGCCGAAACGCTCAATCATCACTTTGATAGGGGGACTGAGGCTGTCGATCGCCATGACGATCACCAGTCCCATACCGACAAAACCAATCCCAACCGTTACCCCTGCCTTAATCGCCTGCAGCCAGGGGATGCGGAAGATAAGGCCAATCACGATCATGATGATAGGGACGAAAACGGTACCGCCGAGAGACAGGATGTAATCAAACATAATGCCTCCTTTTATTGAGTTAACAGAGCCTTGATTTGTTGTTTTAACGCGTCGTCGTTGATCCCTGTGAGCAGGGCGGCGCCATTAAGCGTAGGGATGCCGTAATCACTGTTGGTTCGCATGGAGGTTACAATAAGGTCCATACCGTTACAGTTAAGAGGGATCTCATTCAGACAGCATTGGGCGGTAGTGGCTGAAATGCCCTGTTCAGTCAGGAACTCTTGCAGCTTGTGTGCAATCATGGTTGAAGTCGACATGCCGGTACCGCATGCCACAAGGATCTTTTTCATAATGGATGTGCCTCTTGTGTAGTGCCTGAATCAGGCTCAACGGGGAAATGTGCTGCTGACATACCTGCCAGAGCGGTCAATAGGCGGATGCAATCAGTCAAATCACGCAGGCTGGCAACCTCCGCCGGAGAATGGGTATAGCGACAAGGAATAGAGAGACTGGCGCAGGGAATACCATCCTGCTCAACCTGGATATAACCGGTTTCTGTTATCACGCCGGGAGCCACTTCTCGCTGCACCGGAATGTTGTGTTCAAGAGCCGTCTGTTCCAACATCCGTATCAGGCGAGGAGGCGTGATTAATCCGGCCAGCGTTCCCCGACCATGGTAGTTCAGGCAGGTGATCCCAACGCCCTGATTAATCCTGACCTCGGAATAATCGTGTAAATCAGGGGTGTCACACGATGGAGTGATATCAATACCAATCGCCAGGTCAGGTTTTACACGGCGTAATACGGGAACAATGCCGCGGATATTAAATTCTTCCTGTACCGAAGCCACCAGATAAACGGCGATATCAAGCTCCATAGTACTGATAGCATCCGCTACACCGAGCAGGGCAGTACAGCCTAGACGATCGTCTAGTGCTTTACTGCACACCAGATCGTTTGCCAGGAGTTGCGGCGGGTTATACAGAGTGACAGGCGTACCGACCTGAATGCCCATCCGTATAGCGTCGTCTTTGTCTTTGGCACCAATATCAATCCACAGTTTGTCGACAGAAGGTGACTGCGTGCGCTCGTCGCCTTTGGCAAAGTGGTAGGACTTAATGCCGATACACCCCATGACTGGCCCTTTGTCCCCGGTGAGGGTGACGATGGAACCAGCCATAGTGACCTGCGCAGGACCGCCTACGCGTTCAAAGCGTAAAAATCCAGACGGCTCTATTTTGCGCACCATAAAACCGACTTCATCCATATGCGCAAAAATCATCAGTCGCAGCGCATCGGGTTTATCACTACCGTAGCGCGCGACGACATTCCCAAGCCTGTCTCGCCAGACCTCTTTTGCCTGACGCCTGAATTCGCACAGCATGACGTCAGCGACAGCGTTTTCGTGTCCTGAAATCGCATTGTGCTGCAAAAGCGAGAACAGGGTTTCCTGCACAGAAAATGACATAGCTATCTCCGTAGACCGTAAAACAATCACTCGTTGAGCGTTTTATAGGCGCAGACTGGTCGAATAATTGTGAGAACGTTCACGTGAAAACGCGCAAAGCTGAACAAATAAAAAATTATGTGAGCCGAGTGGAATAAAAGCGCTCAACGTTTGTGAAAGTTACGGGCTGGAGAGACCAGTGATTATGGTTGAAATAATGAGGATGAATAAAACGCGGTAACTGTTATAGCACCACTTTGTTGCAGGACGCTCCCTCTTCATTACGTCCTGCACGTGGATACCCCAGCATCTCCATCAGCGGATCTTAGAATGTAATGGCGCGTGGCAGGTCGTTGGTTCCCAGCATAATGTAAGAAAACATCGGATCTCCTGAATAGATTCAGAGGGAGTATAGATAATCAGCTCAAATCACTCTCCGCTTTATGAGCCCAGGCTGGCATTGCCGTCAGATAACGTTTTGCACGCTTATGTGCTTCCTCCGGGCCGACTTTTTGCCAGGAATCAAGGAAGCTGGCTAAACCTGATACCGCTTCTTCCCAGGGTTTGAGATTGCCGTTGCTGTCGCTGCATTACGCACAATATTGATCACTGGCACTGTGTGCATCTGGTGCCGACATCGGCATTCCGCAAGCCTGACAGAACTGTTCATGTTGTGACATATGATGCTCCTTATGGTGACATCTTGATTAATAAACATACTGAATATGTATTGTGCAGGTGATACATCAGATCAAAGCAAAGGTAAAGCCTCGATATTTCCAGCCAGAAATACCGGGAACCTGTTGTTACCGGGCGATGAGTGCGAACACGCCCCAGCCAAAGCATTCCCGCGCGTAGGTCACGTAGCGTTTCGGCGCGATGTTTAGTTCGGCCCTGACTTCGGCGGCGAAGTCATCGTCAGGATTCGCTTCCAGCCAGCGGCGCATGGTCAGCCATTTTGCGGCTTCATACCGGTCCCAGCCTTCCTGGTCTGCCAGTACCATTTCCACCACGTCATAGCCGAGATCGTCGAACGCTCCGACAAGTCCTGGCAGCGTCAGGAAATCGCTTGTCGAGCTGACGCCGCAGGCCTGGGCTATTTCTTCTGTTGCTGGTAGCTGACGCCAGTAGGGTTCGCCGATAAGCATGATCCCGCCCGGTTTCAGGCTTTGCGCTAGCAGCTCCTCCGCCCCGGCAAACCCACCGGCAATCCATGTCGCGCCGACGCAGGCCGCCACGTCACATTTTTCATTTGCGACGTAACCGGCCGCATCGTTATGAATAAAATGTACGCGTTCGCTGACGCCGAGTTCTTCCGCGCGACGCTTTGCCTGCGCGGTGAAGAGCGAACTCATGTCGATGCCAGTCCCCGTAATGCCATGATCCCTGGCCCAGGTGCAGAGCATCTCGCCCGAGCCGCTGCCGAGGTCAAGAATGCGGGTGCCCGGCTTCATGCGCAGCACGCGACCCAGCGTGGCGTACTTCTCTTCGGTGAACGGGTTATGGATGCGGTGTTCACTTTCGCTGATGGTAAAAATACGTGGGATATCCATTATTTAATTCCTGTTATTGGGTTAAGCCTTAAAAAGGACACAACAAGATTGTTATTCACGTCAGTGCTCCGGTTTCATCAGGGTCTGCGCACCGGATGTGGCCGGTCAGGGTCATGGGCTGAGCGGTGAGTGATTGCATCATCCAGCAGGCTTTGTGCTCCTCCGGGATGGGATAAGGTGCCGGATAGCCTTTGTCTCCGGCACAGGGTTCGAACCCATGTCGGGGGTAATAGGTGGCGTGGCCGAGAACAAAAACCGTCTGGCAGCCCATCAACCTCAGGTGCTCGATGCCAGTGCGTATCAACCGTCCTCCCACGCCCATCCCTTGGTATTCCGGTATGACCGCCAGGGGAGCGAGGATGTGCATCAACGGTGAATCCATTTCTCCTTTGAAGGTTGCCCGGGTAAATAAAATATGCCCGACGGCTTTGCCTTCATACCGGGCTAGCAGCGATAACGCGGGGCGCGCGCTTTCATCCTCAAGTAAAGAGGCCACTAAATCGGCTTCTTTGCCGAAGCCAAATGCGCGGGTTTCGACTTCCCGGATATCACTGGCATCACTTTTATCTGTGATATGAAAAGTGAAGTGGTGTACTGTCATAGAAACTCTCCTTAGCGATTATCGAGCTGAGCGCGAACTTTATTCAGCTCGGTGGTGTTGATTCGATAGGGCTGGCCATTGACGGACTTGATAAGTTTTTTGGTTTTGAGTTTTTTGAAGACGGCGAGCGTGCAGTCGGTCAGCAACAGCCCTTCGCGGCTGTAGCATTCAACGGAAGTGACGCGGCCTGAAGAATCGCGGACGTGCGCAATACGTCTACCTTTAGCGAGAACGTGTAAGGTATGTTGTTCCTGACGGGATAAATTCATACTGAAGAACCTATTTAATCATCATGTGCAAAACGTGCAAACACACCGCGGTGTCCGCATTCGATTTCGGCGCATTGATAATCAGTCCGGCCTGAAAAGGTCGGGGAACTGATTATCGGATGATTACATTCTCCAGCATCAAAGCCTCGGGTTGAGTTGAAAGGTATTTACGGAGCGAATATTAACACGTAGTTATAGGAGGGATATGTTTCAGTAGAAAAAGTGTGATGTACTTTGGAAATTGAATGCCAACCCATTTACTGGAAAAGGCAGATGACACTGACGAATGCATGTTGAAGTACGCCTGAAATGGCCTCATCGGCTTTTCCCTTCGGGAGATTATTCTCCTTTTGTTAAATCCAGAACATAAATATGCTCACCCATCTTCGATGCTTGAAAAATTGAAGCCAATCCTGATAAGTAATTTTTTTGAAAGGGTATTTTCCGGATTCACACCGGCTTTGATGAGTGAAAAACCGTTCTCTTTTATTCAGTCAATCGTGGCGGTAATTGCTTCAATTGCATATCCCTGGCGAGCATAAGCGGGACTGATGGTATAGCCGAGCCAAAACACATCGCATTGCTGACGTAAATAGATATCACCAATCAAAACCTGCGTCATTTGTTGACAATGGCCAATTGAATATCGCGAGCAAGTGTAAGAACTCCCAGCAAGACCCTGTAAATAATTCTGTGTAACTGCCCACGATTAAAGGTGGCCGCTCAGGCGGTCACCGTATTCGATAATAAATGGGTCTGGAAAAAGTGCAGCATCTGGCAGCGTAATGCAGGTAGCCCAGTTCAACTCTCACTACCAGTATGATCCCAAGTTCGAGCGCGGAATGTATCTGTATGAGCATCGTCGCTGTTTCAATAACATCATCGACTACTGTAACTCACTTTGCTATCACGGTAAGTTGCAGCCTAAAAGAGGGATGGAAAAAGGACGATTTTCCCCGCAATGGGATATTTACATATTGATGGTAGAGGCATGAAGCCAAATGGAGGGAGCCGTCATAACCCTCTTGAAGCTGAAACAATAGCAGCATGGCTGGTGGCACATAAGGATGATATAGAGCGCCATTACGGGGAACCACTGTACAAAGTTGTTGGTGTTGTGACGCCATTTTCGGCGCAGGTTAATGCTATCAAAATGTCATTGCGTAAGCTGGAAATTAATGGCAAAGACGAGCAGGGTTTACTGACAGTGGGGACTGTGCACTCCTTGCAGGGGGCGGAAAGGGCGATTGTTCTCTTTTCTCCTGTCTACTCAAAACATGAAGATGGCAGGTTTCTTGATAGCAACAGCACTATCCTCAATGTTGCTGTCTCACGCGCTAAAGATAGTTTTCTGGTATTTGGCGATATGGACCTTATCGAGATGCAGCCCGCATTTTCGCCGCGAGGGTTATTGGCAAAATATCTCTTTTCTTCAGATAATAATGCGTTGCAATTTGAGTTTCAGAAACGACAGGATTTAATTTCCGCACATACACAAATTTCAACGCTGCATGGTGTGGAGCAGCATGATGAATTTTTGAACAAGACTCTTGCCGGAGCTCAAAAGAAAATAACGATTATTTCCCCTTGGTTATCCTGGCAAAAAGTGGAGCAAACGGGATTTCTGGCATCAATGGCTTTGGCCCGTTCCCGGGGCATTGATATTACCGTGGTGACGGATAAAAACTGCAATATAGCGCATGTCGATGATGATAAGCGTCAGGAGAAACAACATCTGCTGAATGATGCTGTTGAAAAGCTCAATAAGATGGGTATCGCTACGAAATTGGTTAATCGTGTTCACAGCAAAATTGTGATTGAGGATGAAGAACTGCTGTGTGTCGGATCTTTTAACTGGTTCAGTGCTACACGGGAAGATAAGTATCAACGATACGATACGTCTTTGGTGTACCGTGGTGAAGGCGTAAAAAATGAAATAAAGGCAATATATGGTAGTCTGGATCAACGTCAGCTTTAAATGTGATGAGCCGTTCATGATACAGGAGTAGTAAAGGGCATATTTTACCAATGTTAAGGCGACTTTCCGTTTTATTGTGAGTCGCCTTTCCTGATTATAAATCTTATTGTTTACCTAATCATTTTCCTTTGCATAATGCGCCTGGGATTAATGGCGGGTGCTTTTAGGAATGAAAGAAAATGCAAGCAATAATATAATAATGGCCTAATTTCTTTGAACATCATTAAGCATATCATCATCGTCTATTTGCCAGAATCCGTCGACTTATAATCGCCAGAACGGCATATCAGGACGGTGCTGCGAACGCTGTGGCCCAAAACGTTCCAGTAAACTGTGTAGATGTTCGTAGATTTCCGAGCCATAATCGAAAAGGCGCGGATGTCTATTAAGGCATCCGGCTAATCTGTAAGCAATAACAACGGTTTATGCGGTGCGCGTTTTTCACCCTTGTGCCAGATTATTATATTGGCAATTGCCTGCTGTTCGAGCCCGCAAGTGAAGAGATATTACCTTGATCTCATTTGTTTTTTGTTGTCTACTCTGAGAACGAACAAGGACATCCCCCATGAATAAACTCCCCGCTCACCTTTCGCGCCAAAACTGCAAAATTGCTTCTACAAATCTGTCAGAAATAATCCCCCGACGGGCTGCAGTGCTGAAATGACTGCTTCGCAGTGCCGTCGTCCAGTTCTCCGGTGACCGGTACGCTGAACCGTAATATCCCGTGCTTAAATCGTCCGGGTCTTCATCAGGCGCGTTCGTCAGTCCTCTTTCACCTTGTTGCTGGAAGTCGACGAAAATAATATTGGCTAAAACATTATTTTGATAATTGCCATAAATAGCTTCATACGAATGCGGGAAATTTTCTTTCCAGTACCAGGTGGTATCGCCGCAAAACCACGGCGCGTCAGTAATATTATTAAGCTGAGAATGGTATTGTTTTAGATCCCTACGAAAGGCTTCAACCATATGATTAAAGTGTTGAGGGTGTGACGCGTAGTCACTGGTCATTAAGTCAAATTCGCCTTGCATCCAGCATGCGCCGAGGAATTTGTTCTGCGGATTTTTTGCCAGTGCGGCTCGCGTTCTGCTGACTAAATCCTGGTACAGCGGAGTATCCGTTCCCCAACGACAAGCATCATGGCTGGCTCCGTGCCGTTCTGAATATGTCCCTTCGCTGCCCGCGGTAAAAGCCGATCCGCCACGGCAACACGGAACGATAAGAATCCCTGCATTATCAGGAATGAAGGGCAGTAATTTCCGTGCAATATGCAGTGCCTGGCCAACGGTGCCGTACTGTGTTTGATGATTCGTTGCCAGAGGATGGTGATAACCCTGCATATCCTGAACATCGTGTGGGCAGTGAGTCAGTGGAATAATGTCGTTAAAGTGACATGGCGGGCCTCCGGGATGCGTATGCGCAAATCTCGCTAATTGTTTAATTCTGGGATGAGGCGCATCTTCCCTGTCCGGTAATGGCAGTCCTTCGCCATACGCCATGGCATTAGACTGACCAGCAACGGTAAGAACATAGTAATAATCGGGCGATATTATTGCGTTCATATAAATTTCGCGTAATTGAAATGACAAATTGATAGCAGGGCCCCTTTACCGGGGCCCTGAAGCGTTAGTTTTGTACTGTGACTTTATTATCCTTCACAGTGATCAAAACTGAATCCGTCACCGCTTTGCCGCCTGCAGTTTCACCGCCAATAATCAATAGACTATTATTCCAGGGCAATGATACTCCGTAGGCCCGACCTTGCGATAATTCACCCGATTTATCCCATTTCCCGTTATGCCAAAGATGAATATCAGTGCTATATGATTTTTTCAGGCCTTCATGCGCATAGTTCTTACCGTTCTGGTAATTTTCTCGTGAACCTTTGAATCCGGCCCCTCCGGCAAATATAAGAGAATCATTGCTTATCCCCGCAAAACCGCCAGCTACGCCATCTGGTGATGAGACGGGAGCAAGCTTATTCCATTTTAAATTATTACCGGTGAAATCAAGTTCAAATACGGCATCCGTTCGCAATCCTGGTTTGGCTTCGCCATTAATAAGCCAGGTTTTATCACCTTTATTCACAACCGCCGCACCAGCCGTTCCGTACCAGGGCGATTCGCCAGCGTAACTCCATTGCTGTGTTGAGGGATCAAAAGACAACAGAAACTTATTGAAGAAATAATCTTCTGCTTTTTTGTCAAAATAGTGAGCATTGATTTTATCTATAGCGGTTGAATCTTTTCCAGCCTCGTTGAGATCTTCAAAATAGCCATTGAAGATATTCTGGTTAACACCACCAGTAACATAAGCCTTGCCGTTGTGTACAAAAGTCACATGGCCCGCCATGCCCATCGGCGCGTGCGACATCAATTTAACCCAACTATTGGTTTTGGGGTTGTATTTGTGTACGTCATTAAATACCTGAGTCAAGCCCTCGCTGTTTTTGCCAATGCCGCCAAACACATACAGATTGCCATTAATAAATGCAGAGGTTGCTTGATCTCTTGGTCCGCCAGGGAATGCAGCTAACGCTGTCCATTTTTTATCTTTGGCCTGTGTATCCAGCTTGTACCATGCCGTACCTGCGCTACCTAAACCAATGTAGACAGTGTCGTTATCAATTGCTCCGGTACCACTTTTAAATGGCACAGGAGTTTCCGGTAATACAGACGCGTTTGCGGCAAATGAAGCCATCATGATAGCAAGCGCCGTTATTGTTTTATTCATTGTGACTGTCTCCTGTCTACTACAGTTTAAATGACACACCAATGCGATAACTGTTTTCCGATAAATTATCTCTGCCGTTGTAAACACCCTGACGGTCAAGGTAGTCATATTCTATGTATGGCGTAATATCGGGCGTCATATGGTATTGTAGAACAAATGCATTTTCCGTCGCCCATTTCTTATGGTTTGCATAGCGATAATCGTTCTGTTTGCTGTATAGCGTCGTTTGCCATGCGAAGGTGAAATCACTATTAATATGGTAAGTGACATATCCATCCCAACGATGAACGTTATCACGAGACATATCACCGGATAAGTCTTGTTGTCGGTAAGCTTTCCAGTCGTAACGATAGCGAATGCCAAAATTAAGATCTTTTGTCGCGTCCCAGGACAGTTTTACGTAGGGTCCGTAGCGTGTGCCGTTGCTGCTAAAATGCGTTAACATTCCCGGGCGCACCGTCCATTGATCATCAAGTTTAATCGCGTAATTAACTTCAACCTGAACATCATTGAGTGCGGCATTTTCCTTTTTATTATCATGAATGGTATTCCAGGTATTACTTTCCATGCTTGCCCACCATCCATTTTGCCATCCCTCACTGACTTTGAGTCGAGTCTCATAGGCGTGGCTTCCACTACGATATCCACCACGTACGTCCAGTGTCGCAGCCTGAGAAATTAATGGGGACGAAAAGCACAGTAATAATACGCCAGAAAGTATTTTAGCCTTTTTCATAAATTTCACTCATTTGTAGGATACAGAAAGCAATACAAAGCCCGCATAAACAATTAGCATTTATGTTGTGTAATATTTTTTTGCCAGGCTTATAGTGTCTTTGGCAACCGGTAGCTGTATTTTATATTTTTTTGTATAAGGTCTCCTGTGAAAAATCTCTTTTCACATTATTTAAATAAACAGAGAACCAGATTAAATACCTGAGTATAAAATCTCTTCTGATGTTTAATTGATTTGAATGTTCGTAAGCTATATCACTTACTCAATCCATTTTACCCAGAGTCATAAAATAGAATGTCTGTTGATCTCATTTTCATATTCCTTTCAGACTGAAGTGCGTTTTCATCACCCGATGAGAAAGAACTGAAGTGATGTTTGCCATAGATTGCGAGATGCCCTGTCTCATTGACTATCTTGGTGCACCTTTATACCTGTTATACCAGATCAAAAATCACGCAATCCATACAACAAAACCAGATTTGCAATTCGTGTCACAAAATATGTCGATCTTTTTCTAAGAGGAAGATGCCATGTGAAGCCAGACGAACACTTGCGGTGGTCTTCAAAAACTAAAGATCTTAGTTTAACTATTTGTTTTATAAATAATTTGTTTAGAGTCTAAACAAGGGGAGCTTTGCAAGCTAACTCAGTGAGCTTGGTGAAAATCAGTGTTTACCCGCCATCAGGCTGAGCATAATTCTCATCATGAAATATGTTTCCTGGTTTGTGGCTTGTAACTGGTCACTTCTGAAGTCGATCTGGAGAGGCTTGTTGATGTTGGTGTTTTCAGGATGATGTTTCACTTAGTTTGTTTGCCGTATCGCCCGGCGAATGGCTGTGATTGAGGAAGGTTTAAGTCGTAGTGACCAAAGCTATATTTACCAACGAATGTAGATGAAAAAATCATCTCCTGCGTTCCCCCATATCTCCAGGATAAAAAGGAATGTAACAATCTCATGGCGTAAGCTGACGAATCAGCAGGAATAATCGCTAGGGACCTAAGAATTAGCATGATAATAGCCACTAAGAAATTACTGCGCTCCATGAAATAGCCATTTTGTGGCAAATGGAGTTGACTAATAATGTCATATGTGAGACGGCTAGTTGAACGAATATTAAATTTTGCTGAATTTTTTATGTTGATTTTACTTGTTACAGAACATATCACATGATATATAGATAAGATTAGTTGCATTAATGATGAGGGTTATTATTAGATTCGTATCCGATTGATAAATATATAAAGGTACATAGCATGCAAGAGCATGGCGTTTGTATGGCAACGTTATTATAATTAACAGTTGCTACTCCATTTAAGTTCACTCAGAAGAACTGGTCCACTTACGTTAGTTATTAAGCAAACGTTCGCTTTTATAAACATAATCAGGATAAAAATGTTGGATTATTTCTAACCCAGCACAGCTAGTGCGCGTCTGTAATTATAAGGGAAAAACGATGAAGAATAAGGCTGATAACAAAAAAAGGAACTTCCTGACCCATAGTGAAATCGAATCACTCCTTAAAGCAGCAAATACCGGGCCTCATGCAGCACGTAATTATTGTCTGACTTTGCTTTGTTTTATTCATGGTTTCCGGGCGAGTGAAATTTGTCGATTGAGGATTTCGGATATTGATCTTAAGGCAAAGTGTATATATATCCATCGATTAAAAAAAGGCTTTTCAACAACGCACCCGCTATTGAATAAAGAAGTTCAGGCTTTAAAAAACTGGTTGAGTATCCGTACTTCGTACCCGCATGCTGAGAGCGAGTGGGTATTTTTATCACGTAAGGGGAATCCGCTTTCTCGGCAACAGTTTTACCATATTATCTCGACTTCCGGTGGTAATGCCGGGTTGTCACTGGAGATTCATCCGCACATGTTACGCCATTCGTGTGGTTTTGCTTTGGCGAATATGGGAATAGATACGCGACTTATCCAGGATTATCTTGGGCATCGCAATATTCGTCATACTGTCTGGTATACCGCCAGCAATGCAGGGCGTTTTTACGGCATCTGGGATAGAG
This sequence comes from Escherichia sp. R1, assembly GCF_003000935.1. Lineage (NCBI taxonomy): Bacteria > Pseudomonadati > Pseudomonadota > Gammaproteobacteria > Enterobacterales > Enterobacteriaceae > Escherichia > Escherichia sp. R1. The sequence goes on from NZ_PSRU01000005.1 coordinate 53,559, forward strand.
CCAGAGGACGACAGCGTCACGCTGTTTTATAGAGATAGTTGAGATACCAGGGATGGTGTTAAAAACTACATTATTCTTACGATATATCAAAAATGATTAACCATTTATTAATTGATGTTATTGTAAGTGTGATTCTTAATTATCATAATAAACATTAAGTTAACCATATCCATACAAAATACAATGGTTTATGTTCTTCAAAATAAATAAACAAAATCATTCATAAATTTACACATCACTTAAAATCTCCTGTTTCCGCACTTTTTTCTTTATTTTTTAAGCAACTGGAAGTTAATCCACTGCAATCTATTGTTATATTGAATCAAATCAATGAAAATAGATGTTGTCACATCAGTGATATTTTATTTTTGTATGATATTTAATGTAATTGACTGATAGCCACATCACTCCGTGTGTGGTTATCTTTTTATCTATTGGGCTAATTTTGACCGATTGAGGTTTCCTATAGGTATTCATTCAAATATATCTCAGTTAGGAGTACTACTATTGTGAGTAAACGTCGTTATCTTACCGGTAAAGAAGTTCAGGCCATGATGCAGGCGGTTTGTTACGGGGCAACGGGAGCCAGAGATTATTGTCTTATTCTGTTGGCATATCGGCATGGGATGCGTATTAGTGAACTGCTTGATCTGCATTATCAGGACCTTGACCTTAATGAAGGTAGAATAAATATTCGCCGACTGAAGAACGGATTTTCTACCGTTCACCCGTTACGTTTTGATGAGCGTGAAGCCGTGGAACGCTGGACCCAGGAACGTGCTAACTGGAAAGGCGCTGACCGGACTGACGCTATATTTATTTCTCGCCGCGGGAGTCGGCTTTCTCGCCAGCAGGCCTATCGCATTATTCGCGATGCCGGTATTGAAGCTGGAACCGTAACGCAGACTCATCCTCATATGTTAAGGCATGCTTGCGGTTATGAATTGGCGGAGCGTGGTGCAGATACTCGTTTAATTCAGGATTATCTCGGGCATCGAAATATTCGCCATACTGTGCGTTATACCGCCAGTAATGCTGCTCGTTTTGCCGGATTATGGGAAAGAAATAATCTCATAAACGAAAAATTAAAAAGAGAAGAGGTTTGATTTAACTTATTGATAATAAAGTTAAAAAAACAAATAAATACAAGACAATTGGGGCCAAACTGTCCATATCATAAATAAGTTACGTATTTTTTCTCAAGCATAAAAATATTAAAAAACGACAAAAAGCATCTAACTGTTTGATATGTAAATTATTTCTATTGTAAATTAATTTCACATCACCTCCGCTATATGTAAAGCTAACGTTTCTGTGGCTCGACGCATCTTCCTCATTCTTCTCTCCAAAAACCACCTCATGCAATATAAACATCTATAAATAAAGATAACAATAGAATATTAAGCCAACAAATAAACTGAAAAAGTTTGTCCGCGATGCTTTCCTCTATGAGTCAAAATGGCCCCAAATGTTTCATCTTTTGGGGGAAAACTGTGCAGTGTTGGCAGTCAAACTCGTTGACAAAACAAAGTGTACAGAACGACTGCCCATGTCGATTTAGAAATAGTTTTTTGAAAGGAAAGCAGCATGAAAATTAAAACTCTGGCAATCGTTGTTCTGTCGGCTCTGTCCCTCAGTTCTACAGTGGCTCTGGCCGCTGCCACGACGGTTAATGGTGGGACCGTTCACTTTAAAGGGGAAGTTGTTAACGCCGCTTGCGCAGTTGATGCAGGCTCTGTTGATCAAACCGTTCAGTTAGGACAGGTTCGTACCGCATCGCTGGCACAGGAAGGAGCAACCAGTTCTGCTGTCGGTTTTAACATTCAGCTGAATGATTGCGATACCAATGTTGCATCTAAAGCCGCTGTTGCCTTTTTAGGTACGGCGATTGATGCGGGTCATACCAACGTTCTGGCTCTGCAGAGTTCAGCTGCGGGTAGCGCAACAAACGTTGGTGTGCAGATCCTGGACAGAACGGGTGCTGCGCTGACGCTGGATGGTGCGACATTTAGTTCAGAAACAACCCTGAATAACGGAACCAATACCATTCCGTTCCAGGCGCGTTATTTTGCAACCGGGGTCGCAACCCCGGGTGCTGCTAATGCGGATGCGACCTTCAAGGTTCAGTATCAATAACCTACCCAGGTTCAGGGACGTCATTACGGGCAGGGATGCCCACCCTTGTGCGATAAAAATAACGATGAAAAGGAAGAGATTATTTCTATTAGCGTCGTTGCTGCCAATGTTTGCTCTGGCCGGAAATAAATGGAATACCACGTTGCCCGGCGGAAATATGCAATTTCAGGGCGTCATTATTGCGGAAACTTGCCGGATTGAAGCCGGTGATAAACAAATGACGGTCAATATGGGGCAAATCAGCAGTAACCGGTTTCATGCGGTTGGGGAAGATAGCGCACCGGTGCCTTTTGTTATTCATTTACGGGAATGTAGCACGGTGGTGAGTGAACGTGTAGGTGTGGCGTTTCACGGTGTCGCGGATGGTAAAAATCCGGATGTGCTTTCCGTGGGAGAGGGGCCAGGGATAGCCACCAATATTGGCGTAGCGTTGTTTGATGATGAAGGAAACCTCGTACCGATTAATCGTCCTCCAGCAAACTGGAAACGGCTTTATTCAGGCTCTACTTCGCTACATTTCATCGCCAAATATCGTGCTACCGGGCGTCGGGTTACTGGCGGCATCGCCAATGCCCAGGCCTGGTTCTCTTTAACCTATCAGTAATTGTTCAGCAGATAATGTGATAACAGGAACAGGACAGTGAGTAATAAAAACGTCAATGTAAGGAAATCGCAGGAAATAACATTCTGCTTGCTGGCAGGTATCCTGATGTTCATGGCAATGATGGTTGCCGGACGCGCTGAAGCGGGAGTGGCCTTAGGTGCGACTCGCGTAATTTATCCGGCAGGGCAAAAACAAGTGCAACTTGCCGTGACAAATAATGATGAAAATAGTACCTATTTAATTCAATCATGGGTGGAAAATGCCGATGGTGTAAAGGATGGTCGTTTTATCGTGACGCCTCCTCTGTTTGCGATGAAGGGAAAAAAAGAGAATACCTTACGTATTCTTGATGCAACAAATAACCAATTGCCACAGGACCGGGAAAGTTTATTCTGGATGAACGTTAAAGCGATTCCGTCAATGGATAAATCAAAATTGACTGAGAATACGCTACAGCTCGCAATTATCAGCCGCATTAAACTGTACTATCGCCCGGCTAAATTAGCGTTGCCACCCGATCAGGCCGCAGAAAAATTAAGATTTCGTCGTAGCGCGAATTCTCTGACGCTGATTAACCCGACACCCTATTACCTGACGGTAACAGAGTTGAATGCCGGAACCCGGGTTCTTGAAAATGCATTGGTGCCTCCAATGGGCGAAAGCACGGTTAAATTGCCTTCTGATGCAGGAAGCAATATTACTTACCGAACAATAAATGATTATGGCGCACTTACCCCCAAAATGACGGGCGTAATGGAATAACGCAGGGGGAATTTTTCGCCTGAATAAAAAGAATTGACTGCCGGGTGATTTTAAGCCGGAGGAATAATGTCATATCTGAATTTAAGACTTTACCAGCGAAACACACAATGCTTGCATATTCGTAAGCATCGTTTGGCTGGTTTTTTTGTCCGACTCGTTGTCGCCTGTGCTTTTGCCGCACAGGCACCTTTGTCATCTGCCGACCTCTATTTTAATCCGCGCTTTTTAGCGGATGATCCCCAGGCTGTGGCCGATTTATCGCGTTTTGAAAATGGGCAAGAATTACCGCCAGGGACGTATCGCGTCGATATCTATTTGAATAATGGTTATATGGCAACGCGTGATGTCACATTTAATACGGGCGACAGTGAACAAGGGATTGTTCCCTGCCTGACACGCGCGCAACTCGCCAGTATGGGGCTGAATACGGCTTCTGTCGCCGGTATGAATCTGCTGGCGGATGATGCCTGTGTGCCATTAACCACAATGGTCCAGGACGCTACTGCGCATCTGGATGTTGGTCAGCAGCGACTGAACCTGACGATCCCTCAGGCATTTATGAGTAATCGCGCGCGTGGTTATATTCCTCCTGAGTTATGGGATCCCGGTATTAATGCCGGATTGCTCAATTATAATTTCAGCGGAAATAGTGTACAGAATCGGATTGGGGGTAACAGCCATTATGCATATTTAAACCTACAGAGTGGGTTAAATATTGGTGCGTGGCGTTTACGCGACAATACCACCTGGAGTTATAACAGTAGCGACAGATCATCAGGTAGCAAAAATAAATGGCAGCATATCAATACCTGGCTTGAGCGAGACATAATACCGTTACGTTCCCGGCTGACGCTGGGTGATGGTTATACTCAGGGCGATATTTTCGATGGTATTAACTTTCGCGGCGCACAATTGGCCTCAGATGACAATATGTTACCCGATAGTCAAAGAGGATTTGCCCCGGTGATCCACGGTATTGCTCGTGGTACTGCACAGGTCACTATTAAACAAAATGGGTATGACATTTATAATAGTACGGTGCCACCGGGGCCTTTTACCATCAACGATATCTATGCCGCAGGTAATAGTGGTGACTTGCAGGTAACGATCAAAGAGGCTGACGGCAGCACGCAGATTTTTACCGTACCCTATTCGTCAGTCCCGCTTTTGCAACGTGAAGGGCATACTCGTTATTCCATTACGGCAGGAGAATACCGTAGTGGAAATGCGCAGCAGGAAAAACCCCGCTTTTTCCAGAGTACATTACTCCACGGCCTTCCGGCTGGCTGGACAATATATGGTGGAACGCAACTGGCGGATCGTTATCGTGCTTTTAATTTCGGTATCGGGAAAAACATGGGGGCACTGGGCGCTCTGTCTGTGGATATGACGCAGGCTAATTCCACACTTCCCGATGACAGTCAGCATGACGGACAATCGGTGCGTTTTCTCTATAACAAATCGCTCAATGAATCAGGCACGAATATTCAGTTAGTGGGTTACCGTTATTCGACCAGCGGATATTTTAATTTCGCTGATACAACATACAGTCGAATGAATGGCTACAACATCGAAACACAGGACGGAGTTATTCAGGTTAAGCCGAAATTCACCGACTATTACAACCTCGCTTATAACAAACGCGGGAAATTACAACTCACCGTTACTCAGCAACTCGGGCGCACATCAACACTGTATTTGAGTGGTAGCCATCAAACTTATTGGGGAACGAGTAATGTCGATGAGCAATTCCAGGCTGGATTAAATACTGCGTTCGAAGATATCAACTGGACGCTCAGCTATAGCCTGACGAAAAACGCCTGGCAAAAAGGACGGGATCAGATGTTAGCGCTTAACGTCAATATTCCTTTCAGCCACTGGCTGCGTTCTGACAGTAAATCTCAGTGGCGACATGCCAGTGCCAGCTACAGCATGTCACACGATCTCAACGGTCGGATGACCAATCTGGCTGGTGTATACGGTACGTTGCTGGAAGACAACAACCTCAGCTATAGCGTGCAAACCGGCTATGCCGGGGGAGGCGATGGAAATAGCGGAAGTACAGGCTACGCCACGCTGAATTATCGCGGTGGTTACGGCAATGCCAATATCGGTTACAGCCATAGCGATGATATTAAGCAGCTCTATTACGGAGTCAGCGGTGGGGTACTGGCTCATGCCAATGGCGTAACGCTGGGGCAGCCGTTAAACGATACGGTGGTGCTTGTTAAAGCGCCTGGCGCAAAAGATGCAAAAGTCGAAAACCAGACGGGGGTGCGTACCGACTGGCGTGGTTATGCCGTGCTGCCTTATGCCACTGAATATCGGGAAAATAGAGTGGCGCTGGATACCAATACCCTGGCTGATAACGTCGATTTAGATAACGCGGTTGCTAACGTTGTTCCCACTCGTGGGGCGATCGTGCGAGCAGAGTTTAAAGCGCGCGTTGGGATAAAACTGCTCATGACGCTGACCCACAATAATAAGCCGCTGCCGTTTGGGGCGATGGTGACATCAGAGAGTAGCCAGAGTAGCGGCATTGTTGCGGATAATGGTCAGGTTTACCTCAGCGGAATGCCTTTAGCGGGAAAAGTTCAGGTGAAATGGGGAGAAGAGGAAAATGCTCACTGTGTCGCCAATTATCAACTGCCACCAGAGAGTCAGCAGCAGTTATTAACCCAGCTATCAGCTGAATGTCGTTAAGGGGGCGTGATGAGAAACAAACCTTTTTATCTTCTGTGCGCTTTTTTGTGGCTGGCGGTGAGTCACGCTTTGGCTGCGGATAGCACGATTACTATCCGCGGCTATGTCAGGGATAACGGCTGTAGTGTGGCCGCTGAATCAACCAATTTTACTGTTGATCTGATGGAAAACGCGGCGAAGCAATTTAACAACATTGGCGCGACGACTCCTGTTGTTCCATTTCGTATTTTGCTGTCACCCTGTGGTAATGCCGTTTCTGCCGTAAAGGTTGGGTTTACTGGCGTTGCAGATAGCCACAATGCCAACCTGCTTGCACTTGAAAATACGGTGTCAGCGGCTTCGGGACTGGGAATACAGCTTCTGAATGAGCAGCAAAATCAAATACCCCTTAATGCTCCATCGTCCGCGCTTTCGTGGACGACCCTGACGCCGGGTAAACCAAATACGCTGAATTTTTACGCCCGGCTAATGGCGACACAGGTGCCTGTCACTGCGGGGCATATCAATGCCACGGCTACCTTCACTCTTGAATATCAGTAACTGGAGATGCTCATGAAATGGTGCAAACGTGGGTATGTATTGGCGGCAATATTGGCGCTCGCAAGTGCGACGATACAGGCAGCCGATGTCACCATCACGGTGAACGGTAAGGTCGTCGCCAAACCGTGTACGGTTTCCACCACCAATGCCACGGTTGATCTCGGCGATCTTTATTCTTTCAGTCTTATGTCTGCCGGGGCGGCATCGGCCTGGCATGATGTTGCGCTTGAGTTGACTAATTGTCCGGTGGGAACGTCGAGGGTCACTGCCAGCTTCAGCGGGGCAGCCGACAGTACCGGATATTATAAAAACCAGGGGACCGCGCAAAACATCCAGTTAGAGCTACAGGATGACAGTGGCAACACATTGAATACTGGCGCAACCAAAACAGTTCAGGTGGATGATTCCTCACAATCAGCGCACTTCCCGTTACAGGTCAGAGCATTGACAGTAAATGGCGGAGCCACTCAGGGAACCATTCAGGCAGTGATTAGCATCACCTATACCTACAGCTGAACCCGAAGAGATGATTGTAATGAAACGAGTTATTACCCTGTTTGCTGTACTGCTGATGGGCTGGTCGGTAAATGCCTGGTCATTCGCCTGTAAAACCGCCAATGGTACCGCTATCCCTATTGGCGGTGGCAGCGCCAATGTTTATGTAAACCTTGCGCCCGTCGTGAATGTGGGGCAAAACCTGGTCGTGGATCTTTCGACGCAAATCTTTTGCCATAACGATTATCCGGAAACCATTACAGACTATGTCACACTGCAACGAGGCTCGGCTTATGGCGGCGTGTTATCTAATTTTTCCGGGACCGTAAAATATAGTGGCAGTAGCTATCCATTTCCTACCACCAGCGAAACGCCGCGCGTTGTTTATAATTCGAGAACGGATAAGCCGTGGCTGGTGGCGCTTTATTTGACGCCTGTGAGCAGTGCGGGCGGGGTGGCGATTAAAGCTGGCTCATTAATTGCCGTGCTTATTTTGCGACAGACCAACAACTATAACAGCGATGATTTCCAGTTTGTGTGGAATATTTACGCCAATAATGATGTGGTGGTGCCTACTGGCGGCTGCGATGTTTCTGCTCGTGATGTCACCGTTACTCTGCCGGACTACCCTGGTTCAGTGCCAATTCCTCTTACCGTTTATTGTGCGAAAAGCCAAAACCTGGGGTATTACCTCTCCGGCACAACCGCAGATGCGGGCAACTCGATTTTCACCAATACCGCGTCGTTTTCACCTGCACAGGGCGTCGGCGTACAGTTGACGCGCAACGGTACGATTATTCCAGCGAATAACACGGTATCGTTAGGAGCAGTAGGGACTTCGGCGGTGAGTCTGGGATTAACGGCAAATTATGCACGTACCGGAGGGCAGGTGACTGCAGGGAATGTGCAATCGATTATTGGCGTGACTTTTGTTTATCAATAAAGAAATCACAGGACATTGCTAATGCTGGTACGCAATATTACCTGAAGCTAAAAACCTGCACGTTAGCCCTTTGTAGGCCAGATAAGACGCGTCAGCGTCGCATCTGGCATAAACAAAGCGCACTTTGCTGGTCTGTTCCCCTCACCCTAACCCTCTCCCCGGAGGGGCGAGGGGACTGTCCGGGCACATTTTTAGACTTTGTCATCAGTCTGAGCCTGCCATTGGCAGGCTCTGGTGTCCTTTTACGCTACCATGCTAATAATCAGCACAATAATCAGCCCAACCACGGAGTTGACCAGCTCCAGCAGACCCCAGGTTTTCAACGTGTCTTTTACTGACAGGTCAAAGTAACCTTTGAACAACCAGAAAGATGCATCGTTAATGTGGGTGAGGGTGTTGGAACCCGCAGCCGTCGCCAGTACCAGCAGCGCCGGATTCACGCCAACCAGCTGACCAGTTGCTGGATCTAGGATTGCAGCACTGATAATCCCGGCGGCGGTCATCGCCGAAACGACACCCTGACCCGTCGCCAGACGAATTAGCACAGTGATCAGCCATGCCATGATGTAGGGCGAGATATTGCCGTGGGACATCAACATGCCGATGGTGTCGCCAATGCCGGTGTCGATGATGGTCTGCTTCAGCACGCCACCCGCACCGATGATCAGAATCACCATTGCAATACTCTTCACCGCGCTTTCAAAAGCGTTCATCACCCACTGCATGTCATGACCACGTGCGGTGCCAAAGAGTACGAATGCAACCACCATCGCAATAAACATTGCAATCGGCGAGGAACCGATAAAGTTAACCACTTCCCAGGCAGGGGTATCTTTTACCAGCCAGATATTGGCGATGGTGGTAGAGATCATAATGATCGCCGGGATCAGCGGCACCAGAATCGAAACGCCGAAAGAGGGCAGATTATTCATATCTACCGGTTGATCTGCTTTCAGGAATGATGGCGTTGGGCGCTCAAGATTGCCGAGGAACTTCGGCAGGATCAGACCTGCGCAGATTACACTTGGGATCGTCACCAGTACGCCATAGATATAAACCATCCCCATATCCGCGCCATAAGCATTCACCAGCGCCACCGGACCCGGCTGCGGTGGGAACAGTGAATGTGCGGTAGTGGCAGCTGCTACTGCCGGGATCGCCAGTTTCAGGAACGGAATTTTAGCTTCGGCGGCAATAACAATAACCAGCGGCGCTAACATGATAAAGGCCACTTCATAGAACATCGCCAGACCAAAAATCAGGCCGATGATAATCACCGACAGCTGTACATAGCGCAGACCGAGACGCGCCAGCAGCGTATGCGCTATCTGGTGAGCCGCGCCGGAGTCGACCATCAATTTACCGATGACCGCACCGAACACCACGATGATAGCCAGTTCCCCCAGCGTGTTGCCGAAGCCCGCTTTCATAGTGTGCAGCAGCGACATCAAATCCATGCCCGCCAGCATCCCGACGGACAGCGCCGCCACCAACAAAGCCACCATTGAATTGATTTTGAACTTCAAATTCAGTACCAGCATCAGACCAATGCCGAATACCACCCAGAGAATGTTAAGCACATGCATAACGTTTTACCTTACCTGGTTGAACCGTTGTTATTTTGGGCGATATGTTATGTAAATTGGTCAACCATTGTTGCGATGAATGTCACATCCTCTGATCAATAACCATCGATTACCCTTTGCTGCAATTTGCAGCAACAACCATGAGAGTGAAATTCTTGTGATGTGGTTAACCAATTTCAGAATTCGGGTTGACATGTCTTACCAAAAGGTAGAACTTATACGCCATCTCATCCGATGCAACGCCACGGCTGCGGTCTGGTTGTTCATCCGGATACCTAAACAACTCCAGGGTTCCGCGTCTCTTTGCTGTGGAACCCACTATGTGAAAGAGGAAAAATCATGGAACAGACCTGGCGCTGGTACGGCCCAAACGATCCGGTTTCTTTAGCTGATGTCCGTCAGGCGGGCGCAACTGGCGTGGTTACCGCGCTGCACCATATCCCGAACGGCGAAGTATGGTCCGTTGAAGAGATCCTCAAACGCAAGGCGATCATTGAAGACGCAGGCCTGGTGTGGTCTGTCGTAGAAAGCGTGCCAATTCACGAAGATATCAAAACCCACACTGGCAACTATGAGCAGTGGATCGCTAACTATCAGCAGACTCTGCGCAACCTGGCGCAGTGTGGCATTCGCACCGTGTGCTACAACTTCATGCCGGTGCTCGACTGGACCCGTACTGACCTCGAATACGTGCTGCCAGACGGCTCCAAAGCTCTGCGCTTCGACCAGATCGAATTCGCTGCATTCGAAATGCATATCCTGAAACGCCCAGGCGCGGAAGCGGATTACACCGAAGAAGAAATTGCTCAGGCAGCTGAACGCTTCGCCACTATGAGCGATGAAGACAAAGCGCGTCTGACCCGTAACATCATTGCTGGTCTTCCGGGCGCGGAAGAAGGCTACACCCTCGACCAGTTCCGTAAACACCTGGAGCTGTACAAAGATATCGACAAAGCGAAGCTGCGCGAAAACTTTGCCGTCTTCCTGAAAGCGATTATTCCAGTTGCTGAAGAAGTCGGCGTGCGTATGGCTGTTCACCCGGACGATCCGCCGCGCCCGATCCTCGGCCTGCCGCGCATTGTTTCCACCATTGAAGATATGCAGTGGATGGTTGATACCGTAAACAGCATGGCAAACGGTTTTACCATGTGCACCGGTTCCTACGGCGTGCGTGCTGACAACGATCTGGTTGATATGATCAAGCAGTTCGGTCCGCGTATTTACTTCACCCATCTGCGCTCCACCATGCGTGAAGATAACCCGAAAACCTTCCACGAAGCGGCGCACCTGAACGGTGACGTTGATATGTACGAAGTGGTGAAAGCGATTGTTGAAGAAGAACACCGTCGTAAAGCGGAAGGCAAAGAAGACCTGATCCCGATGCGTCCGGACCACGGTCATCAGATGCTGGACGACCTGAAGAAGAAAACCAACCCAGGTTACTCCGCAATTGGTCGTCTGAAAGGCCTGGCCGAAGTTCGCGGTGTCGAACTGGCGATCCAGCGCGCTTTCTTTAGCCGTTAATATCCACCGGCATGGCTGCGCGCCGTGCCGGTTCCTTCTTCCTTGCCGTCACTCTTTGAAGACGGATTCTGGAGTTTACGATGACTACTATTGTTGACAGCAATCTGCCGGTTGCCCGCCCGTCATGGGATCATTCTCGTCTGGAATCACGCATTGTGCATCTCGGTTGCGGGGCGTTTCACCGCGCGCACCAGGCGCTGTATACCCATCATCTGCTGGAAAGCACCGACAGCGACTGGGGCATCTGCGAAGTTAACCTGATGCCAGGCAACGACCGCGTGCTGATCGAAAACCTGAAAAAACAGCAACTGCTGTACACCGTAGCGGAAAAAGGCGCAGAGAGCACCGAGCTGAAAATTATCGGTTCGATGAAAGAAGCGCTGCATCCGGAAATCGATGGCTGCGAAGGTATTCTCAACGCGATGGCGCGTCCGCAAACGGCGATTGTCTCTCTAACGGTCACGGAAAAAGGCTACTGCGCTGATGCGGCAAGCGGTCAACTGGATCTCAATAACCCGCTGATCAAGCACGATCTGGAAAACCCGACTGCGCCGAAGTCCGCGATTGGTTACATCGTCGAAGCGTTGCGTCTGCGTCGTGAAAAAGGGTTGAAAGCGTTTACGGTGATGTCCTGCGATAACGTGCGTGAAAACGGTCATGTGGCGAAGGTCGCGGTACTGGGGCTGGCTCAGGCGCGTGACCCGCAGCTGGCGGCATGGATTGAAGAAAATGTCACCTTCCCGTGCACCATGGTTGACCGCATCGTTCCGGCGGCGACGCCAGAAACCATACAGGAAATTGCTGACCAGCTGGGTGTTTACGACCCGTGCGCCATTGCCTGCGAACCGTTCCGTCAGTGGGTGATTGAAGATAACTTCGTTAATGGTCGCCCGGATTGGGATAAAGTGGGCGCACAGTTCGTTGCAGACGTTGTGCCGTTCGAAATGATGAAGCTGCGTATGCTGAACGGCAGCCACTCTTTTCTGGCGTACCTCGGTTACCTCGGCGGCTATGAAACCATTGCCGACACCGTGACTAACCCGGCTTATCGCAAAGCGGCCTTTGCCCTGATGATGCAGGAACAAGCGCCAACGCTGTCGATGCCGGAAGGTACAGACCTGAACGCCTATGCGACGCTGCTGATCGAGCGTTTCAGCAACCCGTCTCTGCGTCACCGTACCTGGCAGATTGCGATGGACGGCAGCCAGAAGTTACCGCAGCGTCTGCTGGACCCGGTGCGTCTGCACCTGCAAAACGGCGGCAGCTGGCGTCACCTGGCGCTGGGCGTGGCTGGCTGGATGCGTTACACCCAGGGCGTGGATGAGCAGGGTAATGCCATTGACGTGGTCGACCCGATGCTGGCGGAGTTCCAGAAGATCAACGCGCAGTATCAGGGCGCAGACCGCGTGAAAGCGCTGCTGGGCCTGAGCGGTATTTTTGCCGATGATCTGCCGCAGAATGCCGACTTTGTTGGCGCAGTGACGGCGGCATATCAGCAGCTGTGCGAACGCGGTGCGCGCGAGTGTGTGGCTGCGCTGTAACTAACTGATTACCCTACAGACTTACTGGTCAATCAAACTGATATTTGGTTGACCAGTTTTCGTTTTTTTGCCCACCTGTACGTGCCAACTTCCAGTGCTAATGGTATAGTTTGATATTAACGGGGGCCGTAAAATTGCCCGTTGTAGGCCGGATAAGGCGTTCACGCCGCATCCGGCAAAAATTTGATTAACCGCACCTAACGGACACAACACCATGAAATCTGCCACCTCTGCGCAAAGACCTTACCAGGAAGTCGGGGCGATGATCCGCGATCTGATCATAAAGACGCCGTACAATCCTGGCGAACGGCTGCCGCCGGAGCGTGAAATTGCAGAAATGCTTGATGTCACGCGGACGGTGGTACGTGAAGCGCTGATCATGCTGGAGATCAAAGGGCTGGTGGAAGTACGCCGGGGTGCCGGTATCTATGTTCTTGATAACTCAGGCAGCCAGAACACAGACAGTCCGGATGCCAACGTCTGCAACGATGCCGGTCCTTTTGAGCTGTTACAGGCGCGGCAGTTATTGGAGAGCAACATCGCCGAGTTTGCCGCTTTGCAGGCTACCCGCGAAGATATCGTCAAAATGCGTCAGGCATTGCAACTGGAAGAGCGTGAACTGGCTTCCAGTGCGCCGGGCAGCAGCGAAAGCGGTGACATGCAGTTCCATCTCGCTATTGCCGAAGCAACGCATAACAGCATGCTGGTGGAGCTGTTCCGTCAGTCCTGGCAGTGGCGGGAAAACAATCCAATGTGGATCCAGTTGCACAGCCATCTGGATGACAGCCTGTATCGCAAAGAGTGGTTGGGCGATCACAAACAGATCCTCGCCGCGTTAATCAAAAAAGATGCCCGAGCGGCGAAGCTGGCAATGTGGCAGCATCTGGAAAACGTTAAGCAACGTCTGCTGGAATTCTCGAACGTTGACGATATTTATTTTGATGGCTATCTGTTTGATTCATGGCCGCTGGATAAAGTCGACGCCTGACTTATTATAATAAGCGCAAGGGTAAACGTTCCTTGCGCTTTCTTAAATTAAGAAGTCGCAATGAGTATTACTTTGTAAATTGCAGGGTATTGTTTAGCTATCTGTATAACCTGAATGTTAGTACTCATTCTTCCTGGTAGTTATTTACCAATATAATTCCATTCACCATTTTTTAATTCAAACAGTTCTGGAAGAGATGACGGTTGCAGAGTCATACGTTTGAGTGGTGCATTTTCATCACCCGGGATAACTTTATATCCCATTTTTGCATGGATCTCCGCGGTACCGGGATAGGCTTCTATACCAATTATTGGGTCATTACCCAACTCAATATTAGCATTAAGTAATGCGGCAAGGGCGAATCCGGAAGAATTTGCTACCCCTGTTACCGTCATTATCTGATCAATATAGATATCAATCCTTGGCTGCTCATTGGTCCATCTTTTTGCCTGAGAAGCTGGAAGGGTTGAAATATATCCTATCGTGGTTCCGGCATAACCAGGAACATTGCAACCAGGGCCTAATGTTATTTCATGAACTGTATAGTCCTCAACAGGATCGAAAGGGCTCTTCATAAATAAATTTAGCCGTAAACCTTCTGCTAACTCTGTGGTAGCATGCGCCTTTTTACATATGCCACCATATATTTCGTCTAAAGCTGAGGTGATTTTCAAGTTCCGATAGAGCATACGTCCTGTTGTTGTAATACCATCGGATTCTCTGCATGCTCCTGTCACATAATTAAATGGCCAAGGCTCTTTACTAATATCAAGTTTTCTAATTTCGACAACGCTTTTTCCATCGTAATTATGGTTATTGCCACGAGTAAGAGGCGGAAGATAGATGTTTTCCGAATCCATGCGTGCATATTTTAATTTACGTGTAAACTCACTGTCGACTATTGGGTGATGAAGGAAGTGAGCATCTGTAATAATTTGACTCTGAAGGGCATTGCTTAATGGCATAGACATAATAGTTACCTTTTATGAGTATTTCACTGATGTTTAGAAAAATAGATAAATTTTTCTGTAGTAAAAAGAGAAGTAAACAAATGACATGCATGTTTCTGTTGTAGTGATATCAACTCTACACGGTGATATTAAAGGGTAGGAAACACTCTAAAGTATCAAAAAAACGCTCATTTAAAATTATTTGCATGCAATTTAAAAGCATATCTTATTACTAATTGGAATTTGATGTTGCTATATTGAGGTCTATATTAATAATGCCTGTGAATGGTATTTTTGATGTATTTGATATGTTATCAATTTATATTATTTACAAACTAATTGTTTCAAATAATACATGGCTGATTATGCGGAAATAAATAATTTCCCACCGGAATTAAGTAGCAGCGGTGACAAGTATTTTCATCTACGTAACTATTCGGAATATTCAGAATATACTAGCGGTTTTTTTTTGAGTTTGATGATTTTTATCAAATCATGACTTTTTTCCTGAAAAGTCAGTAGATATTCATAGGCAAGTAAGGTTTTATACTTTGCTGACAGGATTCAGGCCTGTCTCAGACTGACATGGATGTAATGAACAAAAGGGAATGGCTATGGAAAATGAGCATCAATACAGTGGTGCCCGGTGTTCAGGGCAAGCCGCATATGTTGCTAAACGTCAGGAGTGCGCAAAATGATGCGACAATCACTTCAGGCTGTTTTACCTGAAATTTCAGGCAATAAAACGTCATCGCTGCGTAAATCGGTATGCAGCGATCTCCTCACTCTTTTTAATTCTCCTCATTCGGCATTACCGTCATTACTTGTTTCAGGCATGCCCGAGTGGCAAGTGCATAACCCGAGCGACAAACATCTCCAGAGCTGGTATTGCCGTCAGCTGCGTTCTGCACTGTTATTTCATGAGCCACGGATTGCGGCGTTGCAGGTTAATTTGAAAGAAGCGTACTGCCACACTCTGGCGATCAGCCTTGAGATAATGCTGTACCACGACGATGAACCGCTAACGTTTGATCTGGTCTGGGATAATGGCGGTTGGCGCAGTGCGACGCTGGAGAATGTCAGCTAAGCACAATCTCCAGCTCGCGCAGTTCACGCCAGAAGCGTTCGGCAACGGGATTCATGCGGGTATTCATCCGGTATGCATAGGCCTGAATCGGGATCACCAGTTCGTCCCGATTCAGTACAACGAGCTTCCCGCTGCGAATTTCTTGTTGGATGGCGTACTCCGGCAGCCAGGCAATCCCACAGCCGTCGAGGGCAACCTGCTTTAAAAGCTCGCTCATCGAAGAGACAAAAAAGGTGCTGAAACTTAACTCACTGTGGCGCGTCAGGGTGCGATTAATCAATCGCCCCATGTAGGAGTTGCGGCTGTAATTCAGTAACGGAAAGTGTGGCTGCGCGAGGTTAAAAAGTGCTTCTCCGTGTTCGTCACTGGCGCAGACAGGGAACAATTGAGATTCAAATAAGCGAATGTGGTCAAACGGCGCTTCCAGCAAATCTTCGTCGTGAAAGGAAAAAATACAGTCACTTTGCCCTTCACGCAGTTTATCGACCGCTTCATCGACATCAATAGCTTCAATTGCCCAGGTAAAGAGCGGTGGCATCTGGCTGATAATGGACGGTAACAGCCCGAGGGAAAGAGAGTGTGCAGCGGCTATCTTGATTTTTCGTTGCGCGTAATCGCTGCCGCCACGCAGCTCTGCCAGATTGCTCTCTAACTGTTGCAACAGATGGCGGATCTGCGAATGGAAGATTTTCCCTTGTTCTGAGAGTTGCAGCGGCGTTACCTGGCGGTTAAACAATTCAACACCAATCGCCTGTTCCAGCGCACGGATGCGGCGGCTGAATGCCGGTTGCGAGACGTTGCGACTGACTGCCGCCTGGGAAAAATTGCGGCATTTTTCCAGGGTCAGAAAATCATAAAGCCATTTGGTTTCAATATTATGCAAAATCGCACCACAGTCATCCATTACGTTTTACTCTGTCAGCCGCCCTTGCGGGCATTCTACGTCCATTCGGGCGGCTGACAACCGTTTAAGCCGTTTCAAACGTTCCTTTCACGCAGGCTTTGCCGTCTTTGACCATCAGTTTGCCGCGAGCGTATACCTGCTCAATGCGCAGTTCTGGCGTCATGACCAGCAAGTCAGCATCATTGCCTGGCAGAATTTCGCCTTTCCCGGTCAGGTTAAGGAAACCGGCTACGCTACTGGTGAGCGGGCGCAGGGCATCGCTGATACTGAAATCATAGTCTTTGACCAGCACCTGCACGGTTTCCAGCAACGTTTCAAAACCGGCAACACCGATATGGGTTAAATTCCCTTCGTCATCGAAGAACGGCTGGCTACCGTTGCCGTCGGAGCTGAGGGTGACGCGTGCCAGCGGAATACCCGCCTGAACGGCGCGGGCAATACCTTCGGCAGGGGCGACCGGTTCGTCAATGCTGCTGGTGATATCGATGGTGCCGCCTTTGCGCGCGAACTCCAGCGCCTGCTCAAACAACGGTACGTTGCGGTTAACGTGGGTCGGCAGCAGCTTGCTGATCGGCACATCGCAGTTTTCCAGCAGGTCATAAATAGGCTGTAACGCCTTTTTACTGTCGCCCATGTGGAACACGGTGACGCCAGGTTTACCGCCGAGCAAACCGCCAACGCGGGATTCTGCCGCCATATTGGCCAGGTGATAAACGTCCGGTGCGGCAGAACGGTGATCAGAGATGGCGCATTTCACGCCAATCACACGATCGATAATCGCCACGTCTTTTTCCACGGAACCCGTAATGGTGCGGGAAGGGACATGATAAGCGCCGGTCAGCATCCAGGCGCTGATGCCTTCTTCATTGAGCGCACGGGTCTTGGCGAGCAGGGATTCCGGGTGGCGAGAGATAGAGTCGGTGCCCAGCAGACCAACCACTGACGTGACGCCCGCTTCCGTCAGGCGACTTAGCGCCACTTCCGGCGTGCGCGTCGTGGGACCTGCTTCGCCGCCACCGCCAATCAAATGGACGTGTTGATCAATAAAACCTGGGCAGAGGATCTGCCCACTGAGATCGACAACCGTGCAGTTCGGTACAATGTCAGAAGGGATATTGCTGGCAACGGCGATAATTTTGCCGTTAGCGACGAGGACATCGCAAATTCCCCGATCTTCCGGCGCATACAAATGCGCTCCCTGCAGCAGGGTAAAACCGGCTGCGGTATAATCAATCATGGTAACTCCTTGTTAAACAATAAGCTGCATAACCCAGATCGACAGCAATGCGTTAATCACGCAGACCGTAATGATATGCGGGTAATATTTGGCATTCACTTCGGCTGTCCCCAGGCAGCGACCGACATTTTGCACCGGGTTGCCCATTAAATACATCGCGGGCAGTAAAACGGTGACATCGTGACCGGTTAATGCGCCAGCGGTTGCCAGACTGGCGGCAACACCGACTGCGCCACCCATACTCATTAATGCGGCTAAAAGGACGGTTGCCGCTTCACCGGGTAATCCCCACAGCGCCATTACGGGTTCACAGATATGCCCCACCCAGTCGAGCAGGCCGGTAATTTTCAGCGCCTGAATGATGACAAACGCCATCACCACGTTTGGCAGCAGGTTGGTCGTGGCGATAGTAAAGCCACGGCGCGCGCCATCGATAAACATATCCATGACGTTTTTGCGGACCTGAGTTGTCATGCTTGCGCTCCTTGCGTTGGGTTGCGACGTTCTTCGAAGTTAAGCCAGACGCGCAAAATGTTGGCTCCGACAAATTTAAACACCAGGATGACGGCTAAAGGTACGATTACGGACGTGCCCAGAAAGGCAAACACCGCGACGCCGGAAGAGAAGTAGTTGGTGATGATGGCGCTACCGCTGGTTTGATATGCGGCGAAAATCACTTTATCGCGTTCGGTAATTTCACCTTCCTGCGCCAGCTCTTTGGTCATACCGGCGGCGGCATCGGTGTTTTGCAGGTTAGCGATCAGCGCCAGCGAGCAGATCCCTGGAATGCCCAACAACGGTTTTAGCACAGGTGTCATTAACTGCTGCGCGGCGCGTAATCCACCAAGACCATCGGTAATTGAAATAATCCCCAGAGAGAGAATGACTGACGGTGCCAGCTCCAGCGCAAAGAGAAAGCCATCTTTAGCCCCCGCGCCACCCGCGCCGCGAAATGAGGTGGTGGCTCCGTTCGCACCAGGCAGTTGCCCAAACGATCCGTTCAGAACGGAAAAATCAAAAACGCGCCACCAGCTGTCTGTTCCGGAAAAAACACCGGAAAAAAAGATTATGGTGAGAAAAAAGGCCAGATACCCTTTAATGCCCACTTTTTCTGTCGCCAGCTCCCCGGCTACAGCATCCCCTTGTTGTGTCATAACAATCCCCATTGTTTTTTTGTGTTTGTGTGTTGCTTGAGCCAGGAAAATTCCTGGAACTGAAAAACCTTATCAGCCATGTGGGTATGGGGAAAATGCAAGTATGTTTCTGGCTATGCGTTTTTTGCATAGCGGAAAAATTACGCTGTGTGGAAAAGGCTCTGCGCAGGATTGAGTTGCAGAAAATTCATAAACCAAGTGACAATGACATCAGTAAATAAAAACAGAAAATCCAGGGACGAAAACGAGATGGCAAAGTACAACGAAAAAGAGCTGGCGGATACGAGCAAGTTTTTAAGTTTTGTCCTCCGACACAAACCGGAGGCGATTGGTATCGTACTGGACCGTGAAGGATGGGCGGATATCGATAAGCTCATACTTTGTGCCCAAAAAGCGGGCAAGCGGTTAACCCGTGCATTGCTGGATACTGTGGTTGCCACCAGCGATAAAAAGCGTTTTAGTTATTCCAGTGATGGTAGGTGCATCCGCGCGGTTCAGGGGCATTCGACTTCGCAGGTCGCTATTTCCTTTGCCGAAAAAACACCGCCACAGTTTCTCTACCACGGTACGGCAAGCCGTTTCCTTGACGAGATAAAAAAACAGGGGCTGATTGCAGGTGAGCGTCACTACGTACATCTCTCTGCTGATGAAGCAACGGCACGCAAAGTGGGAGCAAGACACGGATCGCCGGTTATTTTAACCGTCAAAGCACAGGAAATGGCGAAACGAGGCCTCCCTTTCTGGCAAGCGGAAAACGGGGTCTGGCTGACATCAACGGTTGCGGTTGAGTTTCTTGAGTGGTAAGGGAAACTTCCCTCATGAAGTGACCACTTGTAGCTTAAATAATTGCACTGTGCTGATAAGCGCAGCAATAAACAACGCCGCCGCGCCGCAGAGAGTGGCGCTGGCAAGCGCCGATGTTCCATTGCTGAGCATACTGGTCAGCGCCGGGCCGAGGATTTGCCCAATGCCGTAAATGAGCGTCACAAAGCCTAAAAGATTGAGATTTCCCGGTACGCTCAGTTGGCGGGCGATAGTCATCACCAGAGATGTCGTGCCCATAAAGGTACCGCCAAAACCAAGACTGCTGATGATAAGCAAGAGAGGCGAGTCGCTGGCGAGAGTAAGCAGCACACAGATAGCCTGCACCAGCAAATTCGCCGTCAGGCAGGGCAAAGCCCCCCAACGTTTTGCTGCCCATAGCCAGCCAAAGCAACCAGGCACAATTGATAAGCCGACTAACGTCCAGAGATGGGCGGTTAACAATGGTGAGCCTGCATCTTTCGCCATGAGCGGCAGGTAAGTCGCGACGATGATATAACCAAATCCCGCCAGGCCGTACAGAATAGCCAGTAACCACCAGCTCATTATCTGTTGCTCCGTTTTTGCCAATGGCATTGGTGTGATGGCGTGTTTTTTCGAGGGCATTAAAAGCGTAAGTGCAATCAGCATCATGCCAGAAAGCGCCCCGGCGCCTTGCCATAACGTTTGCGAGGAGAGGTCAAAATGCAGGCCTGCCAGAACATATTCATTGCCCAGTGCGATGCCAATGCCAACGCCAGAAAACAAAGCTGCCAGCACAAAAGGATGGCGCGTGTGCTGCATAATCAGCGTCGAACCAAAAATCAGCATACCGGCGCTGGCGACACCCGCCAGGACGCGAATCAATAACACCAGAATAAATGGCGGCAACCATGCCATTGCGAGGATCAACAACCCGCTCGCCAGGGCAGAAGCCAACAGAAATGGGCGCAGGCGCGATGGCTGGTGAAATGCGCCAAAAGAAAATAGCAGACTGCCAGCCAGATACCCCGCATAGTTGCCGCTGGCAATCCACGAGAGCTGGCTAAATGAAAACGATCCTTCCGCCATCATGACGGGCAACATAGGCGTATAAAGGAAGCGGCCTAAACCCATACCTAAGGTCAGAACCAGCATCCCGAAAAGCGCGGTGCTGAAAGAAAAGCGTTCTACGGGATGCGTGGACGAAGGCATGTTTAACCTTGTTTGTCATTTTTGTTGTTAACAAGTTAATAACAAAAAGGTGAAGCATGCCAGCCTGTTAATGCGATGATTGAGGGGTAAAGCGATAAAAACGATTTGGTTCGCTAACGATATAAATATTACCAGAGGCATCCATCGCAACCCCTTCGGCCTGTTTGATGTTATGCGACAAACCTCGACTGCCTTTGGTTAGTGACATTTCACCGATAACCTCGCCAACCAGGGTTACTTCCTGGAGTGCGCGAGATTCATGAGACAGCACCAGAAGCGTATTTTTTTGCTGGTTAAATTCTGCGCCGGACACATCATCTAAAGTAAATTGCCGTTGTAGTGCCTCGTCTTTGCTGATGTGTAATTCATTGCTACTTAACAGCCCGTTAACTTTGTAGACCTCAATCGGATTTTTCTCTTTAAAAAACCAGAAAGTGTGATCCTGGCGAGAATAAGCCAACCCTTCAAAACCGCAATTGGTTGGGGAGTCTTGCAGCGGGATTTTTATTTTTTTGAGGATTTTTACTTCCGAGTTTGGGGTCAGTGAAATCACATAAATGGCGTAATCGCGCTCATCGCTAATGACAAACTGATTATCGCCAATGTATTCGATCGTCTCGAGATCCTTAACAAAATCCAGAGGAATTGTGCGGATAAAATCACCATTGGTGGTCATTTCAACAATGGCGGCAGGTTTGTTGATAGTGCTAAAAAGAGTATTGCTTTGTGCCGACCAGGTCAGCGAAGAGATATTATTCGTTATGCCTGCAATTTCTTTGCCGTCAATGGTGGCGTGGTAATTCTGAAATGATGCTGCATGATTGCTTTTACGGGCGCAAGATTGCACGAAGAAAGTACACACTGCCACAATGGCAAAAAGAATCACAATAACGGAGATGCGTTTACTTAACGAAATACTTTTTGTCACGGTAATCCCTTTAAGGCAAATCAATAAGATATCGAGAAGTATACGTAGCGACCTTAATGAATCCTTAACGCGGAGAAACCCCGTAATGTGCAATGCAGCGCCAGACACCATCCTGCTGGCAATAAATTGACTCAGTCAGCCCAGGGATCACCCATTGTATTTCCTCGCCGGGGGGACAGGTCAGCCAAATGCATAACCCGCAGCCGCCGCGTAAATCACGGGGAATATCGCTGACGCGAAAAGTCATGCCCGCTGCCTGCAACGCTTTGCGGGTTTGTATGACGCCGACCGTGGAGTGAAATAAAAATAAAAACTCTTTCATCGGCGTGTCCTCACTCGTTGACCAATTACCGCCGCGCCAATTGCGCCAGCAAATTGCGCATCAGGATGGGTATTTACCGGCATTCGCAGGTGAGATTCCAGCATCCGGGCAAACTTCTGGCAATGACTAACGCCACCAGTAAACAGAATCGGCGCTTCACAGGAGAGACGAGCAATGAAATTGGCACTCCTCCGCGCCATCGCGTTAATCACTCCGGCGAGAATCGCTTCTGGCGCGACGCCCGCTGAGCGCAGGCTGATCGCTTCTGATTCAGCAAACACTGTGCACATACTCGTGATGGCGTGCGGCGTGACATTTTCGGTAATGCTGTCGAGTTGCTCGACGCTGGTGCCAAGCGTGCGCGAGATCACCTCCAGGAAACGCCCGGTGCCCGCCGCGCATTTGTCATTCATCAGGAAATCGCACAGGTTACCGTCATCATCAAGCTGAATCACTTTGCTGTCCTGACCACCGATGTCGATTACCGCGCGCGTTGCTGGCGCAAGAAACCGTGCGCCCAGCCCGTGACAGGAGATTTCCGTTACCTGTTTATCGGCAAAATCCACCAGTTGCCGCCCGTAGCCGGTGAGCGTCAGAAACGGCGTTGTCTCTAACCCTTCGCGCAGAGTTTCCCTGGCTTCAGTAATTGCTGTTGCCGGGCGAAAGGGGGTTGGAACGAGGAAACGGCGCGTAATCACGCCGTCTGCCAGTAAGATCCCTTTGGTGGCGGTTGAGCCGGAATCAATGCCAATCGAATATGCCACTGCCACTCCTTACAGCATCTCAATAAAGGCCGCGACACGGGTACTGAGCTGCCCGACATCCGAGGTGGAGTAGTCTGTTTCAATAGCGATATAAGGAATGTTGTGCTGCTGGCGCACATGACGTTTAATCGCCAGCGATTCCACCGCGTAGGTATGGCACGCCTGCAAAATCACATCAACTACGCCATCGACCTGATATTCCTCCACCATCTGGCTGAGCATTTTCAGGCGCTGATCGTTCGGCGAAACACAGGAGCAGCCAATCGCCAGATATTTATCCGCCAGCGCGTCGTAGACATCGCCCGTTTCTGCCACGCATTGCTCGGTCGCTTTCGCCCCGGTGCAGTTTTCATAACCGACAACCCAGCCGCCATTCTCTTCAATCGCGCGCACCACTTTTTCTGCTGCGCCGCCAATCGGGCAGCCGGTGATTAAAATGCGCGGACGCGGGTCCAGTCGCTGGCCTTCTTCCCACTGCTGACGAACGCGGGCGGTCATTGCATCCAGTTCATTGATCAACGCCTCTTTATCGAACCGGAAGGTTGCGCCGTAAACCACTTTCAGAATGTCGCTGCCGCTAAGCGCCGGAGGATTTAACTGCCCAAGATGATAAAAGTTGGCCAGTGCGCGACGTTCGCGGTTTTTCAGCGCAATGGCATCGCGCAGAGCATCTTCGCTAATCTCGTGCCCAAAACGTTCTTCTACCGTTTTTTGCAAGCGCAGCATCTCGGCTTTCCATAATGCACGCGAGGCATCGTCCTTAACGCTGTTTGGCAACTGCATCACATGAACGGGCTTAAATTCTGCCATGTATTCATACATTTTCTTTTTGCCGTCGCAGGTGGTTTCACCGACCACCAGATCAGAAAAGTAGAAGTAGGGGCATTTATCGGTTTTGCCGAAGCCGTAGCTGCTTTTAATCAGCGGGCAGAGGTTGCGCGGCAGATCTTTCTCGGCTTCTTCAATGGTTTCATCAGAGGTGGAACATAGCGAAACCACAACCGCACCGGCTGCCATCGGGATCTCTTGCGGCATAAAGGTGCAGTAGGTGCCAACCAGCGGAATGCCGCGCTCCTTGAGATCCATGACGGTGAGAAAGCCTTTCTGGCGAGCTTCAGAGAACTGATCGAAAATGGCGGGTAGATCGGTGACAAGTGACATGATTTTCCTTCCCCGTACCACGGGAGATAATGAAAAGAGGCCACATTATTACCATTCTTTTAGTGTGGTTTATTTGATCTCTCTCGCGGTTAGCCACTTAGTTTTTCATGGATTTCTATAAATTGCCGAGGGGGAACAAGGCCGGGAGCTGCGACAGCAAATACAAAATAAGTCCAATACAACCGCCAACCAGCGTACCGTTGACACGGATAAACTGGAGATCTTTGCCGATATTTAACTCGATTTGCCGCGACATATCCCGTGCGTCCCAGCTTTTTACCGTGTCGCTGATATGGCGAGTCAGGAATGCGGAAAACTCAGGCGCAATGCGGTGTGCGGCTTGTTCCAGATGACCATTTAACGACGCCCGCAAGGCATCATCGGCAATTAACGTTTCGCCAAACCATTGACCCGCCCGCGCGATACGTTCTTTCACACGAGAATCTTCACTGTTGATATCCGCATTCAGCCATTCCCGTAAATCCCCCCACAATTCACTGAGATAGCGGTTAAAAGCTTCATCTTCTTTCAGATAGCTTTTTACGGCATCGGCTCGCGCTGCCATTTCCGGATCGTTTTTCAGCTTGTCGATCAGGGCAAAAGTGGCGCGATCAAACGCATGGCGGATCTGATGCGCACGATCGCGGCTGATATCATCAAGCAAAGAATTCACCGCGTCAGAAACCAACTCCGCGCTATGTTCGCCCAGCCATTCAGTGGGCAAAATTTTGGCTTTCAGTGGATGCTCGCTCTCCAGCCAGCGAACAATTTGCTGGGCGATAAACTTGCGCGATTTATCGCGCTGGAGAAGGGCGATCAACTGTGCGATCAGCGTATCGAGCAGCACCTGATGACGATCGTTTCTGGTCATGCTCTCCAGAATCAGTGCGCTGGTGCCGGAAAGATCGACCTTATCGATCGCCCGGTGGACCGCGCGCTTAAGCAGGCGCTGAATACGCGCATCATCGGTCAGTTCGAGAAAACCGCTCATGATCTGTAACAGATGCTGACCAACGCGGCGGGCGTTCTCCGGCTGACTAAACCAGTTGCCAATCAACAACGCCGGTTCGTGACGTCGAATCAATGCCACCAGCGATTGGGTATCGAGAAATTTTTCCTGCACGAACTGGCCGAGATTTTCGCCAATCCGGTCTTTATTACGCGGGATAATCGCCGTATGACGAGAAATGATCGGAATCGGCACGCGGCGAAACAGCGCCACCACCGCAAACCAGTCCGCCAGTGCGCCGACCATCGCCGCTTCAGCAATCGCCTTCACGCCGCTCACCCAAAAATTGGGCGGCAAAAACAGCGTAACGACAAAGGTAGCAGCGGCGATAAGCAGTAAAGAGAGCGCCAACATTTTGGCGCGTCTGAGTTCAATGAGTTTATTCATATCGTAAGAATAGAGCCTGACGGTAAGAAAACGCAAAAAGCGAGATATCTTCCATAAAAATGTATCGTTTGCAGAAGAATAAAAATAGCCTGGAAACCGCCTCGGGGAATAGGAAATAGCCAGGTGTGAATGGCTTTGTTAGTCGCTAAAGTTGGGCCATCTTATCTACAGGTGACGGATCGCCATGACAAACTTTACGACCAGCACGCCGCATGACGCATTATTTAAATCCTTTCTCACACACTCTGACACCGCGCGGGATTTTATGGAGATCCACTTACCCAAAGATTTACGTGAACTGTGCGATCTCGATAGCTTAAAACTGGAATCCGCCAGTTTTGTCGATGAAAAATTGCGGGCGCTACATTCCGATATTCTGTGGTCGGTAAAGACCCGTGAAGGCGATGGCTATATTTATGTAGTGATTGAACATCAGAGCCGTGAGGATATTCATATGGCCTTTCGTCTGATGCGATATTCCATGGCGGTGATGCAGCGCCATATCGAACATGATAAACGCCGGCAGCTACCGCTGGCCATCCCGATGCTGTTTTATCACGGTAGCCGTAGCCCTTATCCCTGGTCTTTGTGCTGGCTGGACGAATTTGCCGACCCGACTACCGCACGGAAGCTTTATACCGCCGCGTTCCCGCTGGTGGATATCACTGTCGTGCCAGACGACGAGATTGTGCAGCATCGCAGAGTCGCCCTGTTGGAGTTGATCCAAAAGCATATTCGCCAGCGCGATCTGATGGGGCTTATTGACCAACTGGTAGTATTACTGGTTACAGAGTGTGCTAATGACAGCCAGATAACTGCGCTGTTAAATTACATTTTACTGACTGGTGATGAAGCGCGTTTTAATGAGTTTATCAGTGAAATTACCCGTCGACTGCCACAACAAAGGGAGCGAATAATGACGATTGCAGAGCGAATTCATAATGATGGATATATAAAAGGGGAACAGCGCATTCTTCGATTGTTTTTGCAGAATGGGGTAGATCCTGAATGGATACAAAAGATTACCGGACTTTCGGCAGAGCAAATACAGGCATTAGAGCAGCCCTTGCCTGACCGTGAGCACGATTCATGGCTCGAGAGCTAATCAGAGACGGATGACAAACGCAAAGCTGCCTGATGCGCTACGCTTATCAGACCTACATTATCTCTGCAATCTATTGAATTTGCGCGGTTTGTAGGCCGGATAAGGCGTTCACGCCGCATCCGGCATGAACGAAGCACACTTTACGTGGCGATGATAGTGACCTTCCTGCACCAACGTTGCCGCCGCCATTTATGTGAACGGTACATTAACGCTGCTGGTGGCAGCAAATGCAGACCCGGTGCGTGTTACAGCAGGTGAGAGATGAACGGTTAAAGGATATTGGGTTATGCAGGGAGGATGTGGTGTAATGGAGAGAGTCCTTCACGAAACGATGGGATTTATATGTCACCTCGTCAGATAAGGGGTTATTATTGCGAAATCATCGCTTCACGGAAAGACGTCAGAATGAAAGCTACAGAAGCCCGCCTACTCGATTTTTTAAAATGTTCGCAGCAGTTTGTTATTCCCATTTATCAACGCACCTATTCATGGACCGGGCAACAATGTCGTCAACTTTGGGACGATATCATTCGGGCCGGAAAGCGTGACGATATATCAGCACATTTTATCGGTTCGGTTGTTTATATTGAGCAGGGGTTGTATCAGGTTTCTGGTATCTCTCCGCTACTGGTCATTGATGGTCAACAGCGGCTGACGACCGCAATGTTGCTGATTGAGGCTTTATCACGCCATCTTGGCGAAGAAGAAGTTTTTGATGGCTTCTCGGCAATGAAATTGCGTAATTATTATTTGCTCAATCCTTATGAGTCCGGCGAGAAAGGATATAAATTATTGCTGACTGAGACTGATAAAGACAGTTTGCTGGCGTTAATAAAACAAAGACCAATGCCAGAAAACTATTCCCATCGAATAATGGAAAACTTTACTTTCTTTGATGAGCAAATTGCCAAACTCGGTGATGACTTGATCCCCTTATGTCGTGGGTTAGCAAAGTTATTAATTGTCGATGTGGCGCTTAATCGTGGTCAGGATAATCCGCAACTGATTTTTGAAAGTATGAACTCTACTGGTAAGGCGTTAAGTCAGGCCGATCTGGTGCGCAATTTTATTCTGATGGGTCTCGAACCAGAGCATCAAACCCGGTTGTATGAAGATCACTGGCGTCCAATGGAAGTCGCTTTTGGTCAGCAAGGTTACAGCGAATATTTTGACAGTTTTATGCGTCATTATCTGACGGTAAAAACGGGGGAGATCCCTCGGACAGATGAAGTCTATGAGGCATTTAAACTGCATGCTCGTAGCCCGAGTGTTGCCGAAAAAGGTGTGGATCGGCTGGTTGAAGATATTCACATCTACGCGGAGTATTACTGTGCAATGGCATTGGGTAAAGAAAGTGACAAATCGCTTGCCACGGCTTTTCAGGATTTGCGCGAGTTAAAGGTCGATGTGGCGTATCCTTTCTTACTGGCGCTTTATCATGACTATAAAAATGGCGTTTTGTCTCAAGAAGATTTCCTGAACATAATTCGTTTAATTGAATCTTATGTTTTCCGCCGTGCAGTGTGTGCGATTCAGACAAATTCTCTGAACAAGACGTTTGCCACTTTTTATAAGGTCATTAATAAAGAAAAATATCTGGAAAGCATTCAGGTACATTTTATGAACCTGCCTTCATATCGTCGTTTCCCCAACGATGATGAATTTAAACGGGAATTAAAAGTTCGCGATCTCTATAACTTCCGCAGTCGCAGCTACTGGTTACGACGCCTGGAAAACGATAAACGCAGAGAGCGCGTGGAAGAGTTTACGATTGAGCATATTATGCCGCAGAACGAAAATTTGTCGGCTAAATGGCGTGAAGAGCTGGGAAGTGACTGGCAACGCATTCATAAAGAACTGTTGCATACGTTGGGGAATCTCACATTAACGCGCTATAACTCCCGCTACAGTGACAGACCTTTCGCGGAAAAACGCGATATTGAAGACGGCTTTAAACATAGCCCGCTCTATTTGAATATCGGTCTTGGACAGTGCGAAAAATGGGATGAAGCAGCCATTCGCGCCCGTGCAGATCGTCTGGCCGATCTCGCGGTTCAGGTCTGGCAAGCGCCTGCTCTTCCTGAAGAGGTTTTAGCTGTTTATCGGGCGCAGCCGGAGAACAAAACCAGTTACAGCCTGAGTGATTATCCTTTTCTTGCTGATGGTTCGCATAGCCGGGTGTTATTTGATCATCTTCGCGATGAAGTTATGCGCCTGGACGCAGGGATCACGCAGGAAGTTTTAAAGCTCTATATTGCGTTTAAAGCTGAAACGAATTTTGTTGATGTTGTACCGCAAAAAAGCCGACTGCGGTTGTCGCTTAATATGCAGTTTCATGAACTGGTCGATCCGAAAGGTATTGCCAAAGATGTGACAAATGTTGGGCGATGGGGCAATGGTGATGTGGAAATTGGTTTCAGTGACCTCGCACAACTTCCTTACATTATGGGATTAATTCGTCAGGCATTTGAAAAACAGATGGAGAGCGCGTTGGTATAACGTGGCGAATAATACCCGGTAGCACTGGCGCTACCGGGTCAATGTATCAGGCGACTTTCTGTTTACCCGCAATCACCCCAATAAACTCCTGCACCTGCCTTTGTTTACGCGCCGACAGCTTGCACACCTGGCGCAGCGACTGCATCAGTTCGCTCTCGGCGGCGGCGGGTGGTTGGGCGGTGAGGACAATACAGCCTTCCATTACTTTGACATCTACCGCAGTGCCGGTGGCAAAACCGGCGGCTTCCAGCCACTGACCTTTCAGGGTGATGGCGGGAATACGGCTGTAATCCGGGTAGCGACTCGCATAACTCACGGTTAATTGACGGTTATTTGCCGGGGAGACTTCTGCTTCGAACGGTTGTGCAATAGAATGCGTGTCAGTCATAACTGCTATTCCCTATAAATAGTGATTGTGATTAGCGGTGCGGGTGTGTTGGCGCACATCCGCACCGCGCTAAATACCTGGACATATCATCAGTAAATACAGGGAAAGTCCAGCTAAAAATTAATGAAAATAAGATGAAAATTAGCGTGAAATATAATTTTTGCTGATGTGAATAAAGCGGCTATTGAGCCGCTTTATTGCTTTTTTGAGGGCGGGAAAATTAGTTTATCGCCGCGTTAGTCAGTGCGTCTGCAAGGTGCAGTTGGGTTTGTTGGGCGGATTGAAGTCCTAAAAATAAAAATCTACATTTTTCCATAAGGATACTAACTTTATTAACTATATTCCTTTGTTCCGCCAATGGAGGGGTAGGGAATAGAAATTTACTAATTTCTCCAAGATATAGGCATGGTTGAGCTCCGCCTCGTTTATGAGAGTGAATCATTGACTGTAATAACTTCGAGTCCATTGCAAGTTTTAAATACTCAGGTTCGATTAATAATGGTTTTATAATCGCTACGCTCCTTACGAGTGCGAAATCAGAACAGTCCTTAATTAAAGAAGATCTACCAATTGTTCCACCAACCGAAACAATTAATAAGTCACCTTTTTCAGGTAAGCATCGCTCACGGGATTTTTCATAGTCAATCGCTGAGATATAATCACAGTTATTGTAGTCTAAATAACCGTCACGGATATTTTTTGCTGAAAGTAATTTATACCCTTCGGCAATACGAGGTGGTGTTTTATGATCTCCATCAGTAATTTTAGATGAAATATCATTTAAACGACACCACTCCCACCCTTCCGGAAGTTCAAACGGTTTTTCCTCATCGCTAATCGGGGGCAACGGTTTTTGTTTTTTTATTTTCCCTTCTTTCACCAATTGAGCTTTTTCCTGCGCAATTCGTTTGAGCAGTTCAGAGGCTGGTTCGTCATTCGGATCCTGCAGCACAAGTTTACCCATTACGGCCAGTTGCAGAATGGTCTGTTTTAACGCATCCACGCTGGCTTCGGTGGTAAATAGTGTGTCGAAATGCTCGCTAATACGCGCCCAGTTTTCAGCCAGTTCCTCGGCGTTTTGGCTGTGTGTAAGCGTTCCCAACAGTGTTTCAACCAGTTGCTGATGTGCGTCCAGACTGGTCAGGGATTGCTGTTCTAGTTGGTCGCATAGGGACATGAGTTCATTCATCTTTTTAACAATATGAATTTGCTCTTTAGCTGGAGGAATACATACTGGTAATGGGTTAAGTTTTGCTAACGATATATTAGCAATATTTGTAGTTTGACTTGCTGATTCAATTAACTGTGATTTATAAGTTTCGCATCTGAGTAAGGCCATTAAATAAATTTCATTAACAACTAATGGTCTCAATACACTCAAGAATCCGCCAAATGTAAATTTGCTATTATCAGGTAGAGAAGCTAGGGCGACTTTACCAACCAATTCACGACTATTTGCCATAGACATGACTATATCGTGTTCTTGGAGGTATTGATCATCTCGCTTTACAAAACTATCAGATATATATATTAAATCATCCCAATCTATTTGTTCTTGCACGTTCGCTGTTCGTAAACAAGCTATTTTACCTGGGGCTTGAAATTGAGACTTCTCATTTCCTGGAAAAGTTATGCCACGAATGATATTGGTAAAGTCACCCAATCGCACCCACTCCCACCCCTCCGGCAATTCAAATGGCTTCTCTTCCTCGCTAATTTCCGGCAGTGGTTTTTGCTTTTTAATTTTCCCCTGTTTCACCAGCTCTGCTTTTTCCGCCGCAATACGCTTCAGCAGCTCCGACGCCGGTTCATCATTCGGATCCTGCGGCACCAGTTTACCGCGCACAGCCAGTTCCAGAATCAGCTCACGTAATTTCTTAATGCCATATAAATCAATTTTTCCGGAACTGCCGCGCCCGGCGGTGGAACGGGTTTGCAACGCCGAGGTCCAGGTTTCCATATGATCAACGATCAGCTTTTCCACACTCATTAGTTAACCTCCTTGCCAGACAGCGCAGCGCCAAGAATATCGCGCAGTTGATTACGCAGCGTCTGGATCTCCGCCTGCTGTTTTGCATACTGCGCTAACAGTTCGTCCGGATCATGGCTAACGGTTTCCGCCTGATGTGGGTTTTTAATATCCAGATTGAAGTTGCGCGCAATGACATCATCAATGCTGACTTTCCACGCCTGCTCATTCTCGACGCGGCTGGCAAAACCATCGGCCTCGTTACCCCACCAGTCGATCTCCGCCTGAAACTCTTCAAACTTCATCGGCTTGGTTTTACTGTAATTTTTCACGCCCGCCGGATACGGATGCTCATAGAACCAAATCTCTTTGGTTGGCTGACCTTTGGTAAAGAACAACAGGTTGGTTTTAATGCCGGTATAGGGGTTAAACACACCATTCGGTAAACGCACGATGGTATGCAGATTGCACTCTTCGGTAAGCAGCTTTTTGATTTTGGTTTTAACGCCTTCGCCAAATAGCGTGCCATCCGGCAATACCACCGCCGCACGACCGTTTTTCGCCAGTACTTCCACAATCAGTTGCAGGAACAAATCCGCCGTTTCGCGGGTTTGCATCTCTGCTGGAAAGTTCTTCTCAATACCGTCTTCTTCCGTGCCACCAAACGGCGGGTTGGTAACAATGACATCCAGTTGCTCATCCCAGGAGGAAAGCGGTTTGTTCAGAGTGTTGTCGTGACGAATTTGCACTGGCACTTCAATGCCGTGTAGCAGCATATTGGTGGTCGCCAGCAGGTGCGGAAGCTGTTTTTTCTCAACACCGTGGATCTGTTGTTGCAGCGTCTGATGATCGGCGACGCTCTTCACGTATTTGTTCTTTACATGATCAAATGCGCAGGCAAGAAAACCGCCCGTACCGCAGGCCGGGTCCATAATGGATTCGCCGAGTTTCGGATCAACGCGATCCACCATAAAGCGAGTGACGGCGCGTGGAGTATAGAATTCGCCCGCATTGCCCGCAGATTGCAGATCTTTAAGGATCTGTTCGTAAATATCACCAAACAGATGCCGTTCGCTGGCGCTGGTAAAGTCAATTTCGTTCAGCTTGTTGATCACCTGACGCAGTAGCGTACCGTTTTTCATGTAGTTATAGGCATCGCTGAACGCCTGCTTTACCACGTAGCCGCGTGGGTTTTTATCGATAGGCGCAGTGAGGTTTTTTAACGCCGGGAACAGATCATCATTAACGAATTCCAGCAGGGAATCACCGGTAATGCCCTGAGCGTTTGCGGCCCAACTGCGCCATAAATAACGCTGTGGGATCGGATATTGATAGTTATCCTGCTCCAGTTCCAGCGCCTCTTCCTGGGCATCGAAGATTTTCAAAAACAGTAGCCAGGAGAGCTGACCGAGACGCTGCGCATCGCCGTCCACACCGGCATCTTTGCGCATAATATCTTGTAATGATTTGATTACTGAACTGATAGACATATTGTATTCCATGAAAAACAAGGCCTTCTGCAACACGATGGTTGCAGAAGGCGCAAAAGAGAGTTGTTAAGCAGAGCGGGGCGGTAATTGGTAGATTTCGTTTTCCAGCTCGCTGAGCGCCTGATTATACCCGTTACGGTCGCCAAATCCGGTTTTAATAATCTCCGGTAAGGTGCCCATGCTGTCGAATGGTTTAAGTTTCAGCACCTGAATACTTTCGATCTCCTGTACGCCCGCATCGGCGTATTTATCCAGCAGATTATCGAGCACGGCTTGCGCTGCTTCAGAGTATTTTGTGAAGTAGTTCCGCTTGCGCACGTTCTCGGCGCGCTCTTTGCGGGTTAACGGCGGCTGACCATACACTACGTGGCAAAGCATGTCGAACGGGTCGAGATCTTTACCGACTTCTTCTGCCAGTACTTCCCAGATGATCCCCTGTTGCTCCAGCTCGTGAATGATCGCTTCTTTGCGATCGGCGTCCTGCCACTTGCGGGTAAAGTCATTCAGCGAGGCATATTCTTTGAGCAGTGTTTTGCGGGTGTAATCTTTAAAAGATTCGGTAACCAGTTTACCGTCGGCATCGTAATACTGAACACGCTGCGCAATAACACCCACCGCCACGCCATTGACGTGAAACTTGCGGATTTTCTTCTCGTCTTCTTCCGGAAGTGGGCCAACATCATCGGTATCGGTAACCTGGTATGGCGGCGCAGGCGGTTCATCAACGCCTGTCACCTGCTCTTCGTCGTGTTCGCTGATTTCTTCGAGTTTCTCTTCAAAATCAGATTCTGGATCGGCGATATCCTCTGGTGTGGTATCCATAACTTTTTCGGGAATGCCATCGAAACGCTCATCGGCAAACAGTTCGGTGGCTTTTTTAAAGTCGAGGATGGTAAACCAGAGTTTGCCGTAACGCTCGTCGATGCGTGTACCACGACCGATAATTTGCTTGAATTTGGTCATCGACTGGATGTTCTGGTCCAGTACTACCAGTTTGCAGGTTTTAGCATCCACACCGGTGGTCATCAGCTCTGAAGTGGTCGCGATAACCGGGTACGGTTTTTTTGGGTTGATGAAGTTATCCAACTGAGCTTTGCCAATTTCATCATCGCCGGTGATTTTCATGACGTATTTGTCGTTCTTTTTCACCTGCTCCGGGTTGAGATTCACCAGGGCGCGGCGCATACGTTCTGCATGATCGATGTCGTTACAGAAGACGATGGTTTTATCCATCGGGTTGGTGCGCTTGAGGTAGTCGGTAATGGTTCTGGCAACCAGTTCTGTGCGTTCGTCGATTACCATCGTGCGATCGAAATCTTTCTGGTTATAGATACGATCGTCGATCACTTCGCCGTTTAAGTCAGTTTGCCCTTTGGTTGGGCGCCAGCCTTGCAGATCAACATCAATATCAACACGGACAACTTTATAAGGGGCGAGGAAGCCGTCTTCGATCCCTTCTTTTAGTGAGTAGACGTAAACCGGATCGCCGAAGTAATCCGTGCTGGAGACTTCATGCGTCTCTTTTGGCGTGGCGGTTAAGCCAATTTGGGTGGCGGAACTGAAATAATCAAGGATCTCTCGCCAGGCGCTGTCTTCGGATGCGCTGCCGCGATGGCATTCGTCGATCACGATCAGATCGAAGAAATCTGGTGCGACTTGTTTAAACGCTTTTTGGTCTTCCTCCGGGCCAGTTATAGCCTGATAGAGCGCGAGGTGAATTTCATAAGCGGGATCAATGGTGCGTCCGCTGACTTTGGTCATTGCCGTACCAAATGGCTGGAAATCATTATTTTTGGTTTGGTCGACCAGAATGTTGCGATCGGCAAGGAACAAAATGCGTTTTTTATTTTTTGATTTCCACAGGCGCCAGATGATCTGGAATGCGGTATAGGTTTTCCCTGTTCCGGTCGCCATGACCAGCAGAACGCGGTTTTGCCCGTTGGAGACGGCTTCAATGGTTTTGTTGATTGCCTGAAGCTGGTAATAACGTGGCGATTTACCGCTGCCATCGTCGTAATAGTCCTGAGTAATCACCGGAAGCTGAGCTTGTGTGTATCCTTTCCAGAGGCAGAATTTTCGCCAGAGTTCAGCGGGGGAGGGGAAGTCATCCAGCGTTATTTGCTTTTCAAGGCATTCACCTTCGGCTGCGGTGGCATCGCGGAAGATAAAGCCATCCCCGTTGGTGGCAAAAACAAAAGGAACGTCCAGCAGGCGCGCATATTCAATGCCCTGTTGCATCCCTTTGCCAATTTCATGTTTGTTGGCTTTTGCTTCAATCACGGCTAAGGGAATGCCTGGTTTGTGATACAGCACGATGTCAGCAGATTTTACCGTTCTGCGTGCCGCAACTTTACCACGTACGATGACTTTACCGTCCCGGAGTTTGACCTCCTGTCTGATTTGCGTTGTGTTGTCCCAGCCTGCATTGAGAATGGCTGGCATAACGCATTTGGTAATGATGTCTGCTTCCGTCAGGTTACTTAGGTTCAGTTCCGCCATGGGGTGTTCTCATCTAAATGCGATGCGCAAATTCTACACAGAAAAATAGATGAATTCATCTGTTCAAAGAGTATTATCAGCGTTAATTCACTGTTTTAAAGGTATTCTTGAGTTTCATCAATAGCTGGATAAGGATTCATATGGGGAATGTTCGGTTCTTGCAAGGAGTGAAAAAATATTTTTGTACTAAGGCATTAGATGTCATTCTGCTAATTTATCTACTCCTTGGTTTTATACTTCTCCCTTATAAATATCTGTGGAAAGATATTATTTTATCTCTGTGCTTTGTTGGTATTCTTCTTTATGCATTAGTGGAAGAAAATCGCATTACAGAATATATGGGGTATTTTGTTAAGTTCAGTAATAAAAACAGGTTGAATAGTTGTGCTGCTTGGTGTTCACTTATTGCATGGTTTATATTTTTGTTCTTTGTGCTTTCAATTAATATTTTTCCAGTCAGTGCCTCTGTATATATTTTTAGTGCTTTTTCATTATTTGTTTTTCTGGGAGGTATTTTTATTATATTAGAGTTAGAGTTTAAAGAAAATAAAAAATTAATGATTATTAGGTCTGTGACTATAGCAGTCATGCCAATTATATATTTATTCACAAGTAGTTATGCTTCCAGTTTGTTTTTAAGTTTGAGTAATCTAAACATCACGCTAACTCCATGGGTTGAGTATTTCTGGAAAGGGATGGCTTTTATGTTGCTTTTCTTCATGTTAATGCAACTTATTATCTATTTTGCTTTTTTAACTCTGGTGACTAAATTAAATGTGTATAGGTTATTTATACTTGCCGGAGCATTTATCGTATCTACTATTTTAGTGGCTTTTGCTTCAAAAAATGTAGAAGGTATTTCGTACTACGTTTTAAAAAGCACCATAGATTTTGAATGGCGTAATCAGATTAAATGTGGCCAGTTGAATATTTCACGTTCGAATGAAAAGTATTTTGGGTTTAATACTGATAAATATACTGTATTTTATTCCAATAGAGAGGGTAAATGGGGTTTTGATGAGTTGAAATGTAAGAAAGGTTCTGACAGGAGAGATGCATATTCCATTGAGAATGTCTCAGAATATAACGTGCCTGGATGGCTGAAATAATTCATCTTTATAAATTATATAGTAAAGGTTCTGGTCATAAATGAGCATGGTTAAACATAAACGGGGCACACTCTACACACTTGATGTGCATCAAGAAGCTGAACTTAAAGCTTTGGTTAATAAATCCGACGAACATATTGATTACAGCGACATTCCTGCGTCTGGTAGCGAAGCATGGGCTGACGCCACACGCGGCAATTTTTTGCCAGATCCAGGTATTCACGCGCAATAAAACTTAGCGGAGGGGAGCACGTCGTTCTGTTTCCCCCTCACTGCTAAGTGGGGCATTGGGTTGCTTTACACTCAACCTTTCACGATTACTTCCTCAACCCCGCAAACGCTGCCCGAATCTCTTCCTCTGGCAGCTGAATCCCGATAAACACCATCGTACTATGCGGTTTTTCATCGCCCCACGGGCGGTCCCAGTCGGCGCTGTAGAGGCGTTGGACGCCCTGGAACAGCAGGCGGTTAGGTTCGCCGTCAATCCATAGCATCCCTTTGTAACGCAGTAGTTTATCCGCCGACTCCAGCAGCAGGTTTTCCATCACGCGGGAAACTTCGCTGATATCTACCGGGTAATCCAGTTCCACCACAATCGACGAAATATCGTTTTGTTTGTCCGCGATAAAGTGAAAACGTGGCTTGGTGCTGACGACGTTCTCTTCCAGCATAAAACCGTTGGTGTTGAACAGCAGGCCCAGGTCGATGTCGCCGTGGGTGACGGTGTAGACCGGTGCACGGGCGTTGATGCGCGCCAGACGTTCACGCAGTTTTTCTGCTTCGCCTGCGACGTCGGTTTTAGTCAGCAGAATACGGTCGGCGTAGCCAACCTGTGACTGGGCGATGGTGAACTGGTTCATCTGCTCATCGGCATGTACCGCATCCACCAGCGCAATCACGCCATCCAGCAGGTAACGCTGGCATAAAATCTCATGGGAGAAAAAGGTCTGAATAATCGGGCCGGGATCGGCCATGCCGGTGCATTCAATGACCAGACGGTCGAACTGAATATTGCCCTTGTCGAGATTATCCAGCAGGTCGAGTAGGGCGTCTTCCAGCTCGTTGGAGCGCGAACAGCAGATGCAGCCGTTGGTCAGCGTTTTGATCTGCGTGGCGCGATCGCCAATCAGTTGATCATCAACGGAGACTTCGCCGAATTCGTTTTCAATCACGGCAATCTTGTAGCCGTGTTGTTCATTAAGAATATGGCGCAGCAGGGTGGTTTTGCCTGCGCCTAAAAAACCGGTGAGTAGGGTAACTGCAATCGGGTTCATGCTCTCTCCATTAACAACAGCGCATACCGCCTTTACCATCGCCGCCGTAGCGCGCGTTCTGGCGTTCGCGGAAGAATTCTTCATAGCTCATGTACGGCTTGTCGGGATGGTTGGTCTTCATATGCTCGACGTAGTTGTCGTAGTCTGGAATGCCAATCAACATCTTCGCCGCCTGGCCGAGATATTTTTTTGCCTGTCCTAAGTTACCAAACATTTTGCCTTCCAGATATGCGTAAAGCCCGGAAGGTCCGGGCTGGGGATTTGCCGGATGCGGCGTAAACGCCTTATCCGGCCTACGATAGACATTTTGTAAGCCGGATAAGGCAACCGGTTAGTGGTGCGAAGAGATCTTCACGCCGCCTTCCGGGATTGGAACGTACGGTGTTTCTTTGTCAGTACGTTTGTCGCTGTTACGCACCTTCAGCCAGGTTTTGAAACCGTAGAAGATGATGCTGTACACCACAATCAGGAACAGAATACTCAGGCCTGCGTTGGTGTAGTTGTTCACAACGATGTGGTTCATGTTGGCAATCTGCTGCGCCGTCAGGTCAGTACCGTTAGCAATCTTCTCTTTGTACTGGCTTGCCATGTAGAAGAAGCCTTCCATCTGCGGGTTGGTGCTGAACAGTTTCAGGCCCAGCGCCCAGGTGGTGCAGATAAGCAGCCATACAGCCGGAACAACAGTTACCCAGATGTATTGGGTGCGCTTCATCTTAATCAGTACAACGGTGCCCAGTACCAGCGCCACGGCTGCCAGCATCTGGTTGGAGATACCGAACAGCGGCCACAGGCTCTTAACGCCGCCCAGCGGATCGACCACGCCCTGATACAGCAGGTAGCCCCACAGACCCACACAGCCCGCAGTACCGATGATACCGGCAACCAGAGAGTCGGTTTTTTTCAGGAACGGGATGAAGTTACCCAGCAGGTCTTGCAGCATAAAGCGGCCAGAACGGGTACCCGCATCCAGCGCGGTCAGGATGAACAGGGCTTCGAACAGAATACCGAAGTGATACCAGAAGCCCATGTCAGCCATCGGCAGCACTTTGTGGAACACGTGAGCGATACCTACCGCCAGCGTTGGCGCACCACCTGCACGGTTCAGGACAGAAGGCTCACCAATGTCTTTCGCGGTTTGCAGGATCTGCTCTGGCGAAATCACGAAGCCCCAGGAGCTGACGGTCGCTGCCGCGTGTGCGGTAACGTCTTTCAGCTGTGCCATGATGATCGGCGCGTTCTCGCCACCCATTTCATGCAGGTTAGGCATGGTGATGCCAAGGCCAGCAGGCGGGGTGTTCATCGCGAAGTAAAGACCCGGTTCGATGATGGACGCAGCAACCAGCGCCATAATCGCCACGAAGGACTCCATCAGCATTGCGCCGTAGCCGATGAAACGCGCGTCGGTTTCATTAGCCAGCAGTTTCGGCGTCGTACCGGAAGAGATCAGCGCGTGGAAGCCAGATACCGCACCACAGGCGATGGTGATGAACAGGAACGGGAACAGAGCGCCTTTCCACAGCGGGCCAGTACCGTCAATGTACTGGGTCATGGCAGGCATTTTCAGTTCCGGGTTCAGCACCACGATACCCAGCGCCAGGCCGACGATAACGCCGATTTTCAGGAAGGTTGCCAGATAGTCGCGCGGTGCGAGGATCAGCCACACTGGTAGCAGTGCGGAGACAAACGCATAGCCAATCAGCGCGAAAGTAATGGTGGTATCTTTAAAGGTCAGTGCCGGACCCCAGTACGGATCGTGAGCAATCACGCCACCGAAGTAGATAGAGGCAACCAGCAGCACGATACCAATGACAGAGACTTCACCCACACGCCCCGGACGAATAAAGCGCATGTAGATACCCATAAACAGCGCAATCGGTACGGTTGAGCAAACGGTGAAGACCCCCCACGGACTTTCGGCCAGGGCTTTAACCACAATCAGCGCCAGAACGGCGAGGATGATGATCATGATTAAGAAACAGCCAAACAGCGCGATAGTCCCCGGTACTGGTCCCATCTCTTCTTTGATCATCTCACCGAGAGATGCGCCGTTACGGCGAGAGGAGATAAACAGCACCATAAAGTCCTGAACCGCACCGGCCAGCACGACCCCCGCCAGCAGCCACAGCGTGCCAGGCAGGTAGCCCATCTGCGCGGCGAGAACCGGACCCACCAGCGGACCAGCACCGGCGATAGCGGCGAAGTGGTGACCAAACAACACGTAACGGTTGGTCGGAACGTAGTTCAGACCGTCGTTGTTAATAACCGCAGGCGTCGCGCGCGTGGGGTCGAGTTTCATCACCTTCTGGGCGATGTACAGACTGTAGTAGCGATACGCCACCAGATACACCGACACAGAGGCGACCACGATCCACAGGGCGCTGACGTGCTCCCCCCGACGTAATGCAACTACCGCGAGGCAGAATGCACCGATGATTCCGAGAATCACCCAGGGTATGTGCTTGAATATCTTTTTAGTATCCATAGTAAAACCTGGCATGTATTGATTAATAGTTGGCCGAAGCCGTTCTAGGTTTGCGTTGCGTTTGAGGAGGTAAATTGACCGCTATCCTGCAGTGATGTTGCCAGAGTTACGCGCGCGTAAAGTAAGGTAAATAACTGAGTGGTTATTTTAGGGACGTAAGCGGTCAGGAATGGCGGTGAGCGGCAAAGGCGTCGTTTAAGTAACCATAAATATGTGATTTATATCACATATTTATATTGCGAATAATTTATGTAAATAATGGCTTTTTAAATTCAGGGGGTGAATAAAATTACTCGATGTCATCTCCGCGGGATTTTCATAAAGTTTTTCCTTTCCAGGCCGAAAATCTTGCATCGGTCCACAGGAAAGAGAAACCATGTTAAAACGTATCAAAATTGTGACCAGCTTACTGCTGGTTTTGGCCGTTTTTGGCCTTTTACAACTGACTTCAGGCGGTCTGTTCTTTAATGCCTTAAAGAACGACAAAGAAAATTTCACTGTTTTACAAACCATTCGCCAGCAGCAATCCACGCTGAATGGCAGCTGGGTCGCGTTGTTGCAGACGCGTAACACCCTCAACCGCGCGGGTATCCGCTACATGATGGATCAGAACAATATTGGTAGCGGTTCAACCGTTGCTGAGTTGATGCAGAGTGCCAGTATTTCGCTGAAACAGGCGGAAAAAAACTGGGCGGATTACGAAGCGTTGCCGCGTGACCCGCGTCAGAGCACCGCCGCAGCGGCAGAGATCAAACGTAATTACGATATTTATCACAATGCGCTGGCGGAGCTGATACAACTGTTAGGTGCAGGCAAAATCAACGAGTTCTTTGATCAGCCGACCCAGGGATATCAGGACGGTTTCGAGAAGCAGTATGTGGCTTACATGGAGCAAAACGATCGGCTCTATGATATCGCCGTCAGCGATAACAATGCCTCCTACAGCCAGGCGATGTGGATTCTGGTAGGCGTGATGATCGTCGTACTGGCGGTCATCCTCGCCGTCTGGTTCGGTATTAAAGCCTCGCTGGTCGCGCCAATGAATCGCCTGATTGACAGCATTCGTCATATTGCAGGCGGCGTTCTGGTGAAACCGATTGAGGTGGATGGCTCTAATGAGATGGGGCAACTGGCAGAGAGTTTGCGCCATATGCAGGGAGAGCTGATGCGTACCGTCGGTGATGTGCGCAACGGGGCCAATGCCATCTATAGCGGTGCCAGCGAAATCGCCACCGGCAATAACGATCTCTCTTCGCGCACCGAGCAACAGGCCGCTTCGCTGGAAGAGACGGCAGCCAGCATGGAGCAACTGACCGCAACGGTGAAACAGAATGCCGAAAATGCGCGCCAGGCCAGCCATCTGGCGTTAAGTGCTTCCGAAACGGCGCAACGCGGTGGCAAAGTGGTGGATAACGTGGTGCAGACCATGCGCGATATCTCCACCAGTTCGCAGAAAATCGCCGATATTATCAGCGTAATTGACGGTATTGCCTTCCAGACCAATATTCTGGCTTTGAACGCGGCGGTTGAGGCTGCGCGTGCGGGTGAGCAAGGACGTGGTTTTGCGGTGGTCGCGGGAGAAGTGCGTAATCTGGCCCAGCGTAGCGCTCAGGCTGCGCGTGAAATTAAAAGCCTGATTGAAGACTCGGTGGGGAAAGTGGATGTTGGCTCTACGCTGGTCGAAAGCGCCGGGGAAACAATGGCGGAGATTGTCAGTGCCGTGACCCGCGTGACGGACATTATGGGCGAAATTGCTTCTGCTTCTGATGAGCAGAGCCGTGGTATCGATCAGGTTGGCTTAGCGGTTGCTGAGATGGACCGGGTAACTCAACAGAACGCCGCGCTGGTGGAAGAATCTGCCGCCGCCGCCGCCGCGCTGGAAGAGCAGGCCAGTCGCCTGACCGAAGCAGTGGCAGTGTTCCGGATTCAGCAACAGCAGCAACAGCAGCGTGAAGCATCGGCTGTGGTAAAAACCGTGACGCCAGCTACGCCGCGCAAAATGGCCGTGGCAGATAGCGAGGAGAACTGGGAAACGTTTTAACGTAATGATGCCGGATGAGTATTTCATCCGGCGTTTTTATTATTAAACCAGGAACAGTGAAATCGCCGGGATATATGTCACCAGCATTAGCATTAACAGTAGAGCCGCCAGTAGGGGCAGGGATTGTTTAAAGAAATTTCCCACCGAAACTTGCGTGATATTACATACCAGCAGCATCACGGTACCTACCGGTGGCGTGAATGCGCCAATCGACAGGTTGAAGATCATGATGATGCCAAAATGCACCGGATCGATGCCAAAGTGTTCGACCACCGGTTTTAATAGTGGTACCAGGATCAGCAAAATGGCGTTTCCTTCCAGAAACATCCCCAGCGTCAGTAGCAATATGTTGATAATCAACAGGAACATGTATTTGTTTTCGGTCAGCGAAGTCACAAAATTCGCCACTGCGACACCAGCATGTTCCATTGAGAAAATCCATCCCAATGCGGCGCTGGCCATGATTACCAGCATCACCGATGCGGTTGCGCGTGCCGTTTCGCCCAATGCTTTGACGACATGAGAAATCCGCATTTCACGATAGATAAAAAAGCCAATCGCCAGCACGATTAGCACCGCTGCTGCACCTGCTTCTGTTGGGGTGAAAATGTTAGCGCGAATACCACCCACCACAGCAAAAATGAGGAACAGCGCAGGCCAGGCCTGTCCCAGCGAGAACACCACCTCTTTGCCCGTAGGCCAGCTTTCACGCGAGGGTTTAGCGTTAGTTTTGCGGGCGACAAGGTAGACGGTAAACATCAGTACGACTGCGCATAGCAAACCAGGTACCAGTCCGGCGATAAACATTTTTCCGATAGAGACGTCGGCAACCAG
Organism: Escherichia sp. R1; assembly: GCF_003000935.1. NCBI lineage: Bacteria > Pseudomonadati > Pseudomonadota > Gammaproteobacteria > Enterobacterales > Enterobacteriaceae > Escherichia > Escherichia sp. R1. The sequence goes on from NZ_PSRU01000005.1 coordinate 96,969, forward strand.
ACCGTAAATAATCAGGGCTATTCCAGGCGGTATGATCGGGGTGACTAACGAGCCACCAGCGGTAATGGCGGCGGCAAACGCGCGATTGTAGCCTTTACGCTCCATCTCCGGCACCATCATGCGCGACAGCATCGCCGCGTCAGCAAGGTTAGAGGCGCTGACGCCGCCCATCATGGTGCTGACGAGAATGTTTGCCACGCCCAGTCCGCCGCGCATTTTCCCCACCAGAACGTTGGCAATGTGCAGGATGCGTTCGGCAATGCCGGTGTAGCTCATTAGTGTGCCGAGCAAGATAAAAAACGGAATTGCCAGCAATGATGGGCTTTGCGTTGGCGCGATTAGTCTTTGCACGGCAATTTCAATCGGTACGCTGGAGAAGAATAAAAAGTAAGCGATGATGCCAATAAACATCGCCAGATAGACCCGAATGTTGAGAAACAAACAGACGATCATTAGCGGAATAATCAATAACCAACTCATTGCATTTTGTCTCCGCTATCGGATTGTTTTGTATCGTTTATTAACCAGTAGAGGGTATAAATAGCCGTTGCCAGTGCGCCGACAGGGACCGCCAGATCGATCCAGAACCAGGAAACCTTCAGAATTTGTGTCACTTTAAACTGCGCCATTTCGGCTAGTCGGTAGCCAAGCCAGGCCATATAAAGCAGCAGTGCGATGGAGAGAAGGGCGACCAGTACTGCAATAACACGCCTGAGTTTGCCTGGAAGCATCTCCATCAGGAAGGGAATGGTCAGGTGCGCCCTGTCACGTTCCGCCACCACTCCACCTAACATCACCACCCAAATCATCAGCATTCCCGACATTTCTTCTGTCCATTGAAGCGGTTGGCCGATGAAATAACGCATAAATACCGCTCCAATTGTCACCACAACCAGAACGAATAGCGCAAAGGCAGCACTAAATTCTGCCACTTTGCCAAAAAGACGCATGAAACCTCCTGTTAGTGCGTGTCCTGCCTAAGAGAGATGAGGCAGGACGCTGAGCATTAATGCTTATTGCAGTTGCTGTTGAATGGTTTCGTACAGACCTGGTGTCCATTCCGGGAATTGAGAGTAAACTTCGCGTGCTTTCTTCTGGAATGGTCCAGTATCGGGATAGATCACTTCGACGCCGGCTGCCTGCATGGTTTTCAACATTTCGGCATCACGCTCAAGAGTGAGTTTCTGGCTATAGACACCCGCTTCATAGCCGGTCTGGTGGAGCATCTCCAGTTGTTCTGGTGAAAGGGTGCCAAAGAAGGCTTCACCACCTATCCACACTGAGGTATTTGTCAGGTAGTTAACTATTGTCAGATATCTTGCCTGCTCATACAGTTTTTGCCCTTGCAGCACTGAAATTGGGTTTTCTACGCCGTCAATAACGCCCTGGGTTAATGCGGGATAAACTTCGCCTAATGGCATGGGAGTTGGTGTTGCCCCCATCGCCTGAATGGCTTTTATTTGCATGACGTTATTAGGAACGCGAATTTTTAAACCTGCGAGATCGTCAACGGTGCGAATGGGTTTTTTCGAAATAATCTGTCGAGTGCCATAGAGATAATTATTCATTACCACATGAATTCCCTTTTTCTTCAGACTTTCATTTTTTTGTTTAAACCAGTCGCTTTCATATATTTTGAACAGTTTTTGCGGATCGTCAGTCAGATACGGTCCAAACAAAATCCCCAAATCGGGTTCATAATCGGCAAGAAAAGCCACATCACTCAAGGTTATGACATTCATGCCCATCATGGCTTGCTCGGTGACATCCTGTTTTGATCCCAATTGGGAGCTGGGATAGAGCGCAAGTGTTATTTCGCCATTACTTTTTTTATTTAATAGGTCTGCCCAGTAACGCATGACCACATCCAGGGGTTCTCCAGGGTTATTTTCATAGGCAACTTTTATTGAAATAGGTTTTGCCTGGATTATTGACGGTAAAAAAAGGGTACTGACAGTAATTAGCATCGCTATTATTTTGCTCATCTTTACTTACTCCATGCTAAGGAAATAAAACTCCAACATTGTTGTCGGGAGTGAAACCTTATGAAAAAGCAGTCATTACTGAAAAGTAGTCAGCGAATAGCAGAATGGCTGCAGATGTATCATAAATTCGTGCACCGGGTAATACTTTGCTGCTTTTAATCGGTTTTTAATGCATTTTTTGATTGTATATCTTAAAGTTATGTAATGCATGACGTTACAAGGAACACCCTCTGATGAGTTTAGTTATCGCTGATAAGATCTCTTATTCGGTTGATGATTTATTAAAAATAAAATCATTAATTTGGCTGCGGTTATTTTTAATTGTCAATACAGATAAAAACTAAGTGTTGACGCAGAATGGTGGTATCCATTAAATTTATTTAGTGCTGATTTAATACATTTGCTAAACGTATAATTCATGCTGATGTTAAAAGAAAGCCGTCATTCACTAAATAACTTGTTCGGCAAGGAAATCAGAGAGTAACGGATGATTCGTTACAACGGGGAAAGGTAGTAAATATTCACATGGTGAATTTGTTATCAACTTGAAAACTTATTTTACTGGGTTCCTTCTGATCATGTGAGTGAACGCAGTGATTAATGATTAACGTTAAGTGCTAACCAGAGCGCTTTTTATGAAGTTAAATTAATAATATCCATTATTTATGAATGAGGAAGCCTGTTTATTATATGGAAATACTTTTAACAATTTTAATTCTTACGTTGGTAGTATCATTAACCAGCGTGCTTACACGTCTGTCTCCTGTCCAGATACCACTTCCTTTAATCCAGATTGCCGCTGGCGCAGTACTGGCCCAGCCTATATTTGGTCTGCATGTGGAATTCAATCCTGAACTTTTTCTCTTATTGTTTATACCCCCCCTGTTGTTTGCTGAAAGTTCAAAAATACAACCTAAAGAATTGATCAAGCACAGCCGGGAAATTATCAGCCTGGCACTTGTGTTGGTACTAATCACTATTTTTGGTGTCGGCTATGTGATTCATTTACTCTTACCGAATGTGCCGCTCATCGCTGCTTTCGCATTAGCCGCCGTGTTGTCGCCTACCGATGCCGTGGCGTTGCTGGGGATTGTCGGGAAAGGGCGTATCAGCAAAAACATCCAGGAAGTGCTCGAAGGCGAAGCGTTGATGAATGATGCTTCCGGCCTGGTGGCGTTGAAATTTGCTGTTGCAGTGACGATGGGAACGATGGAATTCAGCGTTCATGGCGCAACCATTGCGTTTTTTGTCGTTGCGTTGGGCGGTATTGCCGTGGGGATCGCTGTTACCTGGTTATATGGTAAAGGGCTGCTGTTGATCAGCCGATATGCTCACGATGAACCTTCCATTCAGATTGTATTGATGCTTCTGTTGCCGTTTATTGTTTATCTGGTTGCGGAACATTTTGGCTTATCTGGCATTCTTGCCGCTGTCGCCGCGGGGTTAACAACCAGTCGCATTGGCGTAGTCCACCACGCGCCTATTCGCCTGAGAATTAAAGCTAAAAGTAGCTGGTCGATGCTTGAATATGTCTTTAACGGCATGGTGTTTCTGATTTTAGGCTTACAACTGCCGGGCATTATTTCGGAATCACTGATCCGTGCAGAAAACGATCCACTGGTGGACACCGGATCGCTGCTCCTTGATGTCATTTGGATCTACCTGGCGTTAATGGTTGTGCGCCTGGGCTGGCTTTGGCTGATGCGTCTGTATAGCCGTAAACGACCCGGCAAACATCCGATGCTGTTTGCTGGATATAAAACGCGTCATATGCTGCTGGCGACCTTTGCGGGGGTGCGCGGAGCTATCACGCTTGCGGGGGTGCTTTCTATCCCGTTATTGCTGCCGGATGGCACACCTTTTCCCGGGCGTTACTTGCTGGTATTTCTCGCCACAGGTGTGATCCTCTTTTCGCTGGTTTGCGGCATTATTATTCTGCCGTTATTACTGGGGAAAAATGTGGGGATTTTCAGCGATAACCGACAAAAAGAAGAGGAAGCTGCCGATCTGTTTATGGCTAAAATGGCCATACTGAGTGTGCAAAAGACCGAGCAACGTTTGCTGCGCGCCAGAACAGAAAACCTCGATAACGAGTTGATTATGGAAACGGGGGCCAGAGTTATCGGTTATATGCGACATAGTGAAGAGGATATGTCGCCTAATGATAATTCCCTGCATATGCAGCGTGCGAAGCTGGAAAGAACATTTAATCTGGCGGCGTTAAATGCCAAACGCGCGGCTATTTACCAGATGCGCGCAAGGCAAGAAGTCAGTGATGAAACACTGGCAAAAATAGTCAGTGAATTAGATGTGCTGGAAACGTTAATCATGGATAGCCGATAATTTTATCGCTGCCAGTAATAGGGAATTAAATGATGGCTGAGAGTAATACTTCCAGCATCGTTTATTCCCTATGTATTTCCTTATGGGCAGAACAATCGCCTGGATTAATACTGCATTAATACAACATAGTGATATAAACCAAGAATCAATGTTTTTAATCTGTACTTAATTTATCGGTGATGTTGCCTGATGGAACGAATCATTGATTGTTTGGCGGTATCCAGATGGTTTCGCAACGCCGTTATTGCATCTAAATCGCTACGGCAAATCAGGGCGCTGAGAATGGTCATATGTTCATCAACAGCAATGATATTGCGCTGTTTGAGATCGCTTTCATCCCATTGATAGTGAAAATGAAAGATCACCGATATAATTTCAAGTGATTGATTAAAAAAGATGTTGTCAGCAGCGGATAACAGCATGGCATGAAAATCACGGTCTAATTGAGAAAACATTCGAAAGTTGCTGCCAATGCTGTCGCGCAGCGTCCGGTGGCGTTCGAGCATGGTTTTTGCTTGCAGCCAGCGAGGGTCATCATCGGGAAGGTTGAGAAAGTGTTGCAGGGAATGTGTTTCGAGCATTTCGCGTAGCTCAAACAGCTGCTCGGCGTAGGATTGATCGAACTGCTTCATGCTCCATTGGCCGCGCTTTTCGCTTTGAATAAGATTATAACGACCGAATTTCAAAAGATATTCTCGTACCACTACCGGACTGACACTTGCCGCTCGCGCCAGCTGAAGTTCGGAAAAGCTTTCTCCGGCGCGTAACTGGCGCAGGTTAATCATGGTGAAAAATGCCTGCTCGAAAAGACGGTTTTGCTCTTTCAGCGAGGCCGTGATGCAATCAAATCCATCGTTCTGTTCGGGTTTGCGGGCGATAACATAATTTTTCCCCACCAGGGTGAGCACGCCACATGCGCTTAAATGCTGGAGTATGTGGCGTACCGTAGTGCGACTGATGTTATACATTTCTGCCAGTCCGCTTTGTGAAGGCAGCGGAGAAGGAATATTGCCCCTCGCCATATCTTCAATCACCTGATTTATGACGCTATGACGTAAATTCTGCGAACGACTCATTCTTCCCTCCAGTCCGGCATTAAAAGCCGATTTAAAACATTTTTATGCGCGATCATCCGCATATTTTATGGGTAAATTCAGGCGCTCTTATAAATTCGACGATATCTGAAAGTCATAAAATAAAAGGAGCGGTGAATCATGTCCACAATGAAAGTATTAATTTGTCAGGAAATAAAGAATTTAGTATGGGAAGTCCGGGAAAGACCGGTGCCAGGCGATAATGAAGCATTAATTAAAATTAAAACTGTCGGGATTTGCGGTACAGATATTCATGCCTGGGCGGGCAATCAGCCATTTTTTAGTTATCCACGCGTTTTAGGCCATGAAATATGTGGGGAGATTATTGAATCAGGAAAAAACATTCACAATTTTAATATCGGACAGCAAGTTGCGGTAATTCCGTATATTTCTTGTCAGCAATGCCCGGCGTGTAAAAGCGGTCGTACCAATTGCTGTGAAAAAATTTCAGTCATTGGCGTGCATCAGGATGGCGGTTTTAGTGAGTATTTGAGCGTGCCGGTGGCGAACATTTTGCCCGCAGACGGTATTGACCCGCAGGCGGCAGCATTGATTGAACCTTTCGCTATTAGCGCTCATGCGGTGCGTCGTGCAGCTATTGCACCCAGCGAGCAGGTGCTGGTGGTCGGGGCGGGGCCAATCGGTCTGGGCGCGGCGGCAATCGCTAAAGCCGATGGCGCGCAGGTGGTGGTGGCGGATACCAGTCCGGCGCGCCGTGAACATGTGGCAACGCGTCTGGAATTACCTGTTCTGGACCCGTCAGCCGAAGATTTTGACGCGCAGCTGCGGGCGCAGTTTGGTGGTTCGCTGGCGCAGAAAGTGATTGACGCGACAGGTAATCAACATGCGATGAATAACACCGTAAATCTGATTCGTCACGGCGGCACGGTGGTATTTGTCGGCCTGTTTAAAGGTGAGTTGCAGTTCTCCGATCCGGAATTCCATAAAAAAGAAACGACGATGATGGGCAGCCGCAACGCCACGCCGGAAGATTTCGCTAAAGTCGGTCGATTGATGGCGGAAGGGAAAATCACTGCCGACATGATGTTAACCCACCGCTATCCGTTCGCCACGCTGGCAGAAACCTACGAGCGCGATGTGATTAACAATCGTGAGTTGATTAAGGGCGTAATTACTTTCTGATAAGGCGAGATTATTAAAGTTGCCATGCAGCGTCCGGGGAAGTGTTGGGCGCTGTTTTTTTTCTGTTTCTCAATAATGTTTTGTAGGCCGGAGAAGGTGTGTAGGTCGCACCTTATGCGACCTACACATCAGTCAGGAATTACCCTTCACGTTCCACCACTTTAATTTCCACCATGCCGATCCCGAGCTTACGCGGCGAGTGTCCGAGGATATTCCCTTCGTTGGTTGAGACAGGTTCCGGCGGCACAATTACCAGTGTGTCGGCATCGGTTGGGTTATCGAAATGCAGTGTGGTGGTGGTCACTTCATTGCCCAGCACAAGGGTTTGTTCTTCATTGCCTACGCGTACCGGAATAGGACGGCTGGCGTTATTGCCGTATGCTTTGGCGGTAATCACCAGGTCAAATTTCTTCGGCAGCGGATGCTTGTACTCGATTTTTACTTCATCACCCAGCTGTGCGTTGGACCAGCGACCCCACGACTCTGGACGAGAAATCCCGCTAAACTGTTTCACCTCTTCTGGCGCACCAGCGACGTTAAAGATGAAACTGTCGGCTTTGTAGCGAATATCGTTATCAACAATCTTTAGCGTATCGACATTGCCTTTGTAACGCGCCATGTCGATGACCGTATCTTTAAATGCCGTTTTGCCCTTCCATATTGCTTTGTCAACATGCTGAACAATTTGCTGACCGCCAAGCTGCCCTTGCGAGACACACCAGTCGGTGGAGAGTGCCAGTTCCGGAGCCCAGAGTTGTGCCATCTTGTAGCAACGGTCAACCCAGACGAAATTGTCGCGTGGAGCGAAATCTGCCAGCTGGAAACGCAGCGGTGCTGAGTATTCGCTTTCCGGCAGCGGTTCCACGCGTTTGTCTGAAACCCGCAACAGCAGCGGCAAACGGAAATGGCTACCTGAGAAGGCAATCATGTTTTTCTGCTGGTCGATGGTGAACTCTTTCATCTCTTTAGGGAATTTCCACAGGCGGATGATATCCGGCTTCCACGCCAATGTTTTCTCTTTGATATTGAGGAAGATTTCCGACATCGACTGCCCGGATAAACTGCTACGGCCAAGTCCGAGATAGTTATCGCCACCGAGAATGTCCAGCACCGTCGCGCCGTTATCCATCGTATTACGCTTCACTGCCAGCGTCTCTTGCTGCGGCTTGTCGCCACGGATGACAAAAAACAGGTTATTGCGATCCTGCTTATTAAGGTATTTCCACGCCGTATTGTTCATCGCTAAATGGTCAGAAGAGACGACGATGACGGTATCTTTAAACCACGGTGACGCTTTGATTTTGTTGATAAACGTCGCAATATTCTCCTGGCTGCAGCTTACCGCGCTGAATGACTGATTCGGCTTACCGTCAAAATCATATTTTTTGCGGTTACAGGTGCGCGAGATAAAACCATCCGGGTGATGGGTATCGACTGTCAGGGTAAACAGTGAGAATCGCTGACCTGAGCGGGAAAGCTCTTCAAATTTTTTCCACGCTTCATCGAGAACGGTATCGTCGTAGAATCCCCAGTCGTTACGATAGTGCGGGTCGGCCACCACACTTTTCAGCTCTTCTGAGCCGTATAAGTGGTCGAAGCCATGCGACTTCAGGAACACATCTTTACCGGCAAAACGCAGATTCGCGCCCTGCACGAAATAGTTCTGATAACCCGAGTTTTTCAGGATATCGCCCAGACAGATGTTCTGCGGGAAGAAGCTGGAGACAGAGGCGGAGGCGTTGCCTTCAAATGGGGCAAACAGCGGTATGCCGCACTGAGAAGCCACCATGCCCGCAATCGTGTAATCCGTTCCTGGCAGCTGCTGCGTGTGGCTGAAATCCAGGCCTTCATTTTTCAACGCGCCCAGTTCAGGCGTGAGATCCGGGAAAGCCTCGTTATCAAAATAGGTCCGCTCGAGACTTTCGCCGTAGATATAAACCAGGTTGAGTTTCGGGTCAGGGATAGTTTTCGACGGCTCTTTATAATAAGCCGCAAAGTCCGGGTCGCCGTCGCGTGACTGGGATTTCACCAGTTCCGTTATCTGACGAAATGCCGGGCTGGCATCCACTGAACCCAGCGCCAGTAAGAGTGCCAGCAGGCTGTAACCAAAATGGTGCGGATGATGACGACGACGGCGCAGGATCCAGCCCAGCGCACCGAACACCGCCGCCAGCCCCAGCACAATGCCGATACCAGGCAGGATGTATTTGCTGACACCAGCACCGGTCAGGCTGTTGGTTAAGGTATAGAGAACCGCGTCGTTAATACCATCGCCAGTAAAATAGTCGCTGGCAAACAGGGTGATATTTAAAACGACAAATAGCCCCAGTACCGTTAATGTGGCCGCAAACCACCAGGTGTTACGTCCCGCTTTCCATGCGTAAATCAGCACAGAGGCGAGAAAAAGGGCGAAAGAGAGTAGTTCTGACAACGGGCGATCCTCACTAAACCGGGCCGTTTAGCCAACGTTTAAGTTTTTTGAGAAGCACAATGTAATGGCGTCGCCATATTGCTGCAATTCTAGTGTCAAAAAAATGCGATGTTGTTAGGAATTAGTTTATAAACAGACTTTTTTGATCGCGGTCGCTTCCCGTGTAACAGGGGTAAAACCGTCCAGGAGCAGGGAAAAGGGCAGGAGAGAGCCGCGTCAGCCGGGTAACAGCTAAAACGCGGCGTTTCGCGGTTCAGGAAATGAAGTTCAGCCCCTGCTTTAACACCAGATCGCAGGCTTTGGTTTTCACCTTTTCTGCCAGCGGAGTCGTTCCAATATTATCCAGATTGAGTTGCTGACCATCTTTGGTTTTCAGCAAACCCTGAATGCCATCCAGATAGTTGGTGTCTTCTTTTTGCTCTTCACTGTTCAGGCCCAGTTTTTCCAGTACCTGATTCTTGATGTTTTCGGCATCGGTTACCGAAGCCAGCTTTTGCTTCGCGCAGTATTGCAGAATGCCTGCGGCGTTGTTCATGTTATCTGCGCTTAAGGCCTGGTTCCCGCTGCTAAGCAAGTTAGTTAATGACGCGAGCGACCAACCGCCTTCCTGTGTCGTGTTGTTTTGGTTGCCAAGTTCGCTGGCGGCGCTGGAGAGCGCATCTTTCCAGGACGCAGCATGCACCCCGGTGGAAATTAATGCGCTGGCGGCAATGGCACAGCACAGAAGATGTTTAATAGTTTTCATCATCATTACTCAAGGTTGAATTGTGTCGCAGTATACCGCCAGAAACGGGGATTAATACTCTTTACCTGTTACACGGCTACGGTAGCTATCCCAGTTGAAGATCACCCACAAACTGTTACCCAGGCGCATACGGTCCATCACGCGTTCGCCCAGCAACTTGGTCATCTCTTCCATATTACTGTTGGTCAGCATCCCGGTTGGGCGTTTGGAAGAAGAGCGGCGATCGACGATCTGGTTGATGATCACTTTTTCGTATTTCGATTCGGTCTGCACGCCGATCTCATCGATCACCAGCAGATCAACGTTACTCAGATCGTTAAGCAGTTGTTCTTCGCTGGTACCGCTATTCCTGAAGGTATCTTTCATCGCCGACATAATATCGGCCACGGTGATGATCAATACGGATTTACCGCGTAGCAGCAGCTCGTTGCAGATTGCCGCCGCCAGATGGTTTTTGCCGGTTCCTGGCTTACCAGAAAAGATGAAGCTGGCGATGTTGCCGTCAAACTCCTCGACATACTGGCGCGCTTTGCTTAACGCATTCATTTGTCCTTCACACTCAACGCGATAGTTCTCAAAGGAGCAGTTCTGATGCAGTGGACGAATACCGGAGCGGTTAAAGGTGCGCTGCATTTTCATCGCCCGATTTTCACGTTCGAGAGCGGCGGAGCGGATCGCCCCTTGTTCTTTCTGCCAGGCCAGTAATTCTTCACCCGTTTTGAACGCAGGTTTGATATGGGCAGGCATCATTTTTTGCAGGCGTTGCATCAGGTCGCCAACGTTTTTCATCGTTACCCTCTGAATCCTGGTGGAATTTGGCTGTCAGGTTCACTGACCGTATTCACATCTCGTTTCGGCAGTCCGCCGTTGCTGGCACGACCGATTTGCAGGCTGCGCGCCAGTTTTTGTTGCCACTGCACATGGTGAAAGACTTTGCCTTCCGCCTGCCAGTAGGCAATGAATGACGCCAGTTCTTCGGCGGTCACCGGCTCTCTTAGTGCCACGCCCCATAGCGCCGCCAGGCGGATAAAGTCGGCATCGGGTTGCCAGTCCGGATACATGGCAAATTTCCCCATTGGTACAGCAACGGGAGCGGCTTGCGGTTCCTGATAGAGTTGATCGTCCAGAGCGACATCGCTTCCCGGACGCGCCAGTTTTTCTTCCAGCGCCAGCAGTTCAGCCAGGCGTGCAGGCGTGACGGCATAAAACGCCGGGGCATTGTTAGCAAATACGGCAACCACACCGCCTTCAGCTTTTGCCAGAACGGTTTGGTGATCGTGTACCAGGGCGTCAATACCAACGACGTCCGGGGTCAAAACTCTGGAAGACATACTGTTTCTCAAATATGGAACGATGAACGAGAAGGGAGATAACTTTTATAGTAACACACGGAGGAGAGGAGGCTGTCTCTCATCCGCGTGCTTTAAGTGAGGCAATTTTATACGCGAGGGCGCTTGCGGTACAACCATAATCCAGGAATGGAAAGACCGATGGATAACGCACCAACAATCGATGAAGCTGTAAGAAAGTTGGTTAACAGGGTAATCATCAACGGTTCGCTGTAACCTAGCTGGCTGATTTTTACCGCCGAAATCATTGCGGTATAAGCTGATATGCCAGGGAACATAGGGATAACAGCCGCCACGGTAAACACTTTCGGATGCGCCAGATACCAGCGCGACCATTGAATACCAATGGTGCCGACCAGCATAGAGGCCATAAAGGTTGACCATTCAATATTCAGCCCGCTGGTCATTAAGATCATTCGGGAACCATGACCTATCGCACCAAGCAGCGCACACCAGCGTAACGCTCGAACGGGAACGTTGAACACCATCGCAAAGCCGACCGCAGGAATGGCGGCGAGGATCATATCCTGCGCCAACGCTAACAGAAATTCGATCACACCCATCCGCGTAGCCCCCAAATCGTCAGTGCCATTACTACGCCGACACAGGTAGCCAGTGTCAGCAGACTGGCGATTGCCCAGCGTGCCAGTCCGGTATTGATGTGGCCTTTAAACATATCGGCGACGGCATTTATCAACGGAAAGCCCGGCACCAGCAGCAGAACGCTGGCGGCCATCGCAATGGTGGGGGTATTGCTGAAAGTGGGAAGTTGCAAAAGCAATCCGGAAATGGTGGTGGCGGCGAAAGCGGTGAGGCAAAAGTTGATCTGTGGATGAAGATGACGTTGTGCCAGCAGCTGGCGGATATACATCGCGGCCGTACTGGCCAGGAAGGTGATGACGGCACCATCCCAGCCACCTTTATTGAGTTTACAGAAACAGGCGCAGGAAAGGCCAACCATTAAGGCTACCAGCCATCTTGGGTAACGTAATGGCTGAATTTGGCTAAATCGTTTCTCTACGCCTTTGTAATCCAGCAGATGATGCTCCGCCAGAATTACAATGTGCTGGACTTCAGTCACCACATGCATATTAATGCCGCGATCGTGATTTTTACGTGTCGATGTCAGGCATTGCCCATCTTTAATGGTTGTCAGCACTATGGCGTTCGAAGAGATAGAACTCTCGACGCTGTCCATTCCCAACGCCCGACCCAGTCGTGAGGAAAGCTCATCAACCAACGCGCTTTCCGCACCATGTTGCAAAAGAAATAATCCACACTGGATACAAAGCCGTGTTACGGCTCGCTGTTGCTCAGTTTGCATAACTCGCCCTTTGTCATAGACGTGCTGCGTATTGTTCAGATAATGAGAATCCATTTGTATCATGAAGCACGGTTGTTTTGCGGTAGGTTAAGATCAAAATTGCGCTGATTAATCCTGGTTATCGGGAGATGCTCGGTGATAAAAAGCGAATTATCTCTCGCCGTAAACAAACTATCGCATGAATATTATCACTATAATGAATTTGTTATTTGGCCTTTACGAGTCAGGATAATAGATAGCTGGGCGCGTTTTTTTATGTTAACAAGTTAAAACCATCAGATTTTATTGAATAAATATTGATTGTGTGATTCCCGCACTCTGCGGGAAGAGATATTATTTAATTATAAATTAAATGAATGAGATTTCTGTTTTTCATTAAGTATTTCTAACAACTTAATGTAGATATTTTAAATGTCTCCAGGCTATTTCACCAGGTTATCATTTGATGCTAACCTTCTGACACATGCAGTGGAGTTGTTGTGCAGCAGGAGTATGCTGATATGAAAGTGAATGCTAAGGATAATTTATTCGCTTAATCTATTAATTTGCTGGAAATATTTAAGGAATGAATGCCTTGAATAAACCATCATGATTTTTAGACAGTGGATGTGGAGGAAATATGTTGCCAGGATGCTGCAAAAATGGAATTGTTATCAGTAAAATACCTGTTATGCAAGCAGGGTTAAAAGAGGTCATGAGGACTCACTTCCCTGAATATGAAATAATATCCAGCGCCTCTGCGGAGGACCTTACCTTATTACAATTACGTCGTTCCGGATTAGTCATTGCTGATTTGGCCGGTGAAAGTGAAGATCCACGTTCCGTTTGTGAGCATTATTACTCTTTAATCTCACAATATCGGGAAATTCACTGGGTTTTCATGGTGTCACGCTCCTGGTATTCCCAGGCAGTAGAATTGCTCATGTGCCCTACGGCGACGTTATTGTCTGATGTTGAACCCATTGAGAATCTGGTCAAGACCGTACGTTCCGGCAATACGCACTCAGAGCGTATCAGCGCCATGCTGACCTCTCCGGCAATGACTGAAACTCATGATTTTAGCTATCGCTCCGTCATTCTCACTCTTTCAGAGCGCAAGGTACTGCGGCTATTAGGTAAAGGATGGGGCATCAACCAGATAGCTTCATTGCTTAAGAAAAGTAATAAAACTATTAGCGCCCAAAAAAAACAGTGCGATGCGTCGACTGGCAATTCACAGCAACGCTGAAATGTATGCATGGATAAATAGCGCGCAGGGTGCAAGAGAACTTAACTTGCCTTCTGTTTATGGAGATGCCGCAGAATGGAACACAGCCGAATTAAGAAGAGAAATGTCGCACTCATAGAAAAATGCGTCATGAGTCGTATCGGTATTGAGAGTTTATTCAGAAAGTTTGCGGGTAACCCTTATAAGCTCCATACCTATACCAGTCAGGAGTCATTTCAGGATGCCATGTCGCGGATCTCGTTTGCAGCGGTCATTTTTTCTTTTTCTGCCATGAGAAGTGCGCGCAGAGAGGGATTATCCTGCCTGACTGAACTGGCGATTAAGTTTCCGCGTACCCGGCGTTTAGTTATTGCGGATGATGATATTGAAGCTCGGCTGATTGGTTCATTATCGCCATCACCGCTGGACGGTGTATTAAGTAAAGCGTCAACGCTGGAGATTTTTCATCAGGAACTCTTTTTGTCATTAAATGGTGTACGTCAGGCGACCGATCGACTGAACAATCAGTGGTACATTAACCAAAGCCGGACGTTAAGCCCGACGGAGAGAGAAATATTGCGCTTTATGTCGCGTGGCTACTCAATGACACAAATTGCCGAGCAGCTTAAACGCAATATCAAAACGATCCGTGCACATAAATTTAATGTGATGTCGAAACTGGGCGTCAGTTCTGATGCAGGGTTGTTGGAGGCCGCAGATATTCTGTTATGTATGCGGCATTGCGAAACAAGTAATGTGTTGCATCCTTATTAATCCGCATGATGCCGGGTTTACTTCCCCGGCAGTGCTTTCATTTCAGCGTACAATCGCCACATTGCTGCACATCCGGTAAGCGATAACGCTGGCAGCAAGTGCGGCGCACCAGCAGGCCGTCGCGTAGCACCACGGTACGCCAGAGTGGATTATCTTCACCGGTAGTAAGCGTTTTCTCAAAAAAGAGGGCATAGCGCAGCGATTCAACCGTCGCCTCGCCGAGCAGCTGTTTCATCTCAGTCAGATACCAGTTGATCAAATAACCGGTATTGCTCCAGATAAGTTTGCCGTTAATCTCTCCCGTTGCTTCTAGTGCCTGCACAACCGGAACCAGCGCCTGGCTGATTAACGTTTCCATTCGCTGCTGCGGCGAATGTAGTGTTGCGTTTTTATCTTCACACACATCGACCCAGAAACAGGCGGCGCGTCCGGTTTCGTGAAACTCAACGTGGACATGTTCCGGCGACACATCTAATGCTTTTTCCTGAGTCAGCAGCGCCAGCATTAATGGTGGTACCATCAGGCCGATATACCATTGCGCCCACAGTGAGATCAGCGGTTTGTTTTCGCGGATCATCAAAGGTTGGTTGCGGTAGATATGATCGGAATAGACCGCGAGTAGAGAACTTAGCGCATTAGGTGATGACCATTGCGCCAGCGTCATGGCGTTAAGTGGGGCGGGTTCATCCAGGCGGATAAACTCCAGCAAATGTTCACGATGTTCGGCGATCGTCGCCCGCACGGCTTGTGCAAGCCCAGCATCCTGCGGCTGGAGATGCGTTCGCCAGATAACATCTTCATAGAGCGGTGCGGAACGATAGGCCATAATCGTGATAGTAATCTAAATGATAATTATTGCTAATCCTATCGATAGGTTTACCCGATAGCAAGGGATTTCTCTGGCTTGCAAATGATAAAAATTATCATATGATATTAGTTATCATTATCAATGAAAGAGATGAAACCATGTTGCAACGTACGCTGGGCAGTGGCTGGGGAGTGTTGCTGCCGGGATTGCTGATTGCAGGGCTGATGTATGCGGATTTATCGCCGGATCAATGGCGGATTGTCATTCTGATGGGATTGGTATTGACGCCGGTGATGTTGTATCACAAACAGTTACGGCATTACGTTTTGCTACCATCGTGCCTGGCGCTTATTGCTGGCATCATGCTGATGATAATGAATTTGAATCAGGGGTGATAAAACAGTGAAGAGACAAGAAAAGAAGTAAAGATAATTGGTGCGAGGGGGGGGACTTGAACCCCCACGTCCGTAAGGACACTAACACCTGAAGCTAGCGCGTCTACCAATTCCGCCACCTTCGCACAGTCATCTTACTTTTTTTGATATCGCCTCGTTTGGTGCGAGGGGGGGGACTTGAACCCCCACGTCCGTAAGAACACTAACACCTGAAGCTAGCGCGTCTACCAATTCCGCCACCTTCGCCCAGTGCGAGCAATATCAACGTGGTTTTTGGTGCGAGGGGGGGGACTTGAACCCCCACGTCCGTAAGGACACTAACACCTGAAGCTAGCGCGTCTACCAATTCCGCCACCTTCGCATACCATCAATTCTTAAAAAGAATTGCTACCACGGAGGCGCATTCTAGTGGTTTTCAGCTTTTCGTCAATAGTTAATTATCGACAGCGGTGTAATTGCTGGAAAAATGTCCATCAGCGAATTGTGGATAATTCGTTTGTCGGTCAGAGAAGGCGTGTACGCCGCATCCGACACGGTATGCGGCGACATATATCAGATACTCAACCTTTCTTCGCCTGGCGGGTCATAATGGCGCGATACACCTTGAAGCGCCCGGTTTGCGCAATCACTTCGTGGAAACCAAATGTCTCATCCAGCACGTCCGGGTAAGGCAGGAAGGCGTTCGCTACAATTCGCAACTCGCCGCCGCTGTTCAGATGACGCACCGCGCCGCGAATCAGCGTTTGCGCGGCATCCAGGCTGGTTTGCATCCCATCGTGGAACGGCGGGTTGGAGATTATCATATCAAAGCGACCTTTCACCTCGGAAAAGACGTTACTGGCAAAGACTTCACCTTCAACACCGTTGGTCGCAAGTGTTGCGCGACTGGCTTCTACCGCTGGTGCAGAAACATCACACAGAGTGAGGCGGATCTTCGGTGAATGGCGCGCAAAAGCAACGGAAAGCACTCCCGCGCCGCAGCCGACATCCAGCACTTTACCTTTCGTGTATGGAGTTAGCGTCGAGAGCAGCAACTGACTGCCGACATCCAGACCGTCGCGGCTAAACACGCCCGGCAGCGTTTTGACCGTCAAGCCATCGACGCTGTATTCGCCCCAGAATTTATTGGCATCAAATACCGGCTGCTTTTCCAGACGACCAAAATAGAGGCCGCAGCGACGGGCGCTGTCTACCTTATTCAACGGCGCATAATCGGCCAGCATCTGCTCGGCGCTGCGCACGCCGCTGCGGTTCTCGCCAACGACAAAAATATCCGTGCCCACCGGAAGCAGAGAAAGTAAATTCATCAACTGGAACTGGGCTTCCGGTTTGTTCTTCGGCCAGTAGTAAATCAAAGTATCGCAATCAGCGACATCATCCGCCGTGGCGACCAGGCTAAAACGGGCGTTATCCCCCATCTGGCGGCTTAACACCTGCCAGTGGTGGAATTGCTGGGTATGAGCACGGCTGGCCGCGGTATCTAAACGCGCGGGCAGGTCATCCTGTAAGTCTCCGGCAAACAGAATACGGCTTTGTTCGAAATCATCACTGTGACGCAGCAAGACTTCACTTGCCGGGGTAAATGCAGACATGGAATGCTCCTCAATTGATACTGGCGGCGATTATAGCCATATGTTGGCGCGGTATCGACGAATTTGCTATATTTGCGCCCCTGACAACAGGAGCGATTCGCTATGACATCCCGACGAGACTGGCAGTTACAGCAACTGGGCATTACCCAGTGGTCGCTGCGTCGCCCTGGCGCGTTGCAGGGGGAGATTGCCATTGCGATCCCGCCACACGTCCGTCTGGTGATGGTGGCAAACGATCTTCCCGCCCTGACCGATCCTCTGGTGAGCGATGTTCTGCGTGCGTTAACCGTCAGCCCCGATCAAGTGCTGCAACTGACGCCAGAAAAAATCGCGATGCTGCCGCAAGGCAGTCGCTGCAACAGCTGGCGGTTGGGTACTGACGAACCGCTATCACTGGAAGGCGCTCAGGTGGCATCACCGGCGCTCACCGAATTACGGGCAAACCCAACGGCACGCGCCGCGTTATGGCAACAAATTTGCACATATGAACACGATTTCTTCCCTCGAAACGACTGATTTACCAGCGGCTTACCACATTGAACAACGCGCCCACGCCTTTCCGTGGAGTGAAAAAACCTTTGCCAGCAACCAGGGCGAGCGTTATCTCAACTTTCAGTTAACGCAAAACGGCAAAATGGCGGCGTTTGCGATTACGCAAGTGGTGCTGGATGAAGCTACATTGTTCAATATTGCGGTCGATCCTGACTATCAGCGTCAGGGACTGGGAAGGGCGCTGCTGGAACATCTGATCGACGAACTGGAAAAACGCGGCGTGGCGACGCTATGGCTGGAAGTCCGTGCCTCAAATGCTGCCGCCATTGCCCTGTACGAAAGTTTAGGCTTTAACGAGGCGACGATTCGCCGCAATTACTACCCCACCACGGACGGTCGCGAAGACGCCATCATCATGGCGTTACCAATCAGTATGTAAGACAAGGTGGAATAATGAAGTGGGACTGGATTTTCTTTGATGCCGATGAAACGCTGTTTACCTTTGACTCATTCACCGGCCTGCAGCGGATGTTTCTTGATTACAGCGTCACCTTTACCGCTGAAGATTTTCAGGACTATCAGGCCGTTAACAAGCCACTGTGGGTGGATTATCAAAACGGCGCGATCACTTCATTACAGCTTCAGCACGGGCGGTTTGAGAGCTGGGCCGAACGGCTGAACGTCGAACCGGGTAAACTCAACGAGGCCTTTATTAATGCGATGGCGGAAATCTGTACGCCGTTGCCGGGGGCGGTTTCCCTGCTTAACGCCATTCGTGGCAACGCCAAAATCGGCATCATCACCAACGGCTTTAGCGCCTTGCAACAGGTACGTCTGGAACGCACGGGCCTGCGTGATTACTTCGATTTGCTGGTGATTTCCGAAGAAGTTGGCGTTGCCAAACCGAATAAGAAAATTTTCGATTATGCGCTGGAACAAGCGGGCAATCCTGACCGTTCACGCGTGCTGATGGTTGGTGACACTGCCGAGTCCGATATTCTCGGTGGCATCAACGCCGGGCTTGCGACCTGCTGGCTGAATGCGCACAATCGCGAGCAACCAGAAGGCATCGCGCCCACCTGGACCGTTTCTTCGTTGCACGAACTGGAGCAGCTCCTGTGTAAACACTGATTGCCTCCCCCCCGTTGATGGGTAAAATAGCCGCAATTTTTCGTTTTCAACAAGCGCGGCGCGATGCCGCTTACTCAAGAAGAAAGAATTATGACGTTGTCTCCTTATTTGCAAGAGGTGGCGAAGCGCCGCACTTTTGCCATTATTTCTCACCCGGACGCCGGTAAGACTACCATCACCGAGAAGGTGCTGCTGTTCGGACAGGCCATTCAGACCGCCGGTACAGTAAAAGGCCGTGGCTCTAACCAGCACGCTAAGTCGGACTGGATGGAGATGGAAAAGCAGCGTGGGATCTCCATCACTACGTCTGTGATGCAGTTTCCGTATCACGACTGCCTGGTTAACTTGCTCGATACCCCGGGGCACGAAGACTTCTCGGAAGATACCTATCGTACCCTGACGGCGGTGGACTGCTGCCTGATGGTTATCGACGCCGCAAAAGGTGTAGAAGATCGTACCCGTAAGCTGATGGAAGTTACCCGTCTGCGCGATACGCCGATCCTCACCTTTATGAACAAACTTGACCGTGATATCCGCGACCCGATGGAACTGCTCGATGAAGTTGAGAACGAGCTGAAAATCGGCTGCGCACCGATCACCTGGCCGATTGGCTGCGGCAAGCTGTTTAAAGGCGTTTACCACCTTTATAAAGATGAAACCTATCTCTATCAGAGCGGTAAAGGCCACACCATTCAGGAAGTCCGCATTGTTAAAGGGCTGAATAACCCGGATCTCGACGCTGCGGTTGGTGAAGATCTGGCACAGCAGCTGCGTGACGAACTGGAGCTGGTGAAAGGCGCGTCTAATGAGTTCGACAAAGAGCTGTTCCTTGCGGGCGAAATCACCCCGGTATTCTTTGGTACTGCGCTGGGTAACTTCGGCGTCGATCATATGCTGGATGGCCTGGTGGAGTGGGCGCCTGCGCCGATGCCGCGTCAGACCGATACCCGTACCGTAGAAGCGAGCGAAGATAAATTTACCGGCTTCGTATTTAAAATTCAGGCCAACATGGACCCGAAACATCGCGACCGCGTGGCGTTTATGCGCGTGGTATCCGGTAAATATGAAAAAGGCATGAAGCTGCGCCAGGTGCGCACCGCGAAAGATGTGGTGATCTCCGACGCGCTGACCTTTATGGCAGGCGACCGTTCGCACGTTGAAGAAGCGTATCCGGGCGATATCCTCGGCCTGCACAATCACGGCACCATTCAGATCGGCGATACCTTTACCCAGGGTGAGATGATGAAGTTCACCGGTATTCCGAACTTCGCGCCAGAACTGTTCCGTCGTATCCGCCTGAAAGATCCGCTGAAGCAAAAACAGCTGCTCAAAGGGCTGGTACAGCTTTCCGAAGAGGGGGCGGTGCAGGTGTTCCGTCCGATCTCCAACAACGATCTGATCGTTGGCGCGGTTGGTGTGCTGCAGTTTGATGTGGTGGTAGCGCGCCTGAAGAGCGAATACAACGTTGAAGCAGTGTATGAGTCAGTCAACGTTGCCACCGCCCGCTGGGTAGAATGTGCGGACGCGAAGAAATTCGAAGAGTTCAAGCGTAAGAACGAAAGCCAACTGGCGCTTGATGGCGGCGATAACCTCGCTTACATCGCTACCAGCATGGTCAATCTGCGCCTGGCGCAGGAACGTTATCCGGACGTTCAGTTCCACCAGACCCGCGAGCATTAATTCTAGCCTCCAGGGCGCGGTAGCCGCTGCGCCCTGTCAATTTCCCTTCCTTATTAGCCGCTTACGGAATGTTCTTAAAACATTCACTTTTGCTTATGTTTTAGCTGATATCCCGAGCGGTTTCAAAATTGTGATCTATATTTAACAAAGTAATGACATTTATGACGGCGTTAAATACCGTTCAATGCGTAGATATCAGTATCTAAAGCCGTCGATTGTCATTCTACCGATATTAATAACTGATTAAGAGGCTGTAATGGTCGTTATTCATCACCCATCGCTTTTGTGATGGCGACCATTGACTTCTGTAGAGGGTGAAGTCTCTCCCTATTCAGCAATGCAACCTCGTGTTGCCAGGCTCAAATTACGAGCAAACATACAGGAATAAATCGATGACTATGACAAGACTGAAGATTTCGAAAACTCTGCTGGCTGTAATGTTGACCTCTGCCGTCGCGACCGGCTCTGCCTACGCAGAAAACAACGCGCAGACTACCAATGAAAGCGCAGGGCAAAAAGTCGATAGCTCTATGAATAAAGTCGGTAATTTCATGGATGACAGTGCCATCACCGCGAAAGTGAAGGCAGCCCTGGTGGACCATGACAACATCAAGAGCACCGATATCTCTGTCAAAACCGATCAAAAAGTCGTGACCCTGAGCGGTTTCGTTGAAAGCCAGGCTCAGGCCGAAGAGGCGGTGAAAGTGGCGAAAGGTGTTGAGGGCGTGACCTCTGTCAGCGACAAACTGCACGTTCGCGACGCTAAAGAAGGCTCTGTGAAAGGCTACGCGGGTGACACCGCCACTACCAGTGAAATCAAAGCCAAACTGCTGGCAGATGACATTGTCCCTTCCCGTCATGTGAAAGTTGAAACCACCGATGGCGTGGTCCAGCTCTCCGGTACCGTAGATTCTCAGGCACAGAGCGACCGTGCTGAAAGTATCGCCAAAGCGGTAGATGGTGTGAAAAGCGTTAAAAATGATCTGAAAACTAAGTAATTCGTCGTAATTCGACCTCCCGAACTTTGTCGGGAGGCGCGATGTGCACCACACTAAAAATATCGCATTGAGTGATTTTCACGCTCATATCAAGCGGTGACATTAACTATGGTAAAGGAGACGCTTATGTTTCGTTGGGGCATCATATTTCTGGTTATCGCGTTAATCGCCGCCGCACTTGGGTTTGGTGGTCTGGCCGGTACTGCTGCAGGCGCAGCTAAAATTGTCTTTGTCGTCGGGATTATTCTGTTCCTGGTGAGTTTGTTCATGGGCCGAAAACGACCCTAGATTTCAGACCATTAAGAAAATTTTATCCAAAGCCAGTCCAGCGGACTGGCTTTTGCGGTTTTAGCGAATAATAAATTGCGTTACTTTGTCATTCTTTCACAACAAAAACAGGAAGGCAGAGGTGGGGCAGCGAATACCTGTAACGCTTGGTAATATTGCGCCGTTGTCGCTAAGGCCGTTCCAGCCTGGACGGATTGCTCTGGTGTGCGAAGGCGGCGGACAACGTGGAATTTTCACGGCTGGCGTGCTGGATGAGTTTATGCGCGCGCAGTTTAATCCTTTCGATCTTTATCTCGGCACATCTGCCGGGGCGCAGAACCTCTCGGCGTATATCTGCAATCAGCCCGGTTACGCGCGCAAAGTCATCATGCGTTACACCACAAAACGCGAATTTTTCGATCCATTGCGCTTTGTCCGTGGAGGAAATCTTATCGATCTCGATTGGCTGGTGGAGGCCACCGCAAGCCAGATGCCGTTGCAAATGGATACCGCAGCGCGGTTATTTGACAGCGGCAAATCGTTTTATATGTGCGCCTGTCGTCAGGATGACTATGCGCCGAATTACTTTTTGCCAACTAAACAAAACTGGCTGGATGTGATTCGCGCCTCCAGTGCGATACCTGGCTTTTATCGTAGCGGAGTGTCGCTGGAAGGTATTAACTACCTGGATGGTGGGATCAGTGATGCGATCCCGGTTAAAGAGGCGGCAAGGCAGGGAGCAAAAACGTTGGTCGTCATCCGCACTGTGCCGTCACAAATGTACTACACGCCGCAGTGGTTCAAACGCATGGAACGCTGGCTGGGTGACAGTAGCCTGCAGCCGCTGGTCAATCTGGTGCAGCATCATGAAACAAGCTATCGTGAGATTCAGCAATTTATTGAGAAACCACCGGGCCAGCTGCGGATATTCGAAATTTATCCGCCGAAGCCATTGCATAGTATCGCGCTCGGCAGTCGGATTCCGGCGCTGCGTGAAGACTATAAACTTGGACGTTTATGCGGGCGTTATTTTCTGGCAACGGTCGGTAAATTATTGACTGAAAAAGCGCCGCTGAGCCGCCATCTGGTGCCGGTGGTGACGCCGGAGTCGATCGTTATTCCGCCTGCGCCAGTCGCCAACGATACGCTGGTTGCCGAAGTGAGCGATGCTCCGCAGGCGAACGACCCGACATTTAACAATGAGGATCTGGCTTGATTTGCCGTTTTATCGACACCCACTGCCATTTTGATTTCCCGCCGTTTAGTGGCGATGAAGAGGCCAGCCTGCAACGCGCGGCACAAGCGGGCGTAGGCAAGATCATTGTTCCGGCGACAGAGGCGGAAAATTTTGCCCGCGTGCAGGCGTTAGCGGAAAAATATCAACCGCTGTATGCCGCATTGGGCTTGCATCCTGGTATGTTGGAAAAACATAGCGATGTGTCTCTTGATCAGCTACAGCAGGCGCTGGAAAGGCATCCGGCGAAGGTGGTGGCGGTGGGGGAGATCGGTCTGGATCTCTTTGGCGACGATCCGCAATTTGAGAGGCAGCAGTGGTTACTCGACGAACAACTGAAACTGGCGAAACGCTACGATCTGCCGGTGATCCTGCATTCACGACGCACGCACGACAAACTGGCGATGCATCTTAAACGCCACGATTTACCGTGCACTGGCGTGGTTCATGGTTTTTCCGGCAGCCTGCAACAGGCCGAACGGTTTGTGCAACAGGGCTACAAAATTGGCGTAGGCGGGACTATCACCTATCCACGCGCCAGTAAAACCCGCGATGTCATCGCAAAATTACCGCTGGCATCGTTGTTGCTGGAAACCGACGCACCAGATATGCCGCTCAATGGTTTTCAGGGGCAGCCTAATCGCCCTGAACAGGCCGCCCGTGTTTTTGCCGTGCTTTGCGAGTTACGACCGGAACCGGCGGATGAGATTGCCGAAGTGTTGCTTAATAACACCTATACGTTGTTTAACGTGCCGTAGGCCGGACAAGGCGTTTACGCCGCATCCGGCCGTTGGCGCACAATGCCTGATGCGACGCTGACGCGTCTTATCATGCCTACAAGTCTGTGCCGAACCGTAGGCCGGATAAGGCGTTCACGCCGCATCCGGCAGCTGGCGCACAATGCCTGATGCGACGCTTGACGCGTCTTATCATGCCTACAGGTCTGTGCCGATCCGTAGGCCGTATCCGGCATGTCACAAATATAGCGCCGGAAATATTAACCGGCTCACCCCGCGCTCCCATAACGCATCAGCCAGTTGTTCCACATCCTCCGGCGTGGCGCTCGGCCAGCTTTGCGCCTCGCCATACACGCCGTGGGCATGAAACGCGTTCAGGCGTACCGGAACATCGCCAAGTCCCTTGATTAACGCCGCCAGTTCTTCGATGTGTTGCAAATAATCCACCTGGCCAGGGATTACCAGCAAACGCAGTTCCGCCAGCTTACCGCGCTCTGCCAGCAAACAGATGCTGCGCTTGATCTGCTGATTATCGCGTCCGGTTAATTGCTGATGACATTCGCTCCCCCACGCTTTGAGATCGAGCATTGCGCCGTCACACACCGGGAGCAATTTTTCCCAGCCGGTTTCGCTCAACATGCCGTTACTGTCCACGAGGCAGGTGAGATGGCACAGTTGCGGATCGTTTTTGATGGCAGTAAACAGCGCCACCACAAACGGCAACTGGGTCGTGGCTTCGCCGCCGCTTACCGTTATCCCTTCAATAAACAGAACCGCTTTGCGGACATGGTTAAGCACCTCGTCCACGCTCATGGATTGCGCCATTGGCGTAGCATGTTGCGGACACATCTTCAGGCAGGTATCACATTGCTCGCAGACAGCCGCGCTCCACGCCACTTTGCCGTCGACAATCTGCAACGCCTGATGCGGACACTGCGGCACGCACTCTCCGCAATCATTACAGCGCCCCATCGTCCACGGATTGTGACAGTTTTTGCAGCGCAGATTGCAGCCCTGCAAAAACAGAGCCAGACGACTGCCTGGCCCGTCAACGCAGGAGAAGGGGATAATCTTACTGACTAAAGCGCATCTGCTGTTCATGGCTTATCACGCGCGGCTGGCGTTCCAGAATACGAGTGTTGCGTGCGGCTTCTTCTCCCAGCCAGGTAGTGTTGGTGCGTGAACCTTCGGCGCGATATTTTTCTAAATCCGACAAACGCACCATATAACCGGTAACGCGAACCAGATCGTTACCGCTGACATTGGCGGTAAATTCACGCATTCCGGCTTTAAAGGCACCGAGGCAAAGCTGTACCAGCGCCTGCGGATTACGTTTGATGGTTTCGTCGAGCGTCAGAATGTCGCTGATGCCGGAATAATAATAAGCATGATGCGGGGCGACAGTTTGCAGATGGGTAATCGGATCTGGCTCATCACCATACGGCAAGCGTGCGCCAGGCGTGGTACCGATATCGGAACTGATCCCCGACTGTGCGTGTAGCATGGCGCGTTTTTGCCAGCCATATTTCACGGGGGTATTGGCGACAAACTCCGCCAGTTGTGCGCTGATGCGATAACCCACTTCATTTGCAGCGGCTTCTTTACCGTAACGTGCGACAATTCCTTCTTTCTCACACAGCAAGTTAACCGCTTCCGCCAGCCCATACATGCCAAACATTGGCACAAAACGTTCAGGGTTAATCAGCCCTTCTTTCACCAGGAAGCTATTCTCAAAGAAGTGTGATTGTTGATAGAGGAATTCACACCGCGCATCGATGATGGCGATCTGCTGCTGGCAGTAGTGCGGTAGAGTGCGCGTAAAGAAGTCATCCAGCGATTCGCTGCGCTCGGCAATGGCTTTCAGGTTAAGGCGTACCAGCGTGCTGCCACCACCCGCCAGCGGCAGTGAGTTGTAACAGCTCACAATCCCGTAGCCCCCTTTTGTGAAAATTTTATCATGCACCGGACCGTTGGCGATGTGCGGTTTGCTACATTCACAGATGTTTTTCGCCACTTCCAGCAGCAGGTCATCAGGGGTGATATCAGGATCGTAGATAAAGGTCAGGTTCGGTGAAACCTGCTTCAGCTCTGCATCTGCACGTAAGATCGCGCGGGTAATGGGCGAATCAGACGGGCCGATGTTGGCGTGCATAAAGGCGTCTGGCAGGGTTCTGTCGAGGTAACGCCAGAAACGTTTTATTCGAATATCGATCTCGTCTTGTGTTAGAATTCTAACATACGGTTGCAGCAACGCATCCAGTTGCCCCAGGTAGACCGGCATCGATGTGACCGACGGTACATGGTGGTAAAGAATGGTCAGCAGAGAGAGTGCGTCATCAAGGTCTTTCGCGCCTTCCAGCTCCAGCCATTCGGAACCGTGCGCCAGAAAACGGGCGTAATCGGGTAAGACATAGCGCGGTTTGTACGGCGCATGACCTTCAAACATATCGCAGATTACCCCCTCATCCAGCGCGCGGCGGGCTTCGGCAGGCAGCTGTGGGTAAGGCAGATTATTTTCTGCTTCCAGTGCCAGAAAATGGCGCTTCTGCTCCGGGCTAAGTACCGGGCTGGTGACAATTTGCTGGCAACGTTGTTGCAGTGCATTTTCATGAGAAGTGGGCATCTTCTTTTCCTTTTATGCCGAAGGTGATGCGCCATTGTAAGAAGTTTTGTAATGTTCACTTTGATCCTGATACGTTTGCCACCTCTGACGCATTCATTTGAAAGTGAATTATTTGAACCAGATCGCATTACAGTGATGCAAACTTGTAAGTAGATTTCCTTAATTGTGATGTACATCGAAGTGTGTTGCGGAGTAGATGTTAGAATACTAACAAACTCGCAAGGTGAATTTTATTGGCGACAAGCCAGGAGAATGAAATGACTGATCTGAAAGCAAGCAGCCTGCGTGCACTGAAATTGATGGACCTGACCACCCTGAATGACGACGACACCGATGAGAAAGTGATCGCCCTGTGTCATCAGGCCAAAACTCCGGTCGGCAATACCGCCGCTATCTGTATCTATCCTCGCTTTATCCCGATTGCTCGCAAAACTCTGAAAGAGCAGGGCACCCCGGAAATCCGTATCGCTACGGTAACTAACTTCCCACACGGTAACGACGACATCGACATTGCGCTGGCAGAAACCCGTGCGGCAATCGCCTACGGTGCCGATGAAGTTGACGTGGTGTTCCCGTACCGCGCGCTGATGGCGGGTAACGAGCAGGTTGGTTTTGACCTGGTGAAAGCCTGTAAAGAGGCTTGCGCTGCGGCGAACGTACTGCTGAAAGTGATTATTGAAACCGGCGAACTGAAAGACGAAGCGCTGATCCGTAAAGCGTCTGAAATCTCCATCAAAGCGGGTGCTGACTTCATCAAAACCTCTACCGGTAAAGTGGCTGTGAATGCGACGCCGGAAAGCGCGCGCATCATGATGGAAGTGATCCGCGATATGGGCGTAGAAAAAACCGTTGGTTTCAAACCGGCGGGCGGCGTGCGTACTGCGGAAGATGCGCAGAAATATCTCGCCATTGCAGATGAACTGTTCGGTGCTGACTGGGCTGATGCGCGTCACTACCGCTTTGGTGCTTCCAGCTTGCTGGCAAGCCTGCTGAAAGCTCTGGGCCACGGCGACGGTAAGAGCGCCAGCAGCTACTAAGGCTTGATTTGCCGGATGATGCAGCGATGCTCATCCGGTTCCCCGATTACCTCGTCTCTTTTCCACGGGAGGTTACCTTGTTTCTCGCACAAGAAATTATTCGTAAAAAACGTGATGGTCATGCGCTGAGTGATGAAGAAATTCGTTTCTTTATCAACGGCATTCGCGACAACACTATCTCCGAAGGGCAGATTGCCGCCCTCGCGATGACCATTTTCTTCCACGATATGACAATGCCTGAGCGTGTCTCGCTGACCATGGCGATGCGAGATTCAGGAACCGTTCTCGACTGGAAAAGCCTGCATCTGAATGGCCCGATTGTTGATAAACACTCGACCGGCGGTGTCGGCGATGTGACTTCGCTGATGTTGGGGCCGATGGTCGCTGCCTGTGGCGGCTATATTCCGATGATCTCCGGTCGCGGCCTCGGTCATACTGGCGGTACGCTCGACAAACTGGAATCCATCCCTGGCTTCGACATTTTCCCGGATGACAACCGTTTCCGCGAAATTATTAAAGACGTCGGCGTGGCGATTATCGGCCAGACCAGCTCATTGGCTCCGGCGGATAAACGTTTCTACGCGACCCGCGATATTACCGCAACCGTGGATTCAATCCCGCTGATCACCGCCTCTATTCTGGCGAAGAAACTGGCGGAAGGTCTGGACGCGCTGGTGATGGACGTGAAAGTGGGTAGCGGCGCGTTTATGCCGACCTACGAACTCTCTGAAGCCCTTGCCGAAGCGATTGTTGGCGTGGCTAACGGCGCTGGCGTGCGCACCACCGCGCTGCTCACCGATATGAATCAGGTACTGGCCTCCAGTGCAGGTAACGCGGTTGAAGTTCGTGAAGCGGTGCAGTTCCTGACGGGTGAATATCGTAACCCGCGTCTGTTTGATGTCACGATGGCACTGTGCGTGGAGATGCTGATCTCCGGCAAACTGGCGAAAGATGACGCCGAAGCGCGCGCGAAATTACAGGCGGTGCTGGACAACGGTAAAGCGGCAGAAGTCTTTGGTCGTATGGTAGCGGCACAAAAAGGCCCGACCGACTTCGTTGAGAACTACGCGAAGTATCTGCCGACAGCGATGCTGACGAAAGCAGTCTATGCTGATACCGAAGGGTTTGTCAGTGAAATGGATACCCGCGCGCTGGGGATGGCAGTGGTTGCAATGGGCGGCGGACGCCGTCAGGCATCTGACACCATCGATTACAGCGTCGGCTTTACTGATATGGCGCGTCTGGGCGACCAGGTAGACGGTCAGCGTCCGCTGGCAGTTATCCACGCGAAAGACGAAAACAGCTGGCAGGAAGCGGCGAAAGCGGTGAAAGCGGCAATTAAACTTGCCGATAAAGCACCGGAAAGCACACCAACTGTCTATCGCCGTATCAGCGAATAACGGTATACTGATCCGATCATTTAAATTTGAAGCACTGAGTACGGAGAACATATGAAACGTGCATTTATTATGGTGCTGGACTCATTCGGCATCGGCGCTACAGAAGATGCAGAACGCTTTGGTGACGTCGGGGCTGACACCCTGGGTCATATCGCAGAAGCTTGTGCCAAAGGCGAAGCCGACCACGGTCGTAAAGGCCCGCTCAATCTGCCAAATCTGACCCGTCTTGGGCTGGCGAAAGCACACGAAGGTTCTACCGGTTTCATTCCGGCGGGAATGGATGGCAACGCTGAAGTTATCGGCGCGTACGCATGGGCGCACGAAATGTCATCCGGTAAAGACACCCCGTCTGGTCACTGGGAAATCGCCGGTGTCCCGGTTCTGTTTGAGTGGGGATATTTCTCCGATCACGAAAACAGCTTCCCGCAAGAGCTGCTGGATAAACTGGTTGAACGCGCTAATCTGCCGGGTTACCTCGGTAACTGCCACTCTTCCGGTACGGTCATTCTGGATCAACTGGGCGAAGAGCACATGAAAACCGGCAAGCCGATTTTCTATACCTCCGCTGACTCCGTGTTCCAGATTGCCTGCCATGAAGAAACCTTTGGCCTGGATAAACTCTACGAGCTGTGCGAAATCGCCCGTGAAGAGCTGACCAACGGCGGCTACAACATCGGTCGTGTTATCGCTCGTCCGTTTATCGGCGACAAAGCTGGTAACTTCCAGCGTACTGGTAACCGTCACGACCTGGCTGTTGAGCCGCCAGCACCGACCGTGCTGCAGAAACTGGTTGATGAAAAACACGGCCAGGTGGTTTCGGTCGGTAAAATTGCAGACATCTATGCCAACTGCGGTATCACCAAAAAAGTGAAAGCGACCGGGCTGGACGCGCTGTTTGACGCCACCATCAAAGAGATGAAAGAAGCGGGTGATAACACCATCGTCTTCACCAACTTCGTTGACTTCGACTCTTCCTGGGGCCACCGCCGCGACGTCGCCGGTTATGCTGCGGGTCTGGAACTGTTCGACCGCCGTCTGCCGGAGCTGATGTCTTTGCTGCGCGATGACGATATTCTGATTCTCACTGCTGACCACGGTTGTGACCCGACCTGGACCGGTACTGACCACACGCGTGAACACATTCCGGTACTGGTTTACGGCCCGAAAGTGAAACCAGGTTCGCTGGGGCATCGTGAAACCTTCGCGGATATCGGCCAGACTCTGGCAAAATATTTTGGTACTTCTGATATGGAATATGGCAAAGCCATGTTCTGATGGATTTGGGCGGAGCAGTGACTCCGCCTTTAATATGTCACAAAAAGGATAAAACGATGGCTACTCCACACATTAATGCAGAAATGGGCGATTTTGCTGACGTAGTTTTGATGCCAGGCGACCCGCTGCGTGCGAAGTATATTGCTGAAACTTTCCTTGAAGATGCCCGTGAAGTGAACAACGTTCGCGGTATGCTGGGCTTCACTGGTACTTACAAAGGCCGCAAAATTTCCGTAATGGGCCACGGTATGGGTATCCCGTCCTGCTCCATCTACACCAAAGAACTGATCACTGATTTCGGCGTGAAGAAAATTATCCGCGTTGGTTCCTGTGGCGCTGTTCTGCCGCACGTAAAACTGCGCGACGTCGTTATCGGTATGGGTGCCTGCACCGATTCCAAAGTTAACCGCATCCGTTTTAAAGACCATGACTTTGCCGCTATCGCTGACTTCGACATGGTGCGTAACGCGGTAGACGCGGCAAAAGCACTGGGCGTTGATGCTCGCGTTGGTAACCTGTTCTCCGCTGACCTGTTCTACTCTCCGGACGGCGAAATGTTCGACGTGATGGAAAAATACGGCATCCTCGGCGTGGAAATGGAAGCGGCTGGTATCTACGGCGTCGCTGCAGAATTTGGCGCGAAAGCCCTGACCATCTGCACCGTGTCTGACCACATCCGCACTCACGAGCAGACCACTGCCGCTGAGCGTCAGACCACCTTCAACGACATGATCAAAATCGCGCTGGAATCCGTTCTGCTGGGCGATAAAGAGTAATTGTGTTTTGCTGAAAGGCGATTGTCGTGTGAAGCCGGAGTGGGAGACTGCTCCGGCTTTTTAGTATTTATTCATCAATAGCAACTGATTTATAGATTTACTATTATTTTTCATATGGATAGAAAATAAAATCCATTCAAGTATCTATTCACGAATCTATTCATTTATGTTCAGCAGTCATCCAGGAAGGGCATATCAGCAACTCTGGTGGACAACCATAAATTCCTGCCATTTTGCTTTTGATGTTTGAACTAAGCCGTTCCGTCTTTTCGATCTGTTTTAGAGAATTAATGGAGATACCTAACATTTTACTTACTTCAGCAAGTGATATTTTATGCCTGATACGCACGGCGGTTAGCCAGGATATACCCTGGCTGAACATTAAATTGATAATCTCCCGTTCCTGGTTTTCCAGATCGATCATATTTCCTTCCCTGGATATTTTAATCAGCGAGTTACCTTACCGCCCCTGCCATCCACGCTGACAACTCCCGTAGCTCTTTTTCCTGTTCCGGGAAGTCAACCAGCAGCGCTTCGCACTCCTGTTGCAGCATATCCGCGCGGTACAGACAGCCTTGCAGTCGCCCGGCGAGGGCTTCCAGCGGCGCGGGGTTGAGACTGTCGGTAAACACCTGGGCGCGGGTGATATGGCCTTTTTCAACGTCGAAATGCAGTTCCACGCCGCCCCAGGTAAAGCGTTCATCCAGCAGATGCGAGAATGCCGGAGCCTGACCGAAGTTCCATTCCCAGCTACTCTGGCGGGCAAAGGTTTCGGCGAAGTTTGGCAAGTCTGGCGTTTTGTCCGGGGAGATGATTTCCGCTTCCACGCGCTCGCCATAATGGGCGAAAAAGGCCTCGGTTATGGCCTCGCAAACCTGCTCATGGGTGATCCCCGGTAGCAATTCGGTCAGATTGGTCACGCGGGAACGCACTGAGGTAATGCCTTTCGCCGCCAGTTTCTTTTTATCCGGATTGAGATAGTTTGCCAGGCGGCTAAGGTCGGAATTGAGCAGCAAAGTGCCGTGGTGGAAGCCACGATCTTTGGTTTCGCGATAGGCCGAGCCTGAGACTTTGCGATCGCCTTCGGCGGTTTTCACCACCAGATCGTTACGCCCGGAAGCTTCGGCGCTGACGCCGAGCGCGTTCAGCGCATTGAGCACAATCGACGTGGAGATGGTTTTATCGTACTCCGGCTTGCCAGCCATAAAGGTAAAACAGGTATTGCCGAGATCGTGGAACACTGCGCCGCCACCGCTACTGCGCCGCGCCAGGCGGACGTTATCTTCTTCCATCCGCCGGGTATTACACTCTTTCCACGGGTTCTGCGCGCGACCAATCACTACCGTGTCGGCATTGCGCCAGAGAAACAGAACGCGCTGCGTAGCCGGCATCTGGCGAAAAATACACTCCTCTACCGCCAGGTTAAACCACGGGTCGTAAGAGTCAGAGATGAGCAGGCGTAATGTGGACATAACGATTTCCTTTCTTGTAGTAATGGGTCACTCTTTTTTCTCGCTTTCTTCCTCTTCCGGCACCGGTTTACTGGCGGTTAACAGGAAGGGCGATTGCTGCCAGCGGGTGCGTTTACCCTGTAGCAGCGTGCGGGTCAGCACTACGCCGATTGCCAGCGAGAGCAGCAACATCAGGCGTAAAATGTTAGTGGTGTTATCCACCTGTTGGGCTTCGGTGGCGAGCGTATGGGTGTCGAGCGTCAGGCGCAGATAGCCGAGCGGTCCGTTTTTACCCGCAATGGGTTCGACAATCTGCTGGTTAAAATAGCCGCCCGCTTTTTTGCCGTCGAGCGCCAGCCGGTCGCGCACGTCGACGCTTTCGCCAGAACGGGCGATAAGATCGCCTTGCTCATCATATACGCCTGCGTCGAGAATGCGGCTTTCATCCGTTAACTGATCGAGGATCGCCTGAATGCGTTTTTCATCCGGTGAGTCGGTACGCATCAGCGGTGCAACGTTTAGCGTCACCTGCCGCGCCAGGGTGCGGGCCAGTTCTTCCAGTTGCGGATTACGCTGTCGCTGGTGGTTTTGACTAA
This sequence comes from Escherichia sp. R1, assembly GCF_003000935.1. NCBI lineage: Bacteria > Pseudomonadati > Pseudomonadota > Gammaproteobacteria > Enterobacterales > Enterobacteriaceae > Escherichia > Escherichia sp. R1. The sequence goes on from NZ_PSRU01000005.1 coordinate 129,856, forward strand.
ACCATGACGCCCCCTGCATCAGCGCCACTAACAAGGCAAGACAGAACAGGACAATCACTGCCCGATGCAGCCGGAATTTCAGTTTTGTGCGAGCCATCTTCCACCCTTTGAAAATTTGAGACTTAATGTTGCCAGAAGCAATGGATACAAGGTAGCCTCATGCGTTATTTTCCCTGCTTCGAACGATTTTACAGGAGCCTTAATGCCTAACATTACCTGGTGCGACCTGCCTGAAGATGTCTCTTTATGGCCTGGTCTGCCTCTTTCATTAAGTGGTGATGAAGTGATGCCACTGGATTACCACGCAGGTCGTAGCGGCTGGCTGCTGTATGGTCGTGGGCTGGATAAACAACGTCTGACCCAATACCAGAGCAAACTGGGCGCGGCTATGGTGATTGTTGCCGCCTGGTGCGTGGAAGATTATCAGGTGATTCGTCTGGCAGGTTCACTCACTGCGCGGGCTACGCGCCTGGCCCATGAAGCGCAACTGGATGTCGCGCCGCTGGGGAAAATCCCACACCTGCGCACGCCGGGGTTGCTGGTGATGGACATGGATTCCACCGCCATCCAGATTGAATGTATTGATGAAATTGCCAAACTGGCCGGAACGGGCGAGAGGGTGGCGGAGGTAACCGAACGGGCGATGCGCGGCGAACTCGATTTTACCGCCAGCCTGCGCAGCCGCGTGGCGACGCTGAAAGGCGCTGACGCCAATATTCTGCAACAGGTGCGTGAAAATCTGCCGCTGATGCCAGGCTTAACGCAGCTGGTACTCAAGCTGGAAACGCTGGGCTGGAAAGTGGCGATTGCCTCCGGCGGCTTTACTTTCTTTGCTGAATACCTGCGCGACAAGCTGCGCCTGACAGCCGTGGTAGCCAATGAACTGGAGATCATGGACGGTAAATTTACCGGCAATGTGATCGGCGACATCGTTGACGCGCAATATAAAGCGAAAACCCTGACCCGCCTCGCGCAGGAGTATGAAATCCCGCTGGCGCAGACCGTGGCGATTGGCGATGGAGCCAATGACCTGCCGATGATCAAAGCGGCAGGGCTGGGGATTGCCTACCATGCCAAGCCAAAAGTGAATGAAAAGACGGAAGTCACCATCCGTCACGCTGACCTGATGGGGGTATTCTGCATCCTCTCTGGCAGCCTGAATCAGAAGTAATTGCCCGCCCGTCATCCTGCGGGCGGCACAGCATTAACGAGGTACATCGTGGCAAAAGCTCCAAAACGCGCCTTTGTTTGTAATGAATGCGGGGCCGATTATCCGCGCTGGCAGGGGCAGTGCAGTGCCTGTCATGCCTGGAACACCATCACCGAGGTGCGTCTTGCAGCGTCGCCAACGGTGGCGCGTAACGAGCGTCTCAGTGGCTATGCCGGTAGCGCCGGAGTGGCAAAAGTCCAGAAACTTTCCGACATCAGCCTTGAAGAGCTGCCGCGTTTTTCCACCGGATTTAAAGAGTTCGACCGCGTATTAGGCGGCGGCGTGGTGCCGGGAAGCGCCATTCTGATTGGCGGTAACCCTGGTGCGGGGAAATCCACGCTGTTGCTGCAAACGCTGTGCAAACTGGCGCAGCAGATGAAAACGCTGTATGTCACCGGCGAAGAGTCGCTGCAACAGGTGGCAATGCGCGCTCATCGCCTTGGCCTGCCGACTGACAATCTTAATATGCTGTCGGAAACCAGCATCGAGCAGATCTGCCTGATTGCCGAAGAAGAGCAACCGAAGCTGATGGTAATTGACTCCATCCAGGTGATGCATATGGCGGATGTACAATCATCACCTGGCAGCGTGGCGCAGGTGCGTGAAACGGCGGCTTATCTGACGCGCTTCGCCAAAACGCGCGGTGTGGCGATTGTCATGGTCGGGCACGTAACCAAAGATGGCTCGCTGGCTGGCCCTAAAGTGCTGGAACACTGTATCGACTGTTCGGTGCTTTTGGATGGTGATGCCGACTCACGTTTTCGCACCTTACGCAGCCATAAAAACCGCTTCGGCGCGGTGAATGAGCTGGGTGTCTTCGCAATGACCGAGCAGGGGCTGCGTGAAGTCAGCAACCCTTCGGCAATTTTCTTAAGTCGCGGCGATGAAGTGACCTCCGGTAGCTCAGTGATGGTAGTGTGGGAAGGAACGCGTCCGCTGCTGGTGGAGATTCAGGCGCTCGTCGATCACTCGATGATGGCGAATCCACGCCGCGTGGCAGTCGGGCTGGAGCAAAACCGTCTGGCAATCCTGCTGGCGGTGCTTCACCGTCACGGTGGTCTACAAATGGCCGATCAGGATGTGTTTGTTAACGTGGTCGGTGGCGTGAAGGTGACGGAAACCAGTGTCGATTTAGCGTTACTGCTGGCGATGGTTTCCAGCCTGCGTGACAGACCGCTACCGCAGGATCTGGTGGTGTTTGGTGAAGTCGGGCTGGCAGGGGAGATCCGCCCGGTGCCCAGCGGCCAGGAACGAATCTCAGAAGCGGCGAAACACGGTTTTCGCCGGGCAATTGTTCCGGCAGCTAACGTGCCGAAAAAAGCGCCGGAAGGGATGCAGATTTTTGGCGTTAAAAAACTCTCCGACGCGCTTAGCGTGTTCGACGACTTATAATGAGAGATACGGAGGGAGATATGTCGTCATTTGATTACCTGAAAACTGCCATCAAGCAACAGGGCTGCACGCTACAGCAGGTAGCTGATGCCAGCGGTATGACCAAAGGGTATTTAAGCCAGTTACTGAATGCCAAAATCAAAAGCCCCAGCGCACAAAAGCTGGAGGCATTGCACCGTTATTTGGGACTTGAATTTCCCCGGCAGAAGAAAACGATCGGTGTCGTATTCGGTAAGTTTTACCCGCTGCATACTGGACATATCTACCTTATCCAGCGCGCCTGTAGCCAGGTTGACGAGCTGCATATCATTATGGGTTTTGACGATACCCGCGACCGCGCATTGTTCGAAGACAGCGCCATGTCGCAGCAGCCAACCGTGCCGGATCGTCTGCGCTGGTTATTGCAGACCTTTAAGTATCAAAAAAATATCCGCATTCATGCTTTTAACGAAGAGGGCATGGAACCGTATCCACACGGCTGGGATGTGTGGAGCAACGGCATCAAAAAGTTTATGGCCGAAAAAGGCATTCAGCCGGATCTTATCTACACCTCAGAAGAAGCCGATGCGCCGCAGTATATGGAACATCTGGGGATCGAGACGGTGTTGATCGATCCGAAGCGTACCTTTATGAGTATCAGCGGTGCGCAGATCCGCGAAAACCCGTTCCGCTACTGGGAATATATTCCTACGGAAGTTAAGCCGTTCTTTGTGCGTACCGTGGCGATCCTTGGCGGCGAGTCGAGCGGTAAATCCACCCTGGTAAACAAACTTGCCAATATCTTCAACACTACCAGTGCATGGGAATATGGTCGCGATTATGTCTTTTCACACCTTGGCGGTGATGAGATTGCGTTGCAGTATTCCGACTACGATAAAATCGCGCTGGGACACGCGCAATATATTGATTTTGCAGTGAAATATGCCAATAAAGTGGCGTTTATCGACACCGATTTTGTCACTACCCAGGCGTTCTGCAAAAAGTACGAAGGGCGTGAGCATCCGTTCGTGCAGGCGTTGATTGATGAATACCGTTTCGATCTGGTGATCCTGCTGGAGAACAACACGCCGTGGGTGGCGGATGGTTTACGCAGCCTCGGCAGTTCGGTGGATCGCAAAGAGTTCCAGAACTTGCTGGTGGAGATGTTGGAAGAGAACAATATCGAATTCGTGCGGGTTGAAGAGGACGATTACGACAGCCGTTTCCTGCGCTGCGTGGAGCTGGTGCGGGAGATGATGGGGGAGCAAAGATAATCATCTTTATAAGATGTTGAGTGGGATTACTGATTTAAAAGTGTACTTAGTACTCCATTTAGGTGTACAATGTACCTGCCAGGGAGGGGGAATGGGTAAGGCGATAATATTTATAGAGACGCCAATGTTTACGCGTCAGATCAAGCAGATTGCAACCGATGATGAATTAAAGGAATTACAAAAAGAACTCATCGGAACTCCCGATAAAGGTGATCTCATTCAGCAGACTGGTGGATTGCGTAAAGTCCGAATGGCTGCGGGTTCACAGGGAAAAAGTGGCAGTGTCAGAATAATTTACTTTCTGGCGACGGAAGAGATTATTTATTTGATTATGGCCTATCCGATAAATGCCAAAGATAGTCTGACAGATACGGAAAAAGCTCAACTAAAGAAGTTGACGAAACTGCTCAAAGGCGAGATATAAAATGAGTTTTTTTGATGAGTTGAAAACCTCTCTGGAAGAGGCTGTCGAGATTAAACAAGGTTTAAAAGAACCTGCACGGGTGACCCGCTACGAAATTGCGGATGTTAAAGCTATTCGTGAGCAACTCAACGTTTCTCAAAGTGAGATGGCAAAAGCTCTGGGAACCAGTGTGGATACCATTAAAAGCTGGGAATCGAAGCGAAGAAATCCTACGGGATTGGCTGCAAAAGTACTTGCCACAATTAAAGAAAATCCTGCCTTTTTCCGGGAACTTGCTTCCCATTAATCATTTAACTAATACCGGATGCGATGCTGGTGCGCCGCATCCGGCATTTTACGCATTACTTCGCAATACGCTTGTACTTGATACGCTTCGGCTCCAGCGCGTCTGCGCCCAGCGTGCGTTTCTTGTACTCTTCGTACTCGGTAAAGTTACCTTCGAAGAACTCAACTTTACCTTCATCCTGGTAATCCAGAATGTGGGTGGCGATACGGTCGAGGAACCAACGGTCGTGCGAGATAACCATCGCGCAGCCCGGGAACTCCAGCAGGGCGTTTTCCAGTGCGCGCAGGGTTTCGATATCCAGGTCGTTGGTTGGTTCGTCGAGCAGCAGCATGTTGCCGCCAACCTGCAGCAGCTTCGCCAGATGCAGACGACCGCGCTCACCGCCGGAGAGTTCGCCAACGCGTTTACCCTGATCAACCCCTTTAAAGTTAAAGCGGCCAACGTAGGCGCGGCTTGGCATCTCGGTGTTGCCGATCTTCATGATATCCAGCCCGCCGGAAACTTCTTCCCAAACGGTTTTGCTGTTATCCATTGAGTCACGGAACTGATCAACCGACGCCAGTTTCACCGTTTCACCCAAAGTGATGGTGCCGCTGTCCGGCTGTTCCTGACCAGAGATCATACGGAACAGCGTCGATTTACCCGCACCGTTCGGACCGATGATCCCGACGATCGCTCCTTTCGGGATCGAGAAGCTCAGGGAGTCAATCAGCAGACGATCACCATAGGATTTACGCAGGTTGCTGACTTCCAGCACTTTATCGCCCAGACGCGGTCCAGGTGGAATAAACAGTTCGTTGGTTTCGTTACGTTTCTGATATTCGGTGCTGTTGAGTTCTTCAAAGCGCGCCAGACGTGCTTTACCTTTTGACTGACGGCCTTTAGTTCCCTGACGTACCCACTCCAGCTCTTTCTCGATCGACTTACGACGCGCCGCTTCTTGTGAAGCTTCCTGCGCCAGACGCTGATCTTTCTGCTCCAGCCAGGAGGAGTAGTTACCTTCCCACGGAATACCTTCACCGCGGTCAAGTTCGAGGATCCAGCCCGCAACGTTATCGAGGAAGTAACGGTCGTGGGTAATCGCCACCACGGTGCCTTCGAAGTCGTGCAGGAAGCGTTCCAGCCACGCTACGGATTCCGCATCCAGGTGGTTGGTCGGTTCGTCGAGCAGCAGCATGTCTGGTTTTTCCAGCAGCAGGCGGCACAACGCCACGCGACGACGCTCACCACCGGAAAGGTTAGCGATTTTCGCGTCCCAGTCCGGCAGACGCAGCGCATCCGCCGCACGCTCCAGCTGAACGTTCAGGTTGTGACCGTCGTGAGCCTGAATGATCTCTTCCAGACGGCCTTGTTCAGCGGCCAGCTTGTCAAAATCGGCATCCGGATCGGCATACAGCGCATACACTTCATCCAGGCGTTTCAGGGCGTTAACCACTTCAGAAACCGCTTCTTCAATGGACTCACGAACGGTGTGTTCCGGGTTCAGCTGCGGTTCCTGCGGCAGATAACCAATCTTGATGTCTGGCTGCGGACGTGCTTCACCTTCGATGTCTTTATCAATGCCCGCCATAATGCGCAGCAGGGTGGACTTACCCGCGCCGTTCAGACCCAGGACACCAATTTTTGCCCCAGGGAAGAAACTCAGAGAGATGTTTTTCAAAATATGACGTTTCGGCGGAACAACTTTGCCGACACGATGCATGGTATAAACGAATTGAGCCACGTTGGACTTCGCCTCTATGTTTATCGTGATGATGAGTTTTCAAAGGCGAAGTGTAGCCTGTTTCCCTGTCTAATCCCAGCCAGTCGATCACCCCGTAAAAGTAAAAAAGTGTCCGTAACGTGGCGTAAACGGCAATGACTGGTTAGCATAAATCTATTACGCGGCATGACGCTGCATTGATGTATTGACACTTAGAGGATGCGCTTGTGGAAAAAGCCAAACACGTTACCTGGCGGCTGTTGGCTGTCGGTGTCTGTCTGCTGACGGTCAGCAGCGTGGCGCGAGCCGACTCACTGGATGAGCAGCGTAGTCGTTACGCGCAAATCAAGCAGGCCTGGGATAATCGACAAATGGATGTGGTCGAACAAATGATGCCTGGACTGAAAGATTACCCACTTTATCCCTACCTGGAATACCGCCAGATCACTGATGACCTGATGAATCAACCGGCGGTGACGGTCACTAACTTTGTTCGCGCTAACCCCACGCTTCCTCCCGCTCGCACGCTGCAATCTCGTTTCGTCAATGAACTGGCGCGGCGTGAAGACTGGCGTGGCTTGTTAGCCTTTAGCCCGGAAAAGCCCGGAACTACCGAAGCGCAATGTAATTACTACTATGCGAAATGGAACACCGGGCAGAGTGAAGAAGCCTGGCAAGGGGCGAAAGAGCTGTGGCTAACCGGCAAGAGCCAGCCTAACGCCTGTGACAAGTTATTTAGCGTCTGGCGTGCGTCAGGTAAACAAGATCCGCTGGCGTATTTAGAGCGTATCCGTCTGGCGATGAAAGCGGGTAACACCGGCCTGGTAACAGTGCTGGCAGGGCAGATGCCTGCCGATTACCAGACTATCGCTTCGGCAATCATTTCACTGGCGAACAACCCTAATACGGTACTGACCTTCGCGCGTACAACCGGCGCGACCGATTTTACCCGTCAAATGGCGGCGGTGGCGTTTGCCAGTGTGGCGCGGCAGGATGCTGAAAATGCACGGCTGATGATCCCGTCGCTTGCTCAGGCACAGCAGCTTAATGAAGATCAGATTCAGGAGCTGCGCGATATTGTCGCATGGCGTTTGATGGGCAACGATGTCACCGACGAGCAGGCGAAATGGCGCGATGACGCGATTATGCGTTCGCAATCTACTTCGCTTATTGAACGCCGTGTGCGAATGGCGCTTGGCACCGGCGATCGTCGCGGCCTGAATACCTGGCTGGCGCGTCTGCCTATGGAAGCGAAAGAGAAAGATGAATGGCGTTACTGGCAGGCGGATTTATTGCTGGAACGCGGACGTGAAGCTGAAGCAAAAGAGATTTTGCATCAACTCATGCAACAGCGTGGTTTCTACCCGATGGTTGCTGCACAACGCATCGGCGAAGAGTATGAGCTGAAGATTGATAAAGCGCCGCAGAATGTTGACAGCGCCCTGACTCAGGGGCCGGAGATGGCGCGCGTGCGCGAGTTGATGTACTGGAATCTCGATAACACCGCGCGTAGCGAGTGGGCCAATCTGGTGAAGAGCAAGTCAAAAACAGAGCAGGCTCAACTGGCTCGGTATGCTTTCAATAACCAATGGTGGGATCTTAGCGTTCAGGCAACGATCGCCGGGAAGCTGTGGGATCATCTGGAAGAGCGATTCCCGCTGGCTTACAACGATCTTTTCAAACGCTACACCAGTGGTAAGGAGATCCCGCAAAGCTATGCGATGGCGATTGCCCGTCAGGAGAGTGCCTGGAATCCGAAAGTGAAATCACCGGTAGGGGCCAGCGGCCTGATGCAGATTATGCCTGGTACCGCGACCCATACGGTGAAGATGTTCTCTATTCCCGGTTATAGCAGCCCTGGGCAATTGCTGGATCCGGAAACAAACATCAACATTGGCACCAGTTACCTGCAATATGTTTATCAGCAGTTTGGCAATAACCGTATTTTCTCCTCAGCAGCTTATAACGCCGGACCAGGGCGGGTGCGAACCTGGCTTGGCAACAGCGCAGGGCGTATCGACGCAGTGGCATTTGTCGAGAGTATTCCATTCTCCGAGACGCGCGGTTATGTGAAAAACGTGCTGGCTTATGACGCTTACTACCGCTATTTCATGGGGGATAAACCGACGTTGATGAGCGCCACGGAATGGGGACGTCGTTACTGATCCACACGTTTATGATATGCTATCGTACTCTTTAGCGAGTACAACCGGGGGAGGCATTTTGCTTCCCCCGCTAACAATGGCGACATACTATGGCCCAACAATCACCCTATTCAGCAGCGATGGCAGAACAGCGTCACCAGGAGTGGTTACGTTTTGTCGACCTGCTTAAGAATGCCTACCAAAACGATCTCCATTTACCGTTGTTAAACCTGATGCTGACGCCAGATGAGCGCGAAGCGTTGGGGACTCGCGTGCGTATTGTCGAAGAGCTGTTGCGCGGCGAAATGAGCCAGCGTGAGTTAAAAAATGAACTCGGCGCGGGCATCGCGACGATTACGCGTGGATCTAATAGTCTGAAAGCCGCGCCCGTCGAGCTGCGCCAGTGGCTGGAAGACGTGTTGCTGAAAAGCGATTGATTTTGTAGGCCTGATAGGACATGGCGCATCAGGCATCGTGCACCGAATGCCGGATGCGGCGTGAACGCCTAATCAGGCCTGCAATGGCTGATACACGGCATTATGAAACGGACTCAGCGCCAGGATCACCGCCTGGTGATAGACGCTGGTGCGAGTGAGTTTCCCGGCGGTAAACACGCCGATCGCCCCTTCCTTACGACCAATCTCATCAATACCGGTATAACGCGACATCACGGGACCAAGCACCTCACCTTCACGCACTTTTTCCAGAATCACCGCAGGCAACGGCAAAGTAGCCGAACGCGCCTCGCCGCGCTGGCTGGCGTTTTCTATCACCACCCAACTGAAAGTGCTGTCACCATCGATGCCAGCTTCAATCGCCACCCAAAAATCAGCCTCAGGAAGTAAACGGCGGGCATTGGCTACCCTATTTCGTGCGCCAGCGCGCGTTTCCTCACTGCCAAAGGGCTGTTCCGGTACACCGCTCTCGACGGCAACGGATGCAATATGGCAGGATCCTTCGCCGAAGATCTCGTGAAATGCCTGCAGAATGGCCTGAATTTTAGCGGGATTGGTGGTCGCACAGACAACTTGGTGCATAATCAGCATTACTCAGAAAATTAACGTTACAGCAGTATACGGAAAAAAAGCATGTTACAGGTATACCTAGTCCGCCACGGTGAAACGCAGTGGAACGCCGAGCGACGTATTCAGGGCCAGTCTGACAGCCCGCTGACCGCCAAAGGTGAGCAACAGGCGATGCAGGTGGCAACCCGTGCCAAAGAGCTTGGCATTACGCATATCATCAGTAGCGATTTAGGACGCACCCGGCGCACGGCGGAAATCATCGCCCAGGCCTGCGGTTGTGACATCATCTTTGATTCTCGCCTGCGTGAATTAAATATGGGTGTACTGGAAACAAGAAATATCGATTCACTCACCGAAGAAGAAGAGAACTGGCGTCGGCAACTGGTCAATGGCACCGTTGACGGGCGTATTCCTGAAGGTGAGTCAATGCAGGAGCTCAGCGATCGCGTTAATGCGGCACTGGAATCTTGCCGGGACTTACCGCAGGGAAGCCGACCGCTACTGGTGAGCCATGGTATTGCACTGGGATGCCTGGTGAGTACGATTCTCGGATTACCAGCATGGGCAGAGCGCCGCTTACGTCTGCGTAACTGTTCTATTTCGCGCGTGGATTATCAGGAAAGCTTGTGGCTGGCGTCTGGCTGGGTGGTTGAAACCGCAGGGGACATCTCGCATCTGGACGCCCCTGCATTAGATGAGCTGCAGCGTTAACGACGGATCGGAATCAGCAGTTCACAGCGCAGATTAATTGGGCGATCTCCCGCTTTGGCATCTTCTGCCGGGTAGTATCGCTCAATATCCTGACCTTTACGGCGCGTCAGGTTAAGCATTGGCATGCACGTTCCGTATACCGTCAGGATAAACTCCTGCACGCCGGTTCCCAGACCTTCATAGGTAAACATCACATATTCGCCGCCCTGCAACATCACCGGATGCCCAGTCAGTACATAGCCATCTGCCTGATCCTGAGCTAACGCGGTGGTGTAGAACACCTCTTGTTCGTCGTCTTTATCCTGGCTCGGACGTGTTTCGTTCAAACCGTAAAGCACTGGTGGAATGGTTGGCGAGTTGCCGAGAAAATCGTGCCAGAACTGGTAGCGCATTTCATGGCGGAAATCAGAGATTTGCTCCAGCGAACAGGAGTAGCTCTGGGTAACACCAATCAGCGGCGTATCTTCCAGAGTGACAAATTTGTGCTCTGGCATAGTGAATTCACCCAGACGTAGCGGCGGGCGAATACCAAAGGCGCTCCATTCAGGAGAACGGCGGTAAAGTGCAGGAGTCTGGGCAAACTGCTTCTTGAAAGCGCGGGTAAATGTCTGTTGAGAGTCGAAGCGGTATTGCAGCGCGATGTCCAGAATCGGACGCGCAGTCAGGCGTAGTGCGACCGCCGATTTCGACAAACGACGAGCACGAATATACGCGCCAATAGCATGGCCAGTGACATCTTTAAACATTCTCTGTAAGTGCCACTTGGAATAACCTGCTTTCGCCGCTACATTGTCGAGCGACAGGGGATGATCCAGATGACCTTCCAGCCAGATTAAAAGGTCGCGAATAATGCCGGCCTGATCCATAAAATATCCTCATCCTTTCAACAACGAGCACCTGACATCAGGTAATTGGATAATAGCATTTTTTGCTGTTTTAGCATTCAGTGTTTTTTTCTTAGTCGAGTATGTTTTAGGTCTTGACGGAAATAAAAGTATTGAGATTTTGTTCTTAATCAATATGTTATTTACCGTGACGAACTAATTGCTCGTGTAATAGATAAAAATGGTAACGATATGAAATACAAGCATTTAATCCTGTCTTTAAGCCTGATAATGCTGGGGCCATTGGCTCATGCAGAAGAGATTGGTTCGGTCGACACCGTATTTAAAATGATCGGCCCGGATCACAAAATTGTTGTTGAAGCCTTTGACGATCCCGATGTGAAAAATGTCACCTGTTATGTGAGCCGGGCGAAAACCGGTGGTATTAAAGGGGGATTGGGCCTGGCAGAAGATACCTCCGATGCGGCCATTTCTTGTCAACAAGTCGGGCCGATTGAACTATCGGATCGTATTAAAAACGGCAAAGCTCAGGGCGAGGTAGTATTCAAAAAACGCACGTCCCTGGTCTTTAAGTCGTTACAGGTCGTGCGCTTTTATGACGCTAAACGCAACGCGCTCGCTTATCTGGCTTACTCCGACAAAGTTGTAGAAGGTTCGCCGAAAAACGCGATTAGCGCGGTTCCTGTCATGCCGTGGCGGCAATAACAGAGGCGATTTATGCAACGGGAAACGGTCTGGTTAGTCGAAGACGAGCAAGGGATAGCCGATACGCTGGTCTACATGTTGCAACAGGAAGGTTTTGACGTCGAGGTCTTTGAGCGAGGCTTGCCTGTGCTGGATAAAGCTCGCCAGCAGGTTCCCGATGTCATGATTCTCGATGTTGGTTTGCCTGATATCAGCGGCTTTGAATTGTGCCGCCAGTTACTGGCGCTCCATCCGGCGTTACCTGTACTGTTCCTGACGGCCCGAAGTGAAGAGGTCGATCGCCTGCTTGGGCTGGAAATTGGCGCTGACGACTACGTGGCTAAACCGTTTTCACCTCGCGAAGTGTGCGCCAGAGTGCGCACCTTACTGCGTCGGGTGAAGAAGTTCTCGACGCCGTCTCCCGTTATCCGTATTGGTCATTTTGAATTGAATGAACCTGCGGCGCAGATCAGCTGGTTTGACACGCCATTAACGCTGACGCGGTATGAGTTTTTATTGCTGAAGACGTTACTCAAGTCGCCGGGCCGCGTCTGGTCCCGCCAGCAACTAATGGATAGCGTGTGGGAAGATGCGCAGGACACCTACGATCGCACCGTCGATACCCACATTAAAACGCTGCGTGCCAAGCTGCGCGCCATCAACCCCGATCTTTCACCGATTAATACTCATCGCGGCATGGGATATAGCCTGAGGGGCCTGTAATGCGTATCGGCATGCGGTTGTTGCTGGGCTATTTTTTACTGGTGGCGGTGGCGGCCTGGTTCGTTCTGGCTATTTTTGTCAAAGAAGTTAAACCGGGCGTGCGAAGAGCAACCGAGGGGACGTTAATCGACACCGCAACGTTGCTGGCGGAGCTGGCGCGTCCCGATTTGCTCTCTGGGGACCCAACGCATGGGCAACTGGCGCAGGCGTTTAATCAGCTACAACATCGCCCGTTTCGCGCCAATATCGGTGGCATTAACAAAGTGCGCAACGAATATCATGTCTATATGACCGATGCGCAGGGCAAAGTATTGTTCGATTCGGCAAATAAAGCCGTTGGACAGGATTATTCGCGCTGGAATGACGTCTGGCTAACGTTGCGTGGTCAGTATGGTGCGCGCAGCACGTTGCAAAATCCTGCCGATCCCGAAAGTTCTGTGATGTATGTTGCCGCGCCGATTATGGACGGCTCGCGGCTTATTGGCGTTTTGAGCGTAGGCAAACCGAACGCGGCGATGGCTCCGGTCATTAAGCGTAGCGAGCGGCGAATTTTATGGGCCAGCGCCATTTTGTTGGGGATTGCACTGGTGATTGGCGCAGGCATGGTTTGGTGGATCAACCGCTCTATTGCCCGGCTCACTCGCTATGCTGATTCCGTCACTGACAATAAGCCCGTTCCTCTCCCCGATCTCGGTAGTAGCGAGTTGCGTAAACTCGCGCAGGCGCTGGAAAGTATGCGCGTGAAGCTGGAAGGGAAAAACTATATTGAGCAGTATGTTTATGCGTTAACTCATGAGCTAAAAAGCCCACTGGCGGCGATTCGTGGCGCGGCGGAAATTTTACGCGAAGGTCCGCCGCCGGAAGTGGTGGCTCGTTTTACCGACAACATTCTGACGCAAAATGCGCGAATGCAGGCACTGGTGGAAACGTTACTACGCCAGGCAAGACTGGAGAATCGTCAGGAAGTCGTTCTGACTGCTGTTGATGTGGCGGCATTATTTCGCCGCGTCAGCGAAGCGCGCACCGTGCAGTTGGCAGAAAAAAACATCACTTTGCATGTTATGCCTACTGAGGTTAACGTTGCTGCTGAACCGGCGTTACTGGAGCAGGCGCTGGGGAATTTACTGGATAACGCCATCGATTTTACTCCCGAGAGCGGTCGCATAACGCTAAGCGCCGAAGTGGATCAGGAATACGTCACCCTTAAGGTGCTGGATACCGGTAGTGGGATTCCTGACTACGCGCTGTCACGTATTTTTGAACGCTTTTACTCTTTGCCGCGTGCAAATGGGCAAAAAAGCAGCGGTCTGGGGTTGGCGTTTGTCAGTGAGGTCGCCCGTTTGTTTAACGGCGAAGTCACGCTGCGCAACGTGCAGGAAGGTGGCGTGCTGGCCTCGCTTCGACTTCACCGTCACTTCACATAGCTTCAAATTCTTCCCACATAGCCTTCGTATCCTGCTGCCATTGCAAAGGAGAAGACTATGTTGAAATCCCCCCTGTTCTGGAAAATGACCACCTTGTTTGGTGCAGTATTGCTGTTGTTGATTCCGATAATGCTGATTCGGCAGGTGATTGTCGAACGTGCCGATTACCGTAGCGATGTGGAAGATGTGATTCGCCAAAGTACCAGCGGGCCGCAAAAACTCGTTGGGCCGCTCATCGCTATTCCTGTGACCGAGCTTTATACGGTGCAGGAAGACGATAAAACCGTGGAGCGGAAACGAAGTTTTATTCATTTTTGGTTACCTGAGTCATTGATGGTTGATGGCAATCAGAATGTGGAAGAACGCAAGATAGGCATCTATACCGGTCAGGTCTGGCACAGTGATTTAACGCTAAAAGCCGATTTCGATGTTTCGCGTCTTAGCGAACTCGACGCGCCAAATATCACCTTAGGCAAGCCATTTATTGTGATTAGCGTCGGGGATGCGCGTGGTATTGGTGTGGTGAAAGCGCCTGAAGTTAACGGTACGGCGCTGACCATTGAACCCGGCACCGGGTTAGAGCAAGGCGGGCAGGGCGTGCATATCCCTTTACCCGAAGGGGACTGGCGCAAGCAGAACCTGAAGCTGAATGTGGCGCTGAATTTAAGCGGTACCGGCGATCTTTCTGTGGTGCCTGGCGGGCGTAATAGCGAAATGACCTTAACCAGCAACTGGCCGCATCCCAGTTTTTTAGGTGATTTTCTACCAGCCAAACGGGAAGTTAGCGAGTCAGGTTTTCAAGCGCAATGGCAAAGTAGCTGGTTTGCTAATAATCTCGGTGAGCGTTTTGCTTCAGGCAATGATACCGGCTGGGAAAACTTCCCCGCGTTTAGCGTCGCAGTGACGACGCCAGCCGATCAATACCAATTAACGGACCGGGCGACTAAGTACGCCATTCTGCTGATTGCGCTGACTTTTATGGCATTCTTTGTTTTTGAAACGCTCACCGCGCAACGTTTACACCCAATGCAATATTTGCTGGTGGGGCTGTCATTGGTGATGTTTTATTTGCTCTTGCTGGCGCTTTCTGAACATACCGGTTTTACTGTGGCATGGATAATCGCCAGTCTGATTGGGGCGTTAATGAACGGTATTTATTTGCAGGCGGTATTGAAAGGCTGGCGTAATAGCATGTTGTTTACCCTCGCGCTGTTGTTGCTGGATGGTGTGATGTGGGGACTGCTCAACTCTGCCGATAGCGCGCTGTTGTTGGGAACCAGTGTGCTGGTGGTGGCGCTGGCCGGCATGATGTTTGTGACCCGTAATATCGACTGGTATGCGTTTTCACTGCCGAAAATGAAAGCCAGTAAAGAAGTTACAACGGACGATGAATTACGTATCTGGAAATAAGGTTGAAAAATAAAAACGGCGCTAAAAAGCGCCGTTTTTTTGACGGTGGTAAAGCCGATTAATCTTCCAGATCACCGCAGAAGCGATAACCTTCACCGTGAATGGTGGCGATGATTTCCGGCGTATCCGGCGTAGATTCGAAATGTTTACGAATACGGCGGATCGTCACGTCTACAGTACGGTCGTGCGGTTTCAGCTCACGGCCGGTCATTTTCTTCAGCAGTTCAGCACGGGACTGAATTTTGCCTGGGTTTTCACAGAAGTGAAGCATGGCGCGGAACTCGCTGCGCGGCAGCTTGTACTGCTCGCCATCAGGGCCGATCAACGAACGGCTGTTGATGTCCAGTTCCCAACCATTGAACTTGTAGCTTTCAACGCTACGACGTTCTTCGCTGACAGTACCCAGATTCATGGTACGGGACAGCAGGTTGCGTGCACGAATAGTCAGTTCACGCGGGTTGAACGGTTTGGTGATGTAGTCATCTGCACCGATTTCGAGGCCGAGAATTTTATCGACTTCGTTGTCACGGCCAGTCAGGAACATCAACGCAACATTCGCCTGCTCGCGCAGTTCACGCGCTAACAGAAGACCGTTTTTACCCGGCAGATTGATATCCATGATCACCAGGTTGATGTCATATTCAGAGAGGATCTGATGCATTTCCGCGCCATCTGTCGCTTCGAAAACATCATAGCCTTCCGCTTCGAAAATACTTTTCAACGTGTTGCGTGTTACCAACTCGTCTTCAACGATAAGAATGTGCGGGGTCTGCATGTTTGCTACCTAAATTGCCAACTAAATCGAAACAGGAAGTACAAAAGTCCCTGACCTGCCTGATGCATGCTGCAAATTAACATGATCGGCGTAACATGACTAAAGTACGTAATTGCGTTCTTGATGCACTTTCCATCAACGTCAACAACATCATTAGCTTGGTCGTGGGTACTTTCCCTCAGGACCCGACAGTGTCAAAAACGGCTGTCATCCTAACCATTTTAACAGCAATATAACAGGCTAAGAGGGGCAGGACACCCAATAAAACTACGCTTCGTTGACATATATCAAGTTCAATTGTAGCACGTTAACAGTTTGATGAAATGATCGTATCTAAATGCTAGCTTTCGTCACATTATTTTAATAATCCAACTAGTTGCTTCATACAACTAATAAACGTGGTGAATCCAATTATCGAGATTTATTTTTTATAAAATTATCCTAAGTAAACAGAAGGATATGTAGCATTTTTTAACAATTCAATCGTTAGTACAGTCAGGAAATAGTTTAGCTTTTTTTAAGCTAAGCAAAGGGCTTTTCCTGCGACTTACGTTAAGAATTTGTAAATTCTCAACGCGTAATAAGTTGACAATGATCACCCTGTTCGCGGTTATTTGGTCAAGAAGAGTGGCAATATGCGTATAACGATTATTCTGGTTGCACCCGCCAGAGCAGAAAATATTGGGGCAGCGGCGCGGGCAATGAAAACGATGGGTTTTAGCGAACTGCGGATTGTTGATAGTCAGGCACACCTGGAGCCAGCCGCCCGTTGGGTCGCACATGGATCTGGTGATATTATTGATAATATTAAAGTTTTCCCGACACTAGCTGAATCGTTACACGATGTCGATTTCACTGTTGCCACCACTGCGCGCAGTCGGGCGAAATATCATTACTACGCTACGCCAGTAGAACTGGTGCCGCTGTTAGAGGAAAAATCTTCATGGATGAGCCATGCCGCTCTGGTGTTTGGTCGCGAAGATTCCGGGCTGACTAACGAAGAGTTAGCGTTGGCTGACGTTCTTACTGGTGTGCCGATGGTGGCGGATTATCCTTCGCTCAATCTGGGGCAGGCAGTGATGGTCTATTGCTATCAATTAGCAACATTAATACAACAACCGGCGAAAAGTGACACAACGGCAGACCAACATCAACTGCAAGCTTTACGCGAACGAGCCATGACATTGCTGACGACTCTGGCAGTGGCAGATGACATAAAACTGGTCGACTGGTTACAACAACGCCTGGGGCTTTTAGAGCAACGAGACACGGCAATGTTGCACCGTTTGCTGCATGATATTGAAAAAAATATCACCAAATAAAAAACGCCTTAGTAAGTGATTTTCAGCTTTTCATTCTGACTGCAACGGGCAATATGTCTCTGTGTGGATTAAAAAAAGAGTGTCTGATAGCAGCTTCTGAACTGGTTACCTGCCGTGAGTAAATTAAAATTTTATTGACTTAGGTCACTAAATACTTTAACCAATATAGGCATAGCGCACAGACAGATAAAAATTACAGAGTACACAACATCCATGAAACGCATTAGCACCACCATTACCACCACCATCACCATTACCACAGGTAACGGTGCGGGCTGACGCGTACAGGAAACACAGAAAAAAGCCCGCACCTGACAGTGCGGGCTTTTTTTTCGACCAAAGGTAACGAGGTAACAACCATGCGAGTGTTGAAGTTCGGCGGTACATCAGTGGCAAATGCAGAACGTTTTCTGCGGGTTGCCGATATTCTGGAAAGCAATGCCAGGCAGGGGCAGGTGGCGACCGTCCTCTCTGCCCCCGCCAAAATTACCAACCATCTGGTAGCGATGATTGAAAAAACCATTAGCGGCCAGGATGCTTTACCCAATATCAGCGATGCCGAACGTATTTTTGCCGAACTTCTGACGGGACTCGCCGCCGCCCAGCCGGGATTTCCGCTGGCACAATTGAAAACTTTCGTCGACCAGGAATTTGCCCAAATAAAACATGTCCTGCATGGCATCAGTTTGTTGGGGCAGTGCCCGGATAGCATCAACGCTGCGCTGATTTGCCGTGGCGAGAAAATGTCGATCGCCATTATGGCCGGCGTGTTAGAAGCGCGTGGTCACAACGTTACCGTTATCGATCCGGTCGAAAAACTGCTTGCAGTGGGGCATTACCTCGAATCTACCGTTGATATTGCTGAATCCACCCGCCGTATTGCGGCAAGCCGCATTCCGGCTGACCACATGGTGCTGATGGCTGGTTTCACTGCCGGTAATGAAAAAGGCGAGCTGGTGGTGCTTGGACGCAACGGTTCCGACTACTCCGCTGCGGTGCTGGCGGCCTGTTTACGCGCCGATTGTTGCGAGATCTGGACGGATGTTGACGGTGTTTATACCTGCGACCCGCGTCAGGTGCCCGATGCGAGGTTGTTGAAGTCGATGTCCTACCAGGAAGCGATGGAGCTTTCCTACTTCGGCGCTAAAGTTCTTCACCCCCGCACAATTACCCCCATCGCCCAGTTTCAGATCCCTTGCCTGATTAAAAATACCGGAAATCCTCAAGCACCAGGTACGCTCATTGGTGCCAGCCGTGATGAAGACGAATTACCGGTCAAGGGCATTTCCAATCTGAATAACATGGCAATGTTCAGCGTTTCCGGCCCGGGGATGAAAGGGATGGTTGGCATGGCGGCGCGCGTCTTTGCAGCGATGTCACGCGCCCGTATTTCCGTGGTGCTGATTACGCAATCATCTTCCGAATACAGTATCAGTTTCTGCGTTCCGCAAAGCGACTGTGTGCGAGCTGAACGGGCAATGCAGGAAGAGTTCTACCTGGAACTGAAAGAAGGCTTACTGGAGCCGTTGGCGGTGACGGAACGGCTGGCCATTATCTCGGTGGTAGGTGATGGTATGCGCACCTTACGTGGGATCTCGGCGAAATTCTTTGCCGCGCTGGCCCGCGCCAATATCAACATTGTCGCCATTGCTCAGGGATCTTCTGAACGCTCAATCTCTGTCGTGGTCAATAACGATGATGCGACCACTGGCGTGCGCGTTACTCATCAGATGCTGTTCAATACCGATCAGGTTATCGAAGTGTTTGTGATTGGCGTCGGTGGCGTTGGCGGTGCGCTGCTGGAGCAACTGAAGCGTCAGCAAAGCTGGTTGAAGAATAAACATATCGACTTACGTGTCTGCGGTGTTGCTAACTCGAAGGCACTGCTCACCAATGTACATGGCCTTAATCTGGAAAACTGGCAGGAAGAACTGGCGCAAGCCAAAGAGCCGTTTAATCTCGGGCGCTTAATTCGCCTCGTGAAAGAATATCATCTGCTGAACCCGGTCATTGTTGACTGTACTTCCAGCCAGGCAGTGGCGGATCAATATGCCGACTTCCTGCGCGAAGGTTTCCACGTTGTTACGCCGAACAAAAAGGCCAACACCTCGTCGATGGATTACTACCATCAGTTGCGTTATGCGGCGGAAAAATCGCGGCGTAAATTCCTCTATGACACCAACGTTGGGGCTGGATTACCGGTTATTGAGAACCTGCAAAATCTGCTCAATGCTGGTGATGAATTGATGAAGTTCTCCGGCATTCTTTCAGGTTCGCTTTCTTATATCTTCGGCAAGTTAGACGAAGGCATGAGTTTCTCCGAGGCGACCACACTGGCGCGGGAAATGGGTTATACCGAACCGGACCCGCGAGATGATCTTTCTGGTATGGATGTGGCGCGTAAGCTATTGATTCTCGCTCGTGAAACGGGACGTGAACTGGAGCTGGCGGATATTGAAATTGAACCTGTGCTGCCCGCAGAGTTTAACGCCGAGGGTGATGTCGCCGCTTTTATGGCGAATCTGTCACAGCTCGACGATCTCTTTGCCGCGCGTGTGGCGAAGGCCCGTGATGAAGGAAAAGTTTTGCGCTATGTTGGCAATATTGATGAAGATGGCGTCTGCCGCGTGAAGATTGCCGAAGTGGATGGTAATGATCCGCTGTTCAAAGTGAAAAATGGCGAAAACGCCCTGGCCTTCTATAGCCACTATTATCAGCCGCTTCCGTTGGTACTGCGCGGATATGGTGCGGGCAATGACGTTACAGCTGCCGGTGTCTTTGCTGATCTGCTACGTACCCTCTCATGGAAGTTAGGAGTCTGACATGGTTAAAGTTTATGCCCCGGCTTCCAGTGCCAATATGAGCGTCGGGTTTGATGTGCTCGGGGCGGCGGTGACACCTGTTGATGGTGCATTGCTCGGAGATGTAGTCACGGTTGAGGCGGCAGAGACATTCAGTCTCAACAACCTCGGACGCTTTGCCGATAAGCTGCCGTCAGAGCCACGGGAAAATATCGTTTATCAGTGCTGGGAGCGTTTTTGCCAGGAGCTTGGCAAGCAAATTCCAGTGGCGATGACTCTGGAAAAGAATATGCCGATCGGTTCGGGCTTAGGCTCCAGCGCCTGTTCGGTGGTCGCGGCGCTGATGGCGATGAATGAACACTGTGGCAAGCCGCTTAATGACACTCGTTTGCTGGCTTTGATGGGCGAGCTGGAAGGGCGTATCTCCGGCAGCATTCATTACGACAACGTGGCACCGTGTTTTCTTGGTGGTATGCAGTTGATGATCGAAGAAAACGACATCATCAGCCAGCAAGTGCCAGGGTTTGATGAGTGGCTGTGGGTGCTGGCGTATCCGGGGATTAAAGTCTCGACGGCAGAAGCCAGGGCTATTTTACCGGCGCAGTATCGCCGCCAGGATTGCATTGCGCACGGGCGACATTTGGCAGGCTTCATTCACGCCTGCTATTCCCGTCAGCCTGAGCTTGCCGCGAAGCTGATGAAAGATGTTATCGCTGAACCCTACCGTGAACGGTTATTGCCTGGCTTCCGGCAGGCGCGGCAGGCGGTTGCGGAAATCGGCGCGGTAGCGAGCGGTATCTCCGGCTCCGGCCCGACCTTGTTCGCTCTGTGTGACAAGCCGGATACCGCCCAGCGCGTTGCCGACTGGTTGGGTAAGAACTACCTGCAAAATCAGGAAGGTTTTGTTCATATTTGCCAGCTGGATACGGCGGGCGCACGAGTACTGGAAAACTAAATGAAACTCTACAATCTGAAAGATCACAATGAGCAGGTCAGCTTTGCGCAAGCCGTAACCCAGGGGTTGGGCAAAAATCAGGGGCTGTTTTTTCCGCACGACCTGCCGGAATTCAGCCTGACTGAAATTGATGAGATGCTGAAGCTGGATTTTGTCACCCGCAGTGCGAAGATCCTCTCGGCGTTTATTGGTGATGAAATCTCGCAGGAAATCCTGGAAGAGCGCGTACGTGCGGCGTTTGCCTTCCCGGCTCCGGTCGCCAATGTTGAAAGCGATGTCGGTTGTCTGGAATTGTTCCACGGGCCAACGCTGGCATTTAAAGATTTCGGCGGTCGCTTTATGGCACAAATGCTGACCCATATTGCGGGCGATAAGCCAGTGACCATTCTGACCGCGACATCCGGTGATACTGGAGCGGCAGTGGCTCATGCTTTCTACGGTTTACCGAATGTGAAAGTGGTTATCCTCTATCCACGAGGCAAAATCAGTCCACTGCAAGAAAAACTGTTCTGTACATTGGGCGGCAATATCGAAACTGTTGCCATCGACGGCGATTTCGATGCCTGTCAGGCGCTGGTGAAGCAGGCGTTTGATGATGAAGAACTGAAAGTGGCGCTGGGGTTAAACTCAGCTAACTCGATTAACATCAGCCGTTTGCTGGCGCAGATTTGCTACTACTTTGAAGCTGTTGCGCAGCTGCCGCAGGAAGCGCGCAACCAGCTGGTAGTCTCGGTGCCAAGCGGAAACTTCGGCGATTTGACGGCGGGTCTGCTGGCGAAGTCACTCGGTCTGCCGGTAAAACGTTTTATTGCTGCGACCAACGTGAACGATACCGTACCACGTTTCCTGCACGACGGTCAGTGGTCACCCAAAGCGACTCAGGCGACGTTATCCAATGCGATGGATGTTAGCCAGCCAAACAACTGGCCGCGTGTGGAAGAGTTGTTCCGCCGCAAAATCTGGCAACTGAAAGAGCTGGGGTATGCAGCCGTGGATGATGAAACCACGCAACAGACAATGCGTGAGTTAAAAGAACTGGGCTATACCTCGGAGCCGCACGCTGCCGTAGCTTATCGTGCGCTGCGTGACCAGTTGAATCCAGGCGAATATGGCTTGTTCCTCGGCACCGCGCATCCGGCGAAATTTAAAGAGAGCGTGGAAGCGATTCTCGGTGAAACGTTGGATCTGCCAAAAGAGCTGGCAGAACGTGCTGATTTACCCTTGCTTTCGCATAACCTGCCCGCCGATTTTGCTGCGTTGCGTAAATTGATGATGAATCATCAGTAACATCTATTCATTATCTCAATCAGGCCGGGTTTGCTTTTATGCAGCCCGGCTTTTTTATGAAGAAAATATGGAGAAAAACGACAGGGAAAAAGGAGAAATTCTCAATAAATGCGGTAACTTAGAGATTAGGATTGCGGAGAATAACAACTGCCGTTCTCATCGCGTAATCTCCGGATATCGACCCATAACGGGCAATGATAAAAGGAGTAACCTGTGAAAAAGATGCAATCTATCGTACTCGCACTTTCCCTGGTTCTGGTCGCTCCCATGGCAGCGCAGGCTGCGGAAATTACGCTAGTCCCGTCAGTAAAATTACAGATAGGCGATCGTGATAATCGTGGCTATTACTGGGATGGCGGTCACTGGCGCGACCACGGCTGGTGGAAACAACATTATGAATGGCGAGGCAATCGCTGGCACCCATATGGACCGCCGCCATCGCCGCGCCACCATAAGAAAGCTCCTCATGATCATCACGGCGGTCATGGTCCAGGCAAACATCACCGCTAAATAACAAATGCCGGGTAACTATCCGGCATTCAGCGCCTGATGCGACGCTGGCGCGTCTTATCAGGCCTACGTGAATTCTGCAATATATTGAATCTGCATGCTTTTGTAGGCCGGATAAGGTGTTCACGCCGCATCCGACATTGACTACAAACTTAACGCTGCTCGTAGCGTTTAAACACCAGTTCGCCATTGCTGGAGGAAGCTTCATCAAAGAAGTAACCTTCGCTATTAAAACCAGTCAGTTGCTCTGGTTTGGTCAGCCGATTTTCAATAATGAAACGACTCATCAGACCGCGTGCTTTCTTAGCGTAGAAGCTGATTATCTTAAATTTGCCGTTCTTCTCATCGAGGAACACTGGCTTGATAATCTCGGCATTCAATTTCTTCGGCTTCACCGATTTAAAATACTCATCTGACGCCAGATTTATCACTACATTATCGCCTTGTGCTGCGAGCGCCTCGTTCAGCTTGTTGGTGATGATATCTCCCCAGAATTGATACAGATCTTTCCCTCGGGCATTCTCAAGACGGATCCCCATTTCCAGACGATAAGGCTGCATTAAATCGAGCGGGCGCAGTACGCCATACAAGCCGGAAAGCATTCGCAAATGCTGTTGGGCAAAATCGAAATCGTCTTCGCTGAAGGTTTCGGCCTGCAAGCCAGTGTAGACATCACCTTTAAACGCCAGAATTGCCTGGCGGGCATTCTCCGGTGTGAAATCTGGCTGCCAGTCATGAAAGCGAGCGGCGTTGATACCCGCCAGTTTGTCGCTGATGCGCATCAGGGAGCTAATCTGCGGGGGCGTCAGTTTCCGCGCTTCATGGATCAGCTGCTGGGCGTTGTCTAACAGCTCCGGCAGCGTATAGCGCGTGGTGGTCAACGGGCTTTGGTAATCAAGCGTTTTCGCAGGTGAAATAAGAATCAGCATATCCAGTCCTTGCAGGAAATTTATGCCGACTTTAGCAAAAAAAGAGAATGAGTTGATCGATAGTTGTGATTACTCCTGCGAAACATCATCCCACGCGTCTGGAGAAAGCTGGCGACCGATCTCCGGATAACGCAACGGATCAAACACCGGGCGCACGCCGAGTTTACGCTGGCGTAGATAATCACTGGCAATGGTATGAACCACAGGCGAGAGCAGTAATATGGCGGTCAAATTGGTAATAGCCATGCAGGCCATAATGATATCTGCCAGTTGCCACATCAGCGGAAGACTTAGCAAGGTGCCGCCGATGACCGTTGCGAAGGTGCAGATCCGCAGACACCAGATCGCTTTAGGGTTGTTCAGGCGTAAAAAGAAGAGATTGTTTTCGGCATAAATGTAGTTGGCAACGATGGAGCTGAAGGCAAACAGAATAACCACGAGGGTAACAAACTCCGCACCCCAGGAACCCATTAGCACCCGCATCGCCTTCTGGATAAGCTGAATACCTTCCAGCGGCATGTAGGTTGTGCCGTTACCCGCCAGTAATATCAGCATGGCGCTTGCCGTGCAGATGACCAGGGTGTCGATAAAAATGCCAATCATCTGGACAATTCCTTGCGCTGCCGGATGCGGAGGCCAGGACGCAGCTGCCGCTGCCGCGTTTGGCGTCGACCCCATTCCCGCCTCATTGGAAAACATACTGCGCTGAAAACCGTTAGTAATCGCCTGGCTTAAGGTATATCCCGCCGCGCCGCCTGCAGCTTCCTGCCAGCCAAAAGCACTCTCAAAAATAGACCAAATGACGTGGGGAAGTTGCCCGATATTCATTACGCAAATCACCAGGCAGGTCAGTACCCAGATTATCGCCATCAACGGGACAAACCCCTGCATGAGCCGGGCGACGCCATGAAGACCGCGAGTGATCGCCAGCATAGCAAAGACAGCGAGAATAATACCTGTCACCAGCGGGGGAAAATCAAAAGAAAAACTCAGGGCTCGCGCAACGGCGTTCGCCTGAACTCCGCTGAAAATTATGGCGTAGGCGATGAGCAAAAAGACGGCGAACAGAACGCCCATCCAGCGCATCCCCAGCCCGCGCGCCATATACCATGCCGGTCCGCCACGAAACTGCCCATTGGCATCACGTTCTTTATAAAGCTGTGCGAGGGAACATTCGGCAAACGAGGTCGCCATGCCGATAAATGCGGCAACCCACATCCAGAAGACGGCTCCAGGTCCACCGGCGGTAATTGCCAGCGCAACGCCGGCCAGGTTGCCGCTACCCACGCGCGCTGCAAGACTGGTACACAATGACTGAAATGAGGTTAAACCGCCTGGCTGTGGATGAATGCTATTTTTAAGACTTTTGCCAAACTGGCGGATGTAGCGAAACTGCACAAATCCGGTGCGAAAAGTGAACCAACAACCTGCGCCGAAGAGCAGGTAAATCATTACCGATCCCCAAAGGACGCTGTTAATAAAGGAGAAAAAATCTGGCATGCATATCCCTCTTATTGCCGGTCGCGATGACTTTCCTGTGTAAACGTTACCAATTGTTTAAGAAGTATATACGCTACGAGGTACTTGATAACTTCTGCGTAGCATACATGAGGTTTTGTATAAAAATGGCGGGCGATATCAACGCAGTGTCAGAAATCCGAAACAGTCTCGCCTGGCGATAACCGTCTTGTCGGCGGTTGCGCTGACGTTGCGTCGTGATATCATCAGGGCAGACCGGTTACATCCCCCTAACAAGCTGTTTAAAGAGAAATACTATCATGACGGACAAATTGACCTCCCTTCGTCAGTACACCACCGTAGTGGCCGACACTGGGGACATCGCGGCAATGAAGCTGTATCAACCGCAGGATGCCACAACCAACCCTTCTCTCATTCTTAACGCAGCGCAGATTCCGGAATACCGTAAGTTGATTGATGATGCTGTCGCCTGGGCGAAACAGCAGAGCAACGATCGCGCGCAGCAGATCGTGGACGCGACCGACAAACTGGCCGTAAATATTGGTCTGGAAATCCTGAAACTGGTTCCGGGCCGTATCTCAACTGAAGTTGATGCGCGTCTTTCCTATGACACCGAAGCGTCAATTGCGAAAGCAAAACGCCTGATCAAACTCTACAACGATGCAGGTATTAGCAACGATCGTATTCTGATCAAACTGGCTTCTACCTGGCAGGGTATCCGTGCTGCGGAACAGCTGGAAAAAGAAGGCATCAACTGTAACCTGACCCTGCTGTTCTCCTTCGCTCAGGCTCGTGCTTGTGCGGAAGCGGGCGTGTTCCTGATCTCGCCGTTTGTTGGCCGTATTCTTGACTGGTACAAAGCGAATACCGATAAGAAAGAGTACGCTCCGGCAGAAGATCCGGGCGTGGTTTCTGTATCTGAAATCTACCAGTACTACAAAGAGCATGGTTATGAAACCGTGGTTATGGGCGCAAGCTTCCGTAACATCGGCGAAATTCTGGAACTGGCAGGCTGCGACCGTCTGACCATCGCACCGGCACTGCTGAAAGAGCTGGCGGAGAGCGAAGGGGATATCGAACGTAAACTGTCTTACACTGGTGAAGTGAAAGCGCGTCCGGCGCGTATCACTGAGTCCGAGTTCCTGTGGCAGCACAACCAGGATCCAATGGCAGTAGATAAACTGGCGGAAGGTATCCGTAAGTTTGCTGTTGACCAGGAAAAACTGGAAAAAATGATCGGCGATCTGCTGTAATCATACTTAGCGTGACCGGGAAGTCGGTCACGCTACCTCTTCTGAAACCTGTCTGTCACTCCCTTCGCAGTGTATCATTCTGTTTAACGAGACTGTTTAAACGGAAAAATCTTGATGAATACTTTACGTATTGGCTTAGTTTCCATCTCTGATCGCGCATCCAGCGGCGTTTATCAGGATAAAGGCATCCCTGCGCTGGAAGAATGGCTGACATCGGCGCTAACCACGCCGTTTGAACTGGAAACCCGCTTAATCCCCGATGAGCAGGCGATCATCGAGCAAACGTTGTGTGAGCTGGTGGATGAAATGAGTTGCCATCTGGTGCTCACCACGGGCGGAACTGGCCCGGCGCGTCGTGACGTAACGCCCGATGCGACGCTGGCAGTAGCGGACCGCGAGATGCCAGGCTTTGGTGAACAGATGCGCCAGATCAGCCTGCATTTTGTACCAACTGCGATCCTTTCGCGTCAGGTGGGGGTGATTCGCAAACAGGCGCTGATCCTTAACTTACCCGGTCAACCGAAGTCTATTAAAGAGACGCTGGAAGGTGTGAAGGACGCTGAGGGTAACGTTGTGGTGCACGGTATTTTTGCCAGCGTACCGTACTGCATTCAGTTGCTGGAAGGGCCATACGTTGAAACGGCACCGGAAGTGGTTGCAGCATTCAGACCGAAGAGTGCAAGACGCGAAGTTAGCGAATAAAAAAATCCCCCCAAGCGGGGGGATCAGACTGATGACAAACGCAAAACTGCCTGATGCGCTACGCTTATCAGGCCTACGATCTTCTTGCAATATATTGAATTTGCACGATTTTGTAGGCCGGATAAGGCGTTCACGCCGCATCCGGCATAAACAAAGCGCACGTTGTTAACAATCTTATCCCTTCGAGCGGGGGGAGCTTAATAATTAGTGAGACTCACCAATCGGCAGAACGGTGCGACCAAACTGCTCGTTCAGCACTTCACCCATCGCCAGATAGATTGCACTGGCACCGCAGATAAGACCAATCCAGCCGGCAAAGTGGATGATCGCGGCGTTACCGGCAATGTTACCGATCGCCAGCAGGGCAAACAGCACGGTCAGGCTAAAGAAAACGAATTGCAGAACGCGTGCGCCTTTCAGCGTGCCGAAGAACATAAACAGCGTAAATATGCCCCACAGACCCAGGTAGACACCAAGGAACTGTGCATTTGGCGCATCGGTCAGCCCCAGTTTCGGCATCAGCAGAATTGCAACCAGCGTCAGCCAGAAAGAACCGTAAGAGGTGAATGCGGTTAAACCGAAAGTGTTGCCTTTTTTGTACTCCAGCAGACCGGCAAAAATTTGCGCGATGCCGCCGTAGAAAATGCCCATGGCAAGAATAATACCGTCCAGAGCAAAATAACCCACGTTGTGCAGGTTAAGCAGAATGGTGGTCATGCCGAAGCCCATCAGGCCCAGCGGTGCCGGATTAGCCAACTTAGTGTTGCCCATAATTCCTCAAAAATCATCATCGAATGAATGGTGAAATAATTTCCCTGAATAACTGTAGTGTTTTCAGGGCGCGGCATAATAATCAGCCAGTGGGGCAGTGTCTACGATCTTTTGAGGGGAAAATGAAAATTTTCCCCGGTTTCCGGTATCAGACCTGAGTGGCGCTAACCATCCGGCGCAGGCAGGCGATTTGCAGTACGGCTGGAATTGTCACGCGATAGGCACTGCCGCTGACCGCTTTAACCCCATTTAATGCTGCGCCCACAGGGCCTCCCAGACCCGCGCCGCGCAGCAAACCATGCCCAAGCACGCTCATTGCTGCGTGGGTGCGTAAAATGCGGGTCAATTGGCTGGAAAGCAAATGCGACACACCTTTTGCCAATAATTTGTCTTTCATCAGCAGCGGCAGCAGCTCTTCCAGCTCATTCACCCTGGCATCGACCGCGTGCAGAAACTCCTGCTTATGTTCCTCGTCCATTTTCTTCCAGGTATTACGCAGAAATTGTTCCAGTAACTGTTGCTCAATTTCAAACGTAGACATCTCTTTGTCGGCTTTCAGCTTCAATCGCTTTGAAACATCGAGCAAAATGGCGCGATACAATTTACCGTGTCCGCGCAGTTTGTTGGCGATACTATCGCCACCAAAATGCTGAAATTCTCCGGCAATCAGCTGCCAGTTGCGGCGGTGTCGCTCGGGATGTCCTTCCATCGATTTAAACAGTTCGTTGCGCATCAGTACGCTGGAGAGGCGAGTTTTGCCTTTTTCATTATGGGTGAGCAGCCGGGCGAAATTTGCCAACTGTTCCTCACTACAATGCTGGAGAAAATCCAGATCTGAATCATTCAGGTAATTAACATTCATTTTTTGTGGTTTCTATATTCTGGCGTTAGTCGTCGCCGATAATTTTCAGCGTGGCCATATCCGATGAGTTCACTGTATGACCGGAAAAGGTGATTTTTGAGACGCAGCGTTTGTTGTCGTTATCGCTGTTAATGTTGATCCAGTCAGTGGTTTGCTCTTCTTTTATTTCTGAAGGAATATTCAGGGTCTGACTGGCGCTTCGGGTGGCTTTGAAATAAATCGATGCACCGCTTAACTGCAAATCGCCATGGTCGGCTGAGAGTTGTATGCGTTTAACAATGCGACAAACAGGAAGTTTCAGCGCCAGATCGTTGGTTTCGTTTCGCGGCATTGCAATGACGCCGAGGATTTTATGGTCGTTTGCCTGCGCCGTGCAGCACAGCATCAGGCTAATCGCCAGGCTGGCGGAAATCGTAATAACGGATTTCATAAGGATTCTCTTGGTGGGGAGGGGTAAGGGGATGAAACTAGTTTACTGCTGATAAAGAGAAGTTTCAGGTACGTAATATTTTCTTTTTATTACAATTTTTTGATGAATGCCTTGGCTGCGATTCATTCTTTATATGAATAAAATTGTTGTCAGTTTCACGTCTTGTCCTGCCATATCGCGAAATTTCTGCGCAAAAGCACAAAAAATTTTTGCATCTCCCCCTTGATGACGTGGGTTACGACCCCATTTAGTAGTCAACCGCAGTGAGTGAGTCTGCAAAAAAATGAAATTGGGCAGTTGAAACCAGACGTTTCGCCCCTATTACAGACTCACAACCACATGATGACCGAATATATAGTGGAGACGTTTAGATGGGTAAAATAATTGGTATCGACCTGGGTACTACCAACTCTTGTGTAGCGATTATGGATGGCACCACTCCTCGTGTACTGGAGAACGCCGAAGGCGATCGCACCACGCCTTCTATCATTGCCTATACCCAGGATGGTGAAACTCTGGTTGGTCAGCCGGCTAAACGTCAGGCAGTGACGAACCCGCAAAACACCCTGTTTGCGATTAAACGCCTGATTGGCCGCCGCTTCCAGGACGAAGAAGTACAGCGTGATGTTTCCATCATGCCGTTCAAAATTATTGCTGCTGATAACGGCGACGCATGGGTCGAAGTTAAAGGCCAGAAAATGGCACCGCCGCAGATCTCTGCTGAAGTGCTGAAAAAAATGAAGAAAACCGCTGAAGATTACCTGGGTGAACCGGTAACTGAAGCTGTTATTACCGTACCGGCATACTTTAACGATGCTCAGCGTCAGGCAACCAAAGACGCAGGCCGTATCGCTGGTCTGGAAGTAAAACGTATCATCAACGAACCGACCGCAGCTGCGCTGGCTTACGGTCTGGACAAAGGTACTGGCAACCGTACTATCGCGGTTTATGACCTGGGTGGTGGTACTTTCGATATTTCCATTATCGAAATCGACGAAGTTGACGGCGAAAAAACCTTCGAAGTTCTGGCAACCAACGGTGATACCCACCTGGGTGGTGAAGACTTCGACAGTCGTCTGATCAACTATCTGGTTGAAGAATTCAAGAAAGATCAGGGCATTGACCTGCGCAACGATCCGCTGGCAATGCAGCGCCTGAAAGAAGCGGCAGAAAAAGCGAAAATCGAACTGTCTTCCGCTCAGCAGACCGACGTTAACCTGCCGTACATCACTGCAGACGCGACCGGTCCGAAACACATGAACATCAAAGTGACTCGTGCGAAACTGGAAAGCCTGGTTGAAGATCTGGTAAACCGTTCCATTGAGCCGCTGAAAGTTGCACTGCAGGACGCTGGCCTGTCCGTATCTGATATCGACGACGTTATCCTCGTTGGTGGTCAGACTCGTATGCCAATGGTTCAGAAGAAAGTTGCTGAATTCTTTGGTA
Organism: Escherichia sp. R1; assembly: GCF_003000935.1. Taxonomy (NCBI): domain Bacteria; kingdom Pseudomonadati; phylum Pseudomonadota; class Gammaproteobacteria; order Enterobacterales; family Enterobacteriaceae; genus Escherichia; species Escherichia sp. R1. The sequence continues at coordinate 160,611 of NZ_PSRU01000005.1, forward strand.
AAGAGCCGCGTAAAGATGTTAACCCGGACGAAGCTGTAGCCATCGGTGCTGCTGTTCAGGGTGGTGTTCTGACTGGTGACGTAAAAGACGTACTGCTGCTGGACGTTACCCCGCTGTCTCTGGGTATCGAAACCATGGGCGGTGTGATGACCACGCTGATCGCGAAAAACACCACTATCCCGACCAAGCACAGCCAGGTGTTCTCTACCGCTGAAGACAACCAGTCTGCGGTAACCATCCATGTGCTGCAGGGTGAACGTAAACGTGCGGCTGATAACAAATCTCTGGGTCAGTTCAACCTGGATGGTATCAACCCGGCACCGCGCGGCATGCCGCAGATCGAAGTTACCTTCGATATCGATGCTGACGGTATCCTGCACGTTTCCGCGAAAGACAAAAACAGCGGTAAAGAGCAGAAGATCACTATCAAGGCTTCTTCTGGTCTGAACGAAGATGAAATCCAGAAAATGGTACGCGACGCAGAAGCTAACGCCGAAGCTGACCGTAAGTTTGAAGAGCTGGTACAGACTCGCAACCAGGGCGACCATCTGCTGCACAGCACCCGTAAGCAGGTTGAAGAAGCAGGCGACAAACTGCCGGCTGACGACAAAACTGCTATCGAGTCTGCGCTGACTGCACTGGAAACTGCTCTGAAAGGTGAAGACAAAGCCGCTATCGAAGCGAAAATGCAGGAACTGGCACAGGTTTCCCAGAAACTGATGGAAATCGCCCAGCAGCAACATGCCCAGCAGCAGACTGCCGGTGCTGATGCTTCTGCAAACAACGCGAAAGATGACGATGTTGTCGACGCTGAATTTGAAGAAGTCAAAGACAAAAAATAATCGCCCTATAAACGGGTAATTATACTGACACGGGCGAAGGGGAATTTCCTCTCCGCCCGTGCATTCATCTAGGGGCAAATCAAAAAAGATGGCTAAGCAAGATTATTACGAGATTTTAGGCGTTTCCAAAACAGCGGAAGAGCGTGAAATCAAAAAGGCCTACAAACGCCTGGCCATGAAATACCACCCGGACCGTAACCAGGGTGACAAAGAGGCCGAGGCGAAATTTAAAGAGATCAAGGAAGCTTATGAAGTTCTGACCGACTCGCAAAAACGTGCGGCATACGATCAGTATGGTCATGCTGCGTTTGAGCAAGGCGGCATGGGCGGCGGCGGTTTTGGCGGCGGCGCAGACTTCAGCGATATTTTTGGTGACGTTTTCGGCGATATTTTTGGCGGCGGACGTGGTCGTCAACGTGCGGCGCGCGGTGCTGATTTACGCTATAACATGGAGCTCACCCTCGAAGAAGCTGTACGTGGCGTGACCAAAGAGATCCGCATTCCGACTCTGGAAGAGTGTGACGTTTGCCACGGTAGCGGTGCAAAACCAGGTACACAGCCGCAGACCTGTCCGACCTGTCATGGTTCTGGCCAGGTGCAGATGCGCCAGGGTTTCTTTGCCGTGCAGCAGACCTGTCCACACTGTCAGGGCCGCGGTACGCTGATCAAAGATCCGTGCAACAAATGTCATGGTCATGGTCGTGTTGAGCGCAGCAAAACGCTGTCCGTTAAAATCCCGGCAGGGGTGGACACTGGAGACCGCATCCGTCTTGCGGGCGAAGGTGAAGCGGGTGAACACGGCGCACCGGCAGGCGATCTGTACGTTCAGGTTCAGGTTAAACAGCACCCGATTTTCGAGCGTGAAGGCAACAACCTGTATTGCGAAGTCCCGATCAACTTCGCTATGGCGGCGCTGGGTGGTGAAATCGAAGTACCGACCCTTGATGGTCGCGTCAAACTGAAAGTGCCTGGCGAAACCCAGACCGGTAAGCTGTTCCGTATGCGCGGTAAAGGCGTCAAGTCTGTCCGCGGTGGCGCACAGGGTGATTTGCTATGCCGCGTTGTTGTCGAAACACCGGTAGGTTTGAACGAGAAGCAGAAACAGCTGCTGCAAGAACTGCAAGAAAGCTTTGGTGGCCCAACCGGCGAGCACAACAGCCCGCGTTCAAAGAGCTTCTTTGATGGCGTGAAGAAGTTTTTTGACGACCTGACTCGCTAACCTCCCCAAAAGCCTGCCCGTGGGCAGGCCAGGGTAAAAACCAGGGTGCGTTGAAGATATGCGAGCACCTGTAAAGTGGCGGGGATCACTCCCCGCCGTTGCTCTTACTCGGATTCGTAAGCCGTGAAAACAGCAACCTCCGTCTGGCCAGTTCGGATGTGAACCTCACAGAGGTCTTTTCTCGTTACCAGCGCCGCCACTACGGCGGTGATACAGATGACGATCAGGGCGACAATCATCGCCTTATGCTGCTTCATTGCTCTCTTCTCCTTGACCTTTCGGTCAGTAAGAGGCACTCTACATGTGTTCTGCATATAGGGGGCCTCGGGTTGATGGTAAAATATCACTCGGGGCTTTTCTCTATCTGCCGTTCAGCCAATGCCTGAGACAGACAGCCTCAAGCACCCGCCGCTATTATACTGCGCTTTTAATTCACTTCTGTTTTATCAATTCTTTTTCTGAAGACGCCTCGCATTTTTGCGGAATAATATTTCAATACATCAATTTATTTAACTTAAATATATCCAGGGATTCACAAAAAAAGGTGTTTTCCTCTATCAAAAGTGAATGGCTAAAGGAAATTAATTATTAAAGGTTACTGTAATACTATAGAGAGACAAAGAAATACGTTCAGCAGCTAATGCTAAGTTCATCATGAAAAATGCCTATAAATCAAAGGGTGATGTTTAAAACAGACACATTTTCTGAAACACGATATCCCTCCGCCCGTTCGCAAAAGTAATCTGCGATCTTCATCACGCTTCGATAGTCATCTTTAAATATACTGGCCTGGTCATTCTTAATAAAAATGAATTGTCTGGTGTATTAATTCCTATGGAATCATAAAAACAATGAATGGAGAACATATTATATGTCTGCCAAAAGACGACTTCTTATTGCGTGTACCTTGATAACAGCTATCTATCATTTTCCTGCATATTCTTCATTAGAATATAAAGGAACCTTTGGTTCAATAAATGCGGGTTATGCAGACTGGAATAGTGGATTTGTAAACACTCACCGTGGTGAAGTATGGAAAGTGACTGCGGATTTTGGGGTAAATTTTAAAGAAGCAGAATTTTACTCATTTTATGAAAGTAATGTACTCAATCATGCTGTAGCAGGGAGAAATCATACGGTTTCAGCAATGACGCATGTCAGACTCTTTGACTCTGATATGACATTCTTTGGCAAAATTTATGGCCAATGGGATAACTCATGGGGTGACGATCTGGACATGTTTTATGGATTCGGTTACCTCGGCTGGAACGGCGAGTGGGGCTTTTTTAAACCGTATATTGGATTGCATAATCAATCTGGTGACTACGTATCAGCTAAATATGGTCAAACGAATGGTTGGAATGGTTATGTTGTTGGCTGGACAGCAGTATTACCATTTACGTTATTTGACGAAAAATTTGTTTTATCTAACTGGAATGAAATAGAACTGGACAGGAACGATGCTTACACGGAGCAGCAATTTGGCCGGAACGGGTTAAATGGCGGTTTAACTATTGCCTGGAAGTTCTATCCTCGCTGGAAAGCAAGTGTGACGTGGCGTTATTTCGATAATAAGCTGGGCTACGATGGCTTTGGCGATCAAATGATTTATATGCTTGGTTATGATTTCTAATTTTTATCAGGGAATAATTATGCAGAAAACGTTAATGGCCAGTTTGATCGGCCTTGCTGTTTGCACAGGGAATGCTTTTAGTCCTGCCTTAGCCGCAGAGGCTAAACAACCTAATTTAGTCATTATTATGGCGGATGATTTAGGTTATGGCGATTTAGCAACATATGGTCATCAGATCGTTAAAACACCTAATATCGACAGGCTTGCCCAGGAAGGGGTCAAATTTACTGACTACTATGCCCCCGCTCCTTTAAGTTCACCTTCACGCGCAGGGCTATTAACCGGCCGGATGCCATTTCGTACTGGAATTCGCTCATGGATTCCTTCAGGCAAAGATGTTGCCTTAGGGCGTAACGAACTCACGATTGCTAATCTACTCAAAGCGCAAGGGTACGACACGGCAATGATGGGTAAGCTGCATCTGAATGCAGGCGGCGATCGCACCGATCAGCCACAAGCACAAGATATGGGCTTTGATTACTCACTGGCTAATACGGCGGGCTTTGTTACCGACGCCACGCTGGATAACGCTAAAGAACGCCCGCGTTATGGCATGGTTTACCCGACAGGCTGGCTACGTAATGGGCAACCCACTCCACGAGCCGATAAAATGAGCGGTGAGTATGTCAGTTCGGAAGTCGTCAACTGGCTGGATAACAAAAAGGACAGCAAGCCTTTCTTCCTCTATGTTGCTTTTACCGAAGTGCATAGCCCCCTGGCTTCGCCCAAAAAATACCTCGACATGTACTCACAATATATGAGCGCGTATCAGAAGCAGCATCCTGATTTATTTTATGGCGACTGGGCAGACAAACCCTGGCGTGGTGTGGGGGAATATTATGCCAATATCAGCTATCTGGATGCACAGGTTGGAAAAGTGCTGGATAAAATCAAAGCGATGGGTGAAGAAGATAACACAATCGTTATTTTTACCAGTGATAACGGTCCGGTAACGCGTGAAGCGCGCAAAGTGTATGAGCTGAATTTGGCAGGGGAAACGGATGGATTACGCGGTCGCAAGGATAACCTTTGGGAAGGCGGAATTCGTGTTCCAGCCATTATTAAATATGGTAAACATCTACCACAGGGAATGGTTTCAGATACACCCGTTTATGGTCTGGACTGGATGCCTACTTTAGCGAAAATGATGAACTTCAAATTACCTACAGACCGTACTTTCGATGGTGAATCGCTGGTTCCTGTTCTTGAGCAAAAAGCATTGAAACGCGAAAAGCCATTAATTTTCGGGATTGATATGCCATTCCAGGATGATCCAACCGATGAATGGGCGATCCGTGATGGTGGCTGGAAGATGATTATCGATCGCAATAATAAACCGAAATATCTCTACAATCTGAAATCTGATCGTTATGAAACACTTAATCTGATCGGTAAAAAACCAGATATTGAAAAACAGATGTATGGTAAGTTTTTAAAATATAAAACTGATATTGATAATGATTCTCTAATGAAAGCCAGAGGTGATAAACCAGAAGCGGTGACCTGGGGCTAACCTGATAATCATAATAAATGTAATGTATGCCATTTAGGGCTATGCCCGCCTGATTCAGTGCTACGCATTGAATCAGGTTCTTTTCGCGTTGAACAATATCAAGATACGGCTATTCGCAGGGAGTGGATATGTTTACCAACGTAAACGTTGATTGTTGCAAAACACCAGGATGTAAAAACCTGGGGTTGCTGAATAGCCAGGATTATGTCGCACAGGGTAAAAATATTTTATGCCGTGAATGTGGTTACTTGTTTCCAGTGATATCTGAACAGTCGCTTAATATTTATCGTAATATTGTGAATCACTCCTGGAGAGGTTTGATTTGCCAATGTTCAACTTGCGGAGGCACGTCCCTCAAAAAATATGGATATTCTGCACAAGGCCAGAGAAGAATGTATTGCCATCATTGTGAGAAAACATTTATCACTCTGGAACATGTAATTACCACACCACGAGGAGCCCAGTTAGCATTGATGATTGAGCAAGGGGAGGCACTTGCGGATATCAGAAAGTCATTACTTCTTAACAGCACTGGACTTAGCCGTGAACTGTTAAAATTAGCGCGTGAAGCAAACTATAAAGAAAGTCGACAGTGTTTCCCAGCTTCTGATATTACCCTGAGTACCCGCGCTTTTCGCGTCAAGTATAATGGTAGCAATAACTCTCTTTATGCTCTTGTTACCGCAGAAGAACAAAGCGGCAGGGTGGTTGCCATCTCAACCAATTACTCCTCATCTGCCGTAGAGCAACATTATCAATACACATCGAACTATGAAGAGCGTATGTCTCCAGGGACGCTGGCACATCATGTCCAGCGCAAAGAGTTACTTACTATGCGGCGGGATACCTTGTTTGATATTGATTACGGCCCGGCAGTTTTACATCAAAACGATCCGGGAATGTTGGTAAAACCGGTTCTTCCGGCATATCGTCATTTTGAACTGGTCAGAATACTGACCGATGAGCATTCCAACAACGTTCAGCATTACCTTGATCACGAATGCTTTATATTGGGCGGCTGCCTGATGGCTAATTTGCAGCATATTCATCAAGGTCGCTGCCATATTTCCTTTGTCAAAGAGCGCGGTGTGGCACCCGCCACCATTGATTTTCCACCGCGATTATTCCTTAGTGGTGGGGTACGAAATAATGTCTGGCGTGCATTTTCTAACCGCAATTATTCAATGGCTGTATGCAATCTCACTGGCAGTAAGAAAGTCCGCGAGATGCGGCATGCAACATTGAACAGTGCGACGCGTTTTATCCACTTTGTGGAGAACCATCCTTTCCTTATATCATTGAACCGAATGTCTCCTGCGAATGTCGTTTCTACATTAGATATCCTCAAACATCTGTGGAATAAAAAACTAGAGCATGGAACAATTTAATTATTACTTTTCCGAATAATTTCTTCAGAAATCTTGACATTAGACTATGATTAATGGGGTTTAAGGTCATCAGCCGCCGCTTTCGGGCATCAAAAACTCATCTCTCGCTGATGGCGCAATTCTTTTAATAGATCGTAAAAAGCGAGCTATTCCTACACTATAATCTGATTTTAACGATGATTCGTGCGGGGTAAAATCGTGAAAACGATCTATTCACCTGAAGAGAAATAAAAAGTGAAACATCTGCATCGATTCTTTAGCAGTGATGCCTCGGGAGGCATTATTCTCATTATTGCCGCTGTATTAGCGATGATTATGGCCAACAGCGGTGCAACCAGTGGATGGTATCACGACTTTCTTGAGACGCCGGTTCAGCTCCGGGTTGGGACACTTGAGATCAACAAGAACATGCTGCTATGGATCAATGACGCTCTGATGGCGGTATTTTTCCTGTTGGTTGGTCTGGAAGTTAAACGCGAGCTGATGCAAGGTTCGCTGGCCAGTCTGCGCCAGGCGGCATTTCCTGTTATTGCCGCAATCGGCGGGATGATTGTCCCGGCATTGCTCTATCTGGCTTTTAACTATGCCGATCCGATTACCCGCGAAGGCTGGGCAATCCCGGCGGCGACTGACATTGCCTTTGCACTTGGTGTGTTGGCGCTGTTGGGAAGTCGTGTTCCGTTAGCGCTGAAGATCTTTTTGATGGCTCTGGCTATTATCGACGATCTTGGGGCCATCATTATCATCGCATTGTTCTACACTAATGACTTATCGATGGCCTCTCTTGGCGTCGCGGCTGTAGCAATTGCGGTACTCGCGGTATTGAATCTGTGTGGTGTACGCCGCACGGGCGTTTATATTCTGGTTGGCGTGGTGCTGTGGACAGCGGTGTTGAAATCGGGGGTTCACGCAACCCTGGCTGGCGTCATTGTCGGCTTCTTTATTCCTTTGAAAGAGAAGCATGGGCGCTCTCCGGCTAAACGTCTGGAGCATGTTTTGCATCCATGGGTGGCGTATCTGATTTTGCCGCTGTTTGCATTTGCTAATGCTGGCGTTTCACTGCAAGGTGTCACGCTGGAAGGTTTGACCTCCATTCTGCCATTAGGGATCATCGCTGGTTTGCTGATTGGCAAGCCACTGGGTATTAGTCTGTTCTGCTGGTTGGCGCTGCGTTTGAAACTGGCACATCTGCCAGAGGGAACGACTTACCAGCAAATTATGGCGGTTGGTATCCTGTGCGGTATCGGTTTTACTATGTCTATCTTTATTGCCAGCCTGGCATTTGGTAGCGTAGATCCAGAACTGATTAACTGGGCAAAATTAGGCATCCTTGTCGGTTCAATTTCTTCGGCGGTAATTGGATATAGCTGGTTACGCGTTCGTTTACGTCCATCAGTTTGACAGGACGATGTACTGGGGAGCCATAAACGGCTCCCTTTTCATTGTTATCAGGGAGAGAAATGAGCATGTCTCATATCAATTACAACCACTTGTATTACTTCTGGCATGTCTACAAAGAAGGTTCTGTGGTTGGCGCAGCGGAGGCGCTTTATTTAACACCACAAACCATTACCGGGCAGATCCGGGCGCTGGAAGAGCGCCTGCAAGGGAAACTATTTAAGCGTAAAGGACGTGGTCTGGAACCCAGCGAACTGGGAGAACTGGTCTATCGCTATGCCGATAAAATGTTCACCTTAAGCCAGGAAATGCTGGATATCGTCAACTATCGCAAAGAGTCCAACTTATTGTTTGATGTTGGTGTGGCAGATGCACTTTCCAAACGTCTGGTCAGCAGTGTTCTGGATGCCGCAGTTGTGGAAGACGAGCAGATCCATCTACGCTGTTTCGAATCGACGCACGAGATGCTTTTAGAGCAGTTGAGTCAGCATAAACTGGATATGATCATCTCTGACTGTCCGATCGATTCCACTCAGCAGGAAGGGCTGTTTTCCATGAAAATTGGCGAATGTGGTGTCAGTTTCTGGTGCACTAACCCACTACCAGAAAAGCCGTTTCCTGCCTGTCTTGAAGAGCGTCGTTTACTTATTCCGGGGCGTCGCTCAATGTTGGGGCGTAAACTATTAAACTGGTTTAACTCCCAGGGCTTGAACGTCGAAATTTTGGGTGAGTTTGATGATGCTGCGTTGATGAAAGCCTTTGGGGCGACGCATAACGCTATTTTCGTTGCACCTTCGCTTTACGCTAATGATTTCTATAACGATGACTCGGTTGTGGAGATAGGCCGTGTTGAGAACGTGATGGAAGAGTACCACGCGATTTTTGCCGAAAGGATGATTCAGCACCCTGCAGTACAGCGTATCTGCAATACAGACTATTCTGCGCTGTTTACTCCAGCTTCAAAATAAACATTTGTACTTTGCAGGCCGAATTTTGGCCTGCAGATGGATATAAAAAAACCCGCCAGAGCGGGTTTTTTTACAAAGCTGACAACAACAGGCAATTAAGCCAGTTTGTTGATCTGTGCAGTCAGGTTAGCCTTATGACGTGCAGCTTTGTTTTTGTGGATCAGACCTTTAGCAGCCTGACGGTCCACGATTGGTTGCATTTCGTTAAATGCTTTCTGTGCAGCAGCTTTGTCGCCAGCTTCGATAGCTGCGTATACTTTCTTGATGAAAGTACGCATCATAGAGCGACGGCTTGCGTTGTGCTTACGAGCCTTTTCAGACTGAATGGCGCGCTTCTTAGCTGATTTGATATTAGCCAAGGTCCAACTCCCAAATGTGTTCTATATGGACAATTCAAAGGCCGAGGAATATGCCCTTTTAGCCTTCTTTTGTCAATGGATTTGTGCAAATAAGCGCCGTTAATGTGCCGGCACTCGTTACGTAGTGATGGCGCAGGATTCTACCAGCTTGCGGGGTGTGAATACAGCTTTTCCGCGAGAAAAATTGCAGCAGGCGGTCAGTTTCTTCCCATGATTTGCGCCATAGCAATGAAAAGCCACTTCTTTCTGATTTCGGTACTCAATCGCCGGTTAACCTTGACCGCTGTACAAGGTATACTCGGACGATTTTCACTGTTTTGAGCCAGACATGAAGCTGATACGCGGCATACATAATCTCAGCCAGGCCCCGCAAGAAGGGTGTGTGCTGACTATTGGTAATTTCGACGGCGTGCATCGCGGTCATCGCGCGCTGTTACAGGGCTTGCAGGAAGAAGGGCGCAAGCGCAACTTACCGGTGATGGTGATGCTTTTTGAACCTCAACCACTGGAACTGTTTGCTACTGATAAAGCCCCGGCACGGCTCACCCGGCTGCGGGAAAAACTACGTTATCTTGCAGAGTGTGGTGTTGATTACGTGCTGTGCGTGCGTTTTGACAGGCGTTTTGCGGCGTTAACCGCGCAAAACTTCATCAGTGATCTTCTGGTGAAGCACTTGCGGGTAAAATTTCTTGCCGTAGGTGACGATTTCCGCTTTGGCGCTGGTCGTGAAGGCGATTTCTTGTTATTACAGAAAGCGGGCATGGAATACGGCTTCGATATCACCAGCACGCAAACTTTTTGCGAAGGTGGCGTGCGTATCAGCAGCACCGCCGTGCGTCAGGCGCTTGCGGATGACAATCTGGCTCTGGCAGAAAGTTTACTGGGGCACCCGTTTGCTATCTCCGGGCGTGTAGTCCACGGTGATGAATTAGGGCGCACTATAGGTTTCCCGACGGCGAATGTACCGCTACGCCGTCAGGTTTCCCCGGTGAAAGGGGTTTATGCGGTAGAAGTGTTGGGCCTTGGCGAAAAGCCGTTACCCGGCGTTGCAAACATCGGAACACGCCCAACGGTTGCCGGTATTCGCCAGCAACTGGAAGTGCATTTGTTAGATGTTGCAATGGACCTTTATGGTCGCCATATACAAGTAGTGCTGCGTAAAAAAATACGCAATGAGCAGCGATTTGCATCGCTGGACGAACTGAAAGCGCAGATTGCGCGTGATGAATTAACCGCCCGCGAATTTTTTGGGCTAACAAAACCGGCTTAAGCCTGTTATGTAATCAAACCGAAATACGGAACCGAGAATCTGATGAGTGACTATAAATCAACCCTGAATTTGCCGGAAACAGGGTTCCCGATGCGTGGCGATCTCGCCAAGCGCGAACCGGGAATGCTGGCGCGTTGGACTGATGATGATCTGTACGGCATCATTCGTGCAGCTAAAAAAGGCAAAAAAACCTTCATTCTGCATGATGGCCCTCCTTATGCGAATGGCAGCATTCATATTGGTCACTCGGTTAACAAGATTCTGAAAGACATTATCATTAAGTCCAAAGGGCTTTCTGGATATGACTCGCCGTATGTGCCTGGCTGGGACTGTCATGGTCTGCCAATCGAGCTGAAAGTAGAGCAAGAATACGGTAAGCCGGGGGAGAAATTCACCGCCGCTGAGTTCCGCGCCAAGTGCCGCGAATACGCTGCGACCCAGGTTGACGGTCAGCGCAAAGACTTTATCCGTCTGGGCGTGCTGGGCGACTGGTCGCACCCGTACCTGACCATGGACTTCAAAACTGAAGCCAACATCATCCGCGCGCTGGGCAAAATCATCGGCAACGGTCACCTGCACAAAGGCGCGAAGCCGGTGCACTGGTGCGTTGACTGCCGTTCTGCACTGGCAGAAGCGGAAGTTGAGTATTACGACAAAACTTCTCCGTCCATCGACGTCGCTTTCCAGGCGGTCGATCAGGATGCGCTTAAAACGAAATTTGGCGTAAGCAATGTTAACGGCCCAATTTCGCTGGTTATCTGGACCACCACGCCGTGGACGCTGCCTGCTAACCGCGCAATCTCCATTGCACCTGATTTTGATTATGCGCTGGTGCAAATCGACGGTCAGGCCGTGATCCTCGCGAAAGATCTGGTTGAAAGCGTAATGCAGCGTATCGGCGTTAGCGATTACACCATTCTTGGCACGGTGAAAGGTGCCGAGCTGGAACTGTTGCGCTTTACCCATCCGTTTATGGACTTCGATGTTCCGGCAATTCTCGGCGACCACGTTACGCTGGATGCCGGTACCGGTGCCGTTCATACCGCGCCAGGCCACGGTCCGGACGACTATGTGATCGGTCAAAAATATGGTCTGGAAACCGCTAACCCGGTTGGCCCGGACGGCACTTATCTGCCGGGTACTTACCCGACTCTGGATGGCGTTAATGTCTTCAAAGCGAACGATATTGTCATTGCGTTGTTGCAGGAAAAAGGCGCGCTGTTGCACGTTGAGAAAATGCAACACAGCTATCCGTGCTGCTGGCGTCATAAAACGCCGATCATCTTCCGCGCGACGCCGCAGTGGTTCGTCAGCATGGATCAGAAAGGTCTGCGTGCGCAGTCACTGAAAGAGATCAAAGGCGTGCAGTGGATCCCTGACTGGGGCCAGGCGCGTATCGAGTCGATGGTTGCTAACCGTCCTGACTGGTGTATCTCTCGTCAGCGTACCTGGGGCGTGCCGATGTCACTGTTCGTGCACAAAGACACAGAAGAACTGCATCCGCGTACTCTCGAACTGATGGAAGAAGTGGCAAAACGCGTTGAAGTTGACGGCATTCAGGCGTGGTGGGATCTCGATGCGAAAGAGATCCTCGGCGACGAAGCTGACCAGTATGTGAAAGTACCGGATACGCTGGATGTATGGTTTGACTCCGGATCTACCCACTCTTCCGTTGTTGATGTGCGTCCGGAATTTGCCGGTCACGCAGCGGACATGTATCTGGAAGGTTCTGACCAACACCGTGGCTGGTTCATGTCTTCCCTGATGATCTCTACCGCGATGAAGGGCAAAGCGCCATATCGTCAGGTACTGACTCACGGCTTTACCGTGGATGGTCAGGGTCGCAAGATGTCTAAATCCATCGGTAACACCGTTTCGCCGCAGGATGTGATGAATAAACTGGGTGCGGATATTCTGCGTCTGTGGGTGGCATCAACCGACTACACTGGCGAAATGGCCGTTTCTGACGAGATCCTGAAACGTGCTGCCGACAGCTATCGTCGTATCCGTAACACCGCGCGCTTCCTGCTGGCAAACCTGAACGGTTTTGATCCGGCAAAAGATATGGTGAAACCGGAAGAGATGGTGGTACTGGATCGCTGGGCCGTAGGTTGTGCGAAAGCGGCACAGGAAGACATCCTCAAGGCGTACGAAGCATACGATTTCCACGAAGTGGTACAGCGTCTGATGCGCTTCTGCTCCGTTGAGATGGGTTCCTTCTACCTCGACATCATCAAAGACCGTCAGTATACCGCCAAAGCGGACAGCGTGGCGCGTCGTAGCTGCCAGACTGCGCTGTATCACATCGCAGAAGCGCTGGTTCGCTGGATGGCACCAATCCTCTCCTTCACCGCTGATGAAGTGTGGGGTTACCTGCCGGGCGAACGTGAAAAATACGTCTTCACCGGCGAGTGGTACGAAGGCCTGTTTGGTCTGGCAGACAGTGAAGCAATGAACGATGCGTTCTGGGACGAGCTGTTGAAAGTGCGTGGCGAAGTGAACAAAGTCATTGAGCAAGCGCGTGCCGATAAGAACGTGGGCGGCTCGCTGGAAGCGGCAGTAACCTTGTATGCAGAACCGGAACTGGCGGCGAAACTGACCGCGCTGGGCGATGAATTACGATTTGTCCTGTTGACCTCCGGCGCTACCGTTGCAGACTATAACGACGCACCTGCTGATGCCCAGCAGAGCGAAGTCCTCAAAGGGCTGAAAGTCGCGTTGAGTAAAGCCGAAGGTGAGAAGTGTCCTCGCTGCTGGCACTACACCCAGGATGTCGGCAAGGTGGCGGAACACGCAGAAATCTGCGGCCGCTGTGTCAGCAACGTCGCCGGTGACGGTGAAAAACGTAAGTTTGCCTGATGAGTCAATCGATCTGTTCAACAGGGCTACGCTGGCTGTGGCTGGTGGTAGTCGTGCTGATTATCGATCTGGGCAGCAAATACCTGATCCTCCAGAACTTTGCTCTGGGGGATACGGTCCCGCTGTTCCCGTCGCTTAATCTGCATTATGCGCGTAACTATGGCGCGGCGTTTAGTTTCCTTGCCGATAGCGGCGGCTGGCAGCGTTGGTTCTTTGCCGGTATTGCGATTGGTATTAGCGTGATCCTGGTAGTGATGATGTATCGCTCGAAGGCCACGCAGAAGCTAAACAATATCGCTTACGCGCTGATTATTGGCGGCGCACTGGGCAACCTGTTCGACCGCCTGTGGCACGGCTTCGTTGTCGATATGATCGACTTCTATGTCGGCGACTGGCACTTCGCCACCTTCAACCTTGCCGATACTGCCATTTGTGTCGGTGCGGCACTGATTGTGCTGGAAGGTTTTTTACCTTCTAAAGCGAAAAAACAATAATAAACCCTGCCGGATGCGATGCTGACGCATCTTATCCGGCCTACAGATTGCTGCGAAATCGTAGGTCGCATCCGGCAAAAATCCTCAAAATATAAGAGCAAACCTGCATGTCTGAATCTGTACAGAGCAATAGCGCCGTCCTGGTGCACTTCACGCTAAAACTCGACGATGGCACCACCGCTGAGTCTACCCGCAACAACGGTAAACCGGCGCTGTTCCGCCTGGGTGATGCTTCTCTTTCTGAAGGGCTGGAGCAACACCTGCTGGGGCTGAAAGTGGGCGATAAAACCACCTTCTCGCTGGAGCCAGATGCGGCGTTTGGCGTGCCGTCACCGGACCTGATTCAGTACTTCTCCCGCCGTGAATTTATGGATGCAGGCGAGCCAGAAATTGGCGCAATCATGCTTTTTACCGCAATGGATGGCAGTGAGATGCCTGGCGTGATCCGCGAAATTAACGGCGACTCCATTACCGTTGATTTCAACCATCCGCTGGCCGGGCAGACCGTTCATTTTGATATTGAAGTGCTGGAAATCGATCCGGCACTGGAGGCGTAACATGCAGATCCTGTTGGCCAACCCGCGTGGTTTTTGTGCCGGGGTAGACCGCGCTATCAGCATTGTTGAAAACGCGCTGGCCATTTACGGCGCACCGATATATGTCCGTCACGAAGTGGTGCATAACCGCTACGTGGTCGATAGCCTGCGCGAGCGTGGGGCTATCTTTATTGAGCAGATTAGCGAAGTACCGGACGGCGCGATCCTGATTTTCTCCGCACACGGTGTTTCTCAGGCGGTACGTAATGAAGCGAAAAGCCGTGATTTGACGGTATTTGACGCCACCTGTCCGCTGGTGACCAAAGTGCATATGGAAGTCGCCCGCGCCAGCCGTCGTGGTGAAGAATCTATTCTCATCGGTCACGCCGGGCACCCGGAAGTGGAAGGGACGATGGGCCAGTACAGCAACCCGGAAGGGGGAATGTATCTGGTCGAATCGCCAGACGATGTGTGGAAACTGACGGTCAAAAACGAAGAGAAGCTCTCCTTTATGACCCAAACCACGCTGTCGGTGGATGACACGTCTGATGTGATCGACGCGCTGCGTAAACGCTTCCCGAAAATTGTCGGTCCGCGCAAAGATGACATCTGCTACGCCACGACTAACCGTCAGGAAGCGGTACGCGCCCTGGCAGAGCAGGCGGAAGTAGTACTGGTGGTTGGTTCGAAAAACTCTTCCAACTCCAACCGTCTGGCGGAACTGGCCCAGCGTATGGGCAAACGCGCGTTTTTGATTGACGATGCGACAGATATCCAGGAAGAGTGGGTGAAAGAGGCGAAATGCGTCGGCGTGACTGCTGGCGCATCAGCTCCGGATATTCTGGTACAGAACGTAGTCGCACGTTTACAGCAGCTTGGCGGTGGCGAAGCCATTCCGCTGGAAGGCCGCGAAGAAAATATCGTTTTCGAAGTGCCGAAAGAGCTGCGAGTCGATATTCGTGAAGTCGATTAAGTCATTAGCAGCCTAAGTTATGCGAAAATGCCGGTCTTGTTACCGGCATTTTTTATGGAGAAAACATGCGTTTACCTATCTTCCTCGATACAGACCCCGGCATTGACGATGCCGTTGCCATTGCCGCCGCGATTTTTACCCCCGAACTCGATCTGCAACTGATGACCACTGTCGCGGGTAATGTTTCGGTAGAGAAAACGACCCGCAACGCCCTGCAACTGCTGCATTTCTGGAATGTGGATATTCCGCTTGCCCAGGGCGCTGCCGTACCACTGGTTCGTGCGCCGCGCGATGCGGCATCTGTACACGGTGAATCGGGAATGGCTGGCTATGACTTTGTTGAACACAACCGTCAGCCACTGGGTATACCGGCGTTTCTGGCAATTCGTGATGCCCTGATGCGTGCGCCAGAGCCCGTTACCCTGGTGGCCATCGGCCCGTTAACCAATATTGCGCTGTTACTTTCACAATGCCCGGAATGTAAGCCGTATATTCGCCGTCTGGTGATCATGGGCGGTTCTGCTGGTCGCGGCAACTGCACACCAAACGCCGAGTTTAATATCGCTGCCGATCCAGAAGCGGCAGCCTGTGTCTTCCGTAGCGGCATCGAAATCGTCATGTGTGGTCTGGATGTCACCAATCAGGCAATATTAACCCCTGACTATCTCGCTACTTTGCCGGAGTTGAATCGCACCGGAAAAATGCTACACGCCCTGTTTAGCCACTACCGTAGCGGCAGTATGCAAAGTGGACTACGTATGCACGATCTTTGCGCTATCGCCTGGCTGGTGCGCCCGGAATTGTTCACTCTCAAACCGTGTTTTGTCGCGGTAGAAACTCAAGGCGAATTTACCTCAGGCACGACGGTAGTTGATATCGACGGTTGCCTGGGCAAACCAGCCAATGTACAGGTGGCATTGGATCTGAATGTAAAAGGCTTCCAGCAGTGGGTAGCTGAGGTGCTGGCTCTGGTGCCGTAACCTGTCACATGTTATCGGCATGCAGTCATTCATCGACTCATGCCTTTCACTGATATCCCTCCCTGTTTATCATTAATTTCTAATTATCAGCGTTTTTGGCTGGCGGCGTAGCGATGCGCTGGTTACTCTGAAAACGGTCTATGCAAATTAACAAAAGAGAATAGCTATGCATGATGCAAACATCCGCGTTGCCATCGCGGGAGCCGGGGGGCGTATGGGCCGCCAGTTGATTCAGGCGGCGCTGGCATTAGAAGGCGTGCAGCTGGGCGCGGCGCTGGAGCGCGAAGGATCTTCTTTACTGGGCAGCGACGCCGGTGAGCTGGCGGGTGCAGGAAAAACAGGCGTTACTGTGCAAAGCAGCCTTGATGCGATAAAAGATGATTTTGATGTGTTTATCGATTTTACCCGTCCGGAAGGTACGCTGAACCATCTCGCTTTTTGTCGCCAGCATGGCAAAGGGATGGTGATCGGCACTACGGGGTTTGACGAAGCCGGTAAACAGGCGATTCGTGACGCCGCCGCCGATATTGCGATTGTCTTTGCCGCCAATTTTAGCGTTGGCGTTAACGTCATGCTTAAACTGCTGGAGAAAGCAGCCAAAGTGATGGGGGACTACACCGATATCGAAATTATTGAAGCACATCATAGACATAAAGTTGATGCGCCGTCAGGCACCGCACTGGCAATGGGAGAGGCGATCGCCCACGCTCTGGATAAAGATCTGAAAGATTGCGCGGTCTACAGTCGTGAAGGCCATACCGGTGAACGTGTGCCTGGCACCATTGGTTTTGCCACCGTGCGTGCAGGTGACATCGTTGGCGAACATACCGCGATGTTTGCCGATATTGGCGAGCGTCTGGAGATCACCCATAAGGCATCCAGCCGCATGACATTTGCTAACGGTGCGGTAAGATCGGCTTTGTGGTTGAGTGGTAAGGAAAGTGGTCTTTTTGATATGCGAGATGTGCTTGATCTCAATAATCTGTAACCACAAGATATTTATGGTGATGCAAAAATAACACATTTAATTCATTGAATATAAAGGGCTTTAATTTTTGGCCCTTTTATTTTTAGTGTTATGATTTTAAATCTAATGCAAATGCTGAAAATTACATGTTTTGTATTCTGTTTTTGTTGTTTTAATGTAAATTTTGACCATTTGGTCCACTTTTTTCTGCTCATTTTGATTTCATGCAATCTTCTTGCTGCGCAAGCGTTTTCCAGAACATGTTATATGATCTTTTTGTCGCTTAATGCCTGTAAAACATGCATGAGCCACAAAATAATATAAAAAATCCCGCCATTAAGTTGACTTTTAGCTCCCATATCTCCAGAATGCCGCCGTTTGCCAGAAATTCGTCGGTAAGCAGATTTGCATTGATTTACGTCATCATTGTGAATTAATATGCAAATAAAGTGAGTGAATATTCTCTGGAGGGTGTTTTGATTAAGTCAGCGCTATTGGTTCTGGAAGACGGAACCCAGTTTCACGGTCGGGCCATAGGGGCAACAGGTTCGGCGGTTGGGGAAGTCGTTTTCAATACTTCAATGACCGGTTATCAAGAAATCCTCACTGATCCTTCCTATTCTCGTCAAATCGTTACTCTTACTTATCCCCATATTGGCAATGTCGGCACTAATGACGCCGATGAAGAATCTTCTCAGGTTCATGCCCAAGGTCTGGTGATTCGCGACCTGCCGCTGATTGCCAGCAACTTCCGTAATACCGAAGACCTCTCTTCTTACCTGAAGCGCCATAACATCGTGGCGATTGCCGATATCGATACCCGTAAGCTGACGCGTTTACTGCGTGAGAAAGGTGCTCAGAATGGCTGCATTATTGCGGGTGACAACCCGGATGCGGCGCTGGCGTTAGAAAAAGCCCGCGCGTTCCCAGGTCTGAACGGCATGGATCTGGCAAAAGAAGTAACCACCGCAGAACCCTATAGCTGGACACAAGGGAGCTGGACACTGACCGGCGGCCTGCCAGAAGCGAAAAAAGAAGACGAGCTGCCGTACCACGTCGTGGCCTACGATTTCGGTGCCAAGTGCAACATCCTGCGTATGCTGGTGGATAGAGGCTGTCGCCTGACCATCGTTCCGGCGCAAACTTCTGCGGAAGATGTGCTGAAAATGAATCCAGACGGCATCTTCCTCTCCAACGGTCCTGGCGACCCGGCCCCGTGCGATTACGCCATTACCGCTATCCAGAAATTCCTCGAAACTGATATTCCGGTATTCGGCATCTGCCTCGGTCATCAGCTGCTGGCGCTGGCGAGCGGTGCGAAGACCATCAAAATGAAATTTGGTCACCACGGCGGCAACCATCCGGTTAAAGATGTTGAGAAAAATGTGGTGATGATCACCGCCCAGAACCACGGTTTTGCGGTGGATGAAGCAACATTACCTGCAAACCTGCGTGTCACACATAAATCCCTGTTCGACGGTACGTTACAGGGCATTCATCGTACCGATAAACCGGCGTTCAGCTTCCAGGGACACCCGGAAGCCAGCCCTGGTCCACACGACGCCGCGCCGTTGTTTGACCACTTTATCGCGTTAATTGAGCAGTACCGTAAAACCGCTAAGTAATCAGGAGTAAAAGAGCCATGCCAAAACGTACAGATATAAAAAGTATCCTGATTCTGGGTGCGGGCCCGATTGTTATCGGTCAGGCGTGTGAGTTTGACTACTCTGGCGCGCAAGCGTGTAAAGCCCTGCGTGAAGAGGGTTACCGCGTCATTCTCGTGAACTCCAACCCGGCGACTATCATGACCGACCCGGAAATGGCTGATGCAACCTACATCGAGCCGATTCACTGGGAAGTGGTACGCAAGATTATTGAAAAAGAGCGCCCGGACGCGGTGCTGCCAACCATGGGGGGGCAGACGGCGCTGAACTGTGCGCTGGAGCTTGAGCGTCAGGGCGTGCTGGAAGAGTTCGGCGTCACCATGATTGGTGCCACTGCCGATGCGATTGATAAAGCCGAAGACCGCCGCCGTTTCGACGTAGCGATGAAGAAAATCGGTCTGGAAACTGCGCGTTCCGGTATCGCTCATTCAATGGAAGAAGCGCTGGCGGTTGCCGCTGAAGTTGGCTTCCCGTGCATTATTCGCCCATCCTTTACCATGGGCGGTAGCGGTGGCGGTATCGCTTATAACCGTGAAGAATTTGAAGAAATTTGCGCCCGCGGTCTGGATCTTTCTCCGACTAAAGAGCTGCTGATTGATGAGTCGCTGATCGGCTGGAAAGAGTACGAGATGGAAGTGGTGCGTGATAAAAACGACAACTGCATCATCGTCTGCTCTATCGAAAACTTTGATGCGATGGGCATCCACACCGGTGACTCCATCACTGTCGCGCCAGCCCAAACGCTGACCGACAAAGAATATCAAATCATGCGTAACGCCTCGATGGCGGTACTGCGTGAAATCGGCGTTGAAACCGGTGGTTCCAACGTCCAGTTTGCGGTGAACCCGAAAAACGGTCGCCTGATTGTTATCGAAATGAACCCACGCGTGTCTCGCTCCTCTGCGCTGGCGTCGAAAGCCACTGGTTTCCCGATTGCCAAAGTGGCGGCGAAACTGGCGGTGGGTTACACCCTCGACGAGCTGATGAACGACATCACCGGTGGGCGTACTCCGGCCTCCTTCGAGCCGTCCATCGACTATGTGGTTACTAAAATTCCTCGCTTCAACTTCGAGAAATTCGCCGGTGCTAACGACCGTCTGACCACTCAGATGAAATCGGTTGGCGAAGTGATGGCGATTGGTCGCACGCAGCAGGAATCCCTACAAAAAGCGCTGCGCGGCCTGGAAGTGGGCGCAACTGGCTTCGATCCGAAAGTGAGTCTCGACGACCCGGAAGCGCTGACTAAAATCCGCCGCGAACTGAAAGATGCTGGCGCAGAGCGTATCTGGTATATCGCTGATGCCTTCCGCGCGGGCCTGTCTGTAGACGGTGTATTTAATTTGACCAACATTGACCGCTGGTTCCTGGTACAGATTGAAGAGCTGGTGCGTCTGGAAGAGAAAGTCGCAGAAGTGGGCATCACTGGCCTGCACGCTGAATTCCTGCGCCAGTTGAAACGCAAAGGCTTTGCCGATGCGCGTCTGGCTAAACTGGCGGGCGTGCGCGAAGCGGAAATCCGCAAGTTGCGCGACCAGTATGATCTGCACCCGGTTTACAAGCGCGTGGATACTTGTGCGGCAGAGTTCGCCACCGACACCGCTTACATGTACTCCACTTATGAAGAAGAGTGCGAATCCAACCCATCTGACCGTGACAAAATCATGGTCCTCGGCGGCGGCCCGAACCGTATCGGTCAGGGTATCGAATTCGACTACTGCTGTGTACACGCCTCGCTGGCGCTGCGTGAAGACGGTTACGAAACCATTATGGTTAACTGTAACCCGGAAACCGTCTCCACTGATTACGACACTTCCGACCGCCTCTACTTCGAGCCGGTAACTCTGGAAGACGTGCTGGAAATTGTGCGTATTGAGAAGCCGAAAGGCGTTATCGTCCAGTACGGCGGTCAGACCCCGCTGAAACTGGCGCGCGCGCTGGAAGCTGCTGGCGTACCGGTTATCGGTACCAGCCCGGATGCCATCGACCGTGCGGAAGACCGTGAACGCTTCCAGCATGCGGTTGAGCGTCTGAAACTGAAACAACCGGCGAACGCCACCGTTACCACCATCGAAATGGCGGTTGAGAAAGCGAAAGAGATTGGCTACCCGCTGGTGGTGCGTCCGTCTTACGTTCTCGGCGGTCGGGCGATGGAAATCGTCTATGACGAAGCTGACCTGCGTCGCTACTTCCAGACAGCGGTCAGCGTATCTAACGATGCGCCAGTGTTGCTGGACCACTTCCTTGATGACGCAGTAGAAGTTGACGTGGATGCCATCTGCGACGGCGAAATGGTGCTGATTGGCGGCATCATGGAGCACATCGAGCAGGCGGGCGTGCACTCCGGTGACTCCGCATGTTCGCTGCCAGCCTACACCTTAAGTCAGGAAATTCAGGATGTGATGCGCCAGCAGGTGCAGAAACTGGCCTTCGAATTGCAGGTGCGCGGCCTGATGAACGTGCAGTTTGCGGTGAAAAACAACGAAGTCTACCTGATTGAAGTTAACCCGCGTGCGGCGCGTACCGTTCCGTTTGTCTCCAAAGCCACCGGCGTACCGCTGGCAAAAGTGGCGGCGCGTGTGATGGCTGGCAAATCGCTGGCTGAGCAGGGCGTAACCAAAGAAGTTATCCCGCCGTACTACTCGGTGAAAGAAGTGGTGCTGCCGTTCAATAAATTCCCGGGCGTTGACCCGCTGTTAGGGCCAGAAATGCGCTCTACCGGGGAAGTCATGGGCGTGGGCCGCACCTTCGCTGAAGCGTTTGCCAAAGCGCAGCTGGGCAGCAACTCCACCATGAAGAAACACGGTCGTGCGCTGCTTTCCGTGCGCGAAGGCGATAAAGAACGCGTGGTGGACCTGGCGGCAAAACTGCTGAAACAGGGCTTCGAGCTGGATGCGACTCACGGCACGGCGATTGTGCTGGGCGAAGCGGGTATCAATCCGCGTCTGGTGAACAAGGTGCATGAAGGCCGTCCGCACATTCAGGACCGTATTAAGAATGGCGAATATACCTACATCATCAACACCACCTCAGGTCGTCGTGCGATTGAAGACTCCCGCGTGATCCGTCGCAGTGCGCTGCAATATAAAGTGCATTACGACACCACCCTGAACGGCGGCTTTGCCACCGCGATGGCGCTGAATGCCGATGCGACCGAAAAAGTAATTTCGGTGCAGGAAATGCACGCGCAGATCAAATAATAGCGTGTCATGGCGGATATTTTTCATCCGCTAATTTGATCGAATAACTAATACGGTTCTCTGATGAGGACCGTTTTTTTTGCCCATTAAGTAAATCTTTTGGGGAATCGATATTTTTGATGACATAAGCAGGATTTAGCTCACACTTATCGACGGTGAAGTTGCATACTATCGATATATCCACAATTTTAATATGGCCTTGTTTAATTGCTGCAAAACGAGTCATAGCCAGTCTTTTAATTTGTGAAACTGGAGTTCGTATGTGTGAAGGATGTGTTGAAAAACCACTCTATTTGTTAATCGCCGAATGGATGATGGCTGAAAACCGGTGGGTGATAGCAAGAGAGATCTCTATTCATTTCGATATTGAACACAGCAAGGCGGTTAATACCCTGACTTATATTCTGTCGGAAGTCACAGAAATAAGCTGCGAAGTTAAGATGATCCCTAATAAGCTGGAAGGGCGGGGATGCCAGTGCCAGCGACTGGTAAAAGTGGTTGATATCGATGAGCAAATTTACGCGCGCCTGCGCAATAACAGCCGGGATAAATTAGTCGGCGTAAGAAAGACGCCGCGTATTCCTGCCGTTCCGCTCACGGAACTTAACCGCGAGCAGAAGTGGCAGATGATGTTGTCAAAGAGTATGCGTCGTTAATGTCATTTCGTTGATACCGTGCGACCTGGTCGCTGGATGCGATGCTGGCGCATCTTATCCGGCCTACGGTTGCTTTACAGCCAGGTCGGATAAGGCGTTTATGCCGCATCCGACGATGTTACCGTTTCGGCGTCACATCCGTCGTCCCCTGCAAACGGGGGCGATTTTCCTCCATTTGCCTCAGTGGCTGCGTTTCATGTAACGCTGCATGACAGCGCCCGACAAGATCCTGATACTCTTTGGTATTCAACCGTTTCCAGTGTAACTCGTCGTCACTCACGCTGCGTACAGCGCGGGCTGGCGTACCCATCAACAACTGGCGTTTCTCGCCGCGAAAGCCCGCTTTGACAAAGCTCATAGCGGCAACAATGCTCTCTTCGCCAATGACCGCGCCATCCATAATCACGCTGTTCATCCCGACCAGTGCATCGCGACCAATCACACAACCATGCAGGATCGCTCCGTGCCCGATATGACCGTTTTCCCCAACGATGGTGTCAGTGTCGCAGTAGCCATGCATAATGCAGCCATCCTGAATATTGGCTCCCGCTTGCACGATCAACCGCCCGTAGTCACCACGCAGTGAGGCGAGTGGGCCGATGTAGACACCGGCTCCCACAATCACATCGCCAATCAATACTGCACTGGGATGGACAAACGCCGTCGGGTGAACAACCGGAATTAACCCCTCAAAGGCGTAATAGCTCACGGTTGTTAACGTCCTTTCCACACTGGATCGCGCTTCTCGGCAAACGCCAGCGGCCCTTCAATGGCATCCTCCGAATGCAGAACCGACGGATAGTGTTTCAACACGCCGCTGCGAATATAGCGATACGCTTCTTCTACCGGCATTTCACTGGTGGTGCGGTAGATCTCTTTCAGCGCCGCAATCGCCAGCGGAGCGCTGTTAACCAGCTGCTGCGCCAGTTCGCGGGCGTTATCCATCAGTTCCGCCTGGCTAACCACGCGGTTGACTACCCCCCAACGCAGCGCCTCTTCTGCGCCCATTCGTCTGCCGGTCATCACCATTTCATTGACGATGGCAGGCGGCAGGATCTTCGGCAGACGCAGCACGCCGCCGCTGTCAGGAACGATGCCCAGTTTGGCTTCCGGTAGGGCGAAGCTGGCGTTATCGGCACAAACAATAAAATCTGCCGCCAGCGCCAGTTCAAAGCCGCCGCCAAAGGCATAGCCGTTCACAGCGGCGATGACCGGTTTGTCGAGATTGAAAATTTCGGTTAATCCCGCAAAACCTCCCGGGCCAAAGTCAGCATCCGGTGCTTCGCCTTCTGCTGCCGCTTTTAAATCCCAGCCCGCGGAAAAGAATTTCTCTCCGGCACCGGTAATAATGGCGACACGTAATTGCGGATCGTCACGGAAATTTAGAAATACTTCGCCCATTTCAAAGCTGGTTTTTGCATCAATAGCATTCGCTTTTGGACGATCAAGGGTAATTTCCAGAATTGATCCATTGCGGGTCAGATGTAATGATTCACTCATTCCTTTTCTCCATTTTTGCTTTTTCAGGGACGACAACATCCCTGCAAAAAATGCATATTGTTTTAGAGCGTGATTATTAGCTGACAGGGTAGTTCCCTGCCGTTTCATTTATTTCAGATTCTTTCTAATTATTTTCCCCGAGCAATTACGTGGCAGATCTTTTCTGATCTCCAGATAAGAGGGCACTTTAAATTTCGCCATATTCTGTTCACAGAAGCAGAAGAATTCCTCTTCGCTCAATGTTTCACCTTCATTCAGCACCACAAATGCTTTGATGGCTTCATCGCGAATCGAATCTTTAATACCCACAACCACGATATCCTGAATTTTTGGATGGGTGGCGATGATATTTTCGAGCTCCACGCAGGAGACATTCTCGCCACCGCGTTTGATCATATTGCAGCGGCGATCGACGAAATAAAAAAAGCCCTCTTCGTCGCGGTATCCGGTATCGCCGGTATGTAGCCAGCCATCGGCTTCCAGCACTTTCGCAGTGGCTTTCGGGTTGAGAAAATACTCTTTGAAGATGGTTTTCCCTGGTACGCCTTTAATACAGATTTCACCGAGCTCACCAGCCGGGAGGGGACGATTGTGATCGTCGCGGATCTCCGCTTCGTAGCAAAAGCCCGCCCGACCAATCGACGGCCAGCGCCGTTTATCGCCAGGGCGATCGCCGATAATGCCCACAATGGTTTCCGTCATCCCATAAGACGTCAGCAAGCGAACGCTGAAGCGTTCACAAAACGCGTCTTTTTCCTGCTCCGACAGGTTGAGATAAAACATCACTTCCCGCAGGCGGTGTTGCTGATCGTTCGCTGAAAGCGGCTGCACCATCAACGTACGAATCATCATCGGAATACATTCGGTAATGGTGGCGCGGTACTTCTGCACCTGTCCCCAGAAGGCGCGGGCGCTGTATTTCTCGACCAGCACAAAGGTGGCCCCGGCAGAAAACGCCGCCATCGCCGCAGTACACTGGCAATCGATATGAAACGCAGGCATTACCGTCAGGTAGACGTCATCGTCACGCAGTGCACACTGCCAGGCGGAGTAATATCCAGCGAAGCGCAGGTTGTAATGAGTTATCACCACCCCTTTCGGTCGGGAGGTGGTGCCGGAGGTGAAGAGAATTTCCGCCGTATCGTCAGTCGATAGCGGCGGTGCATAGCACAAGGTGGCAGGTTGTTGATTTTTCAGTTGAGTAAACGAACTCACGCCATCATCAGCGGGAAGTACCATATCTGTCAGGCAAATGTGCCGCAACTGAGAGGCATCTTCCTGCTGAATCTGTTGATACATAGGATAAAATTGCGCACTGGTCACCAGCAGGCACGCCTGGCTATTTTGCAGGATCCACGTGCTTTCTTCGCGCAACAGGCGGGCGTTAATCGGCACCATAATCGCGCCAATTTTTGCCAACCCGAACCAGCAAAAGATAAATTCCGGGCAGTTGTCGAGATGTAGAGCAACCTTGTCGCCTTTGCGAATCCCCAGCGTATAAAACAGGTTTGCCGTGCGGTTAATCTCCTGATTTAACTCAAGATAACTATACCGGTTAACGACTCCGCTGCTGGATTCACAAATCAGCGCCGTTTTATGACCGTAAACGTCCGCCAGATCGTCCCACATTTGACGTAGATGTTGTCCGCCAATGATATCCATTGCACCTCTATCCATTTTGTTCGTTTGTTATTGGGCGGGCGCTAGTCAGGCAAGTTGACTGACGCCACGCGTTTAGTCCTCAACTTTGGCCAGACCTTTGCTGACCAACTCCTGAATGTCGTTTTCGCTGTAGCCGATATTTTTCAAAATGGCAGCCGTGTCCATGCCATGTGAGGGCATTCCGCGCCAGATTTGTCCGGGGTTATTTTTGAATTTCGGCATGATATTCGGCCCTTTGCAGGTGCGACCATCCATCGTTTGCCACTGAGTGATTGATTCGCGAGCCACATACTGTGGATTGCTTTCCAGTTCCGGCACGGTCAGTACTTTGGCACAGGCGATATTCAGTTCGGCAAAGCGTTCTTTAACTTCTGCGATGGTATGTGCCGCCAGCCAGGCATCGAGTTTCTCTTCTACCAGTGGGCCGTAAGGGCATTCGATACGGTGGATAAGCTGAGTGCCTTCCGGGATTTCCGGCGTACCGAGCAGGTGTGCGAGGCCAATATCTTTAAAGCACTCTGCAATTTGAGTAATGCCCACCAGTTCCATCACGATGTAGCCGTCGGCGCATTTATACAGACCGCAACCGGCGTAGTAGGGATCTTTACCTTTGGTCATGCGCGGGCACATTTCGCCGCCGTTGAAGTAATCCATCATGAAGTACTGGCCCATACGCAGCATCACTTCATACATGGCGATGTCGATGCTTTCGCCTTTGCCGGTTTCACGCACTTTATGCAGTGCTGCCAGCGCCGCCGTGGTGGCAGTCAGGCCAGAAAAGTAATCGGCGGTATACGGGAAGGCAGGCATTGGCTGGTCAACATCACCGTTCTGAATCAGGTAACCACTGAAGGCCTGGGCGATAGTGTTATAGGCCGGAAGATTGGTGTACTCCTCGGTGCCGTACTGACCAAAACCGGACAGATGAGCGATAACCAGTTTTGGGTTGTGCTGCCACAGGACTTCATCGGTAATGCCACGACGGGCAAAGGCCGGACCTTTACTGGCTTCGATGAAGATATCGGTGGTTTCCATTAATTTCAGAAACGCTTCGCGCCCTTCATCTTTGAAAATATTTAACGACAGCGCGTGCAAATTGCGGCGGGAGAGCTGCGGGTAGTTCGGTTGAACGCGAATGGTGTCGGCCCAGGCGACGTTCTCGATCCAGATAACTTCCGCGCCCCATTCTGCGAACATTTGTCCGGCAAACGGTCCGGCGATTTCGATACCGGAGAAGACAACGCGCAATCCGGCCAGCGGTCCGAATTTCGGCATGGGTAGATGATCCATTATTAGCTCCTGAAAAATTTATGTAGCGCATGACTGCCGGATGCGGCGTAAACGCCTTATCCGGCCTACCGTCGGCCTGATAAGACGCGTCAGCGTCGCATCAGGCAGCGCACGGACTTAGCGGTATTGCTTCAGCACCGCGCGACCCAGCGTCAGGATCTGCATTTCGTCAGATCCCCCGGAGACGCGGTCTACACGCAGGTCACGCCAGAAGCGGCTGATGCGGTGGTTGCCCGCAATCCCGACACCGCCCAGCACCTGCATTGCGCTATCCACAACTTCAAATGCCGCATTGGCGCAG
This sequence comes from Escherichia sp. R1, assembly GCF_003000935.1. Lineage (NCBI taxonomy): Bacteria > Pseudomonadati > Pseudomonadota > Gammaproteobacteria > Enterobacterales > Enterobacteriaceae > Escherichia > Escherichia sp. R1. The sequence goes on from NZ_PSRU01000005.1 coordinate 188,280, forward strand.
AAGTATTTGCACATCGCTGCATCGCCAGAGGTGATGGTGCCGTTGTCTGCTTTCCACGCTGCTTCATACAGCATGTTTTTCATGGAGTTTAATTTGATCGCCATGTGGGCGAATTTTTCCTGAATCAACTGGAAACGACCAATAGCCTCGCCAAACTGCACGCGCTGGTTGGCGTAGCGCGCCGCATCTTCAAAGGCGCACATCGCCGTACCGTAGTTGGTCAGGGCTACCAGGAAACGTTCATGGTCGAACTCTTCTTTGACGCGGTTAAAGCCGTTACCTTCCCGACCGAACATGTCTTTCTCGTCCAGTTCCACGTCGTCAAAAGTGATTTCACAGCAGCTATCCATACGCAGACCGAGCTTTTCAAGTTTGGTCACTTTGATGCCCGGTTTGCTCATATCAACAAACCATTCGGTGTAGACAGGTTTGTCCGGAGAAGCCCCGTCGCGCGCCATCACCACGATGTACGGGGTGTAGGCGCTACTGGTAATAAAACACTTACTACCATTAAGATAAATCTTACCATTTCTACGGGTATAAGTCGTTTTCAGGCTACCCACGTCGGAGCCTGCGCCCGGTTCGGTAATCGCTGAGTTCCACATCTGCTTACCGGTGCCGCGGAAAGCCATGATCTTGTCGATCTGCTCTTGCGTACCTTCACGCAGGAAGGTGTTAAACCCGCCCGGTAACTGATACAGCACGTAAGTTGGCGCTCCCAGACGACCCAGTTCCATCCACACGGCGGCGAGAGTAACAAACCCCGCGTCCAGACCACCGTGTTCTTCCGGGATCAGCAGACTGTCGATACCCATATCCGCCAGGGCTTTGACAAAACGTTCCGGGTAGACGCTGTCACGGTCGCACTCGGCAAAATAGGCCTCCCAGTTTTCGCTGGCCATCAGTTCGCGGATACCGGCGACAAACAGTTCCTGCTCATCATTTAAATTAAAATCCATCTTTCAACCTCTTGATATTTGGGTGGTTAATTAATCTTTCCAGTTCTGTTTCGCGTCTTTAATAAAGGAGAGCGTCACCATGATGTTGACGAAGAACAGCGGGCATCCTCCGGCGATAATGGCGGTTTGAATCGGTTTCAGGCCGCCGAGCGCCAGCAGAACAATGCCGATAATGCCAACCAGAACTGACCAACCAATGCGCACTAGCAGCGGGGGTTCTTCGCCGTCACGCACTTCGCGGCAAGTGGACATCGCCAGGGTATAAGAGCAGGCGTTAACCAGCGTAACGGTGGCAATAAAGCAGAGGATGAAGAAGCCCCACATGGTGGCGGTGCTGAGTGGCAGAGCGGCCCAGGTTTCGATGATGGCGCGCGCCACACCGTACTGTTCGATCAGATTTGGAATGTTGATGATGTTTTTATCTATCAACAGCAGAGTGTTACTACCGAGTACAGTCCACAGGATCCAGGTTGACGCTGTCAGCCCCAGCACCATGCCGAAGCACAGTTCACGCACGGTACGACCACGGGAGATGCGGGCGAGGAAGATGCTCATCTGGATAGCGTAAATCACCCACCATGCCCAGTAGAACACGGTCCAGCCCTGCGGAAAGCCGCCTTTAGCGATGGGATCGGTATAGAACAACATGCGCGGCAGATACATCAGTAACATCCCCACCGAATCGGTGAAGTAGTTCATGATGAAGCTGGCACCGCTGACGATGAACACCCAACCCAGCATCAGGAAGCTCAGGTAACTACGCACGTCACTGGCGATACGTACCCCTTTTTGCAGACCGCAAGCGACGCAAATGGCGTTGAGGATAATCCAGCAGGTAATGATGATAGCGTCCAGTTGCAGGGTATGCGGAATGCCAAACAACCATTGCATACACTCGGTCACCAGCGGCGTGGCAAGGCCCAGACTGGTACCCATCGCGAAGATCAAGGCGACGAGATAGAAGTTGTCGACGATAGTGCCGAACAACCCTTTGGCGTGTTTTTCACCTACCAGCGGCACCAGGGTGGAGCTGGGGCGAATCACTTCCATTTTGCGGACAAAGAAGAAGTAAGCGAAGGCGACTGAAAGGAAGCTGTAAGTGGCCCACGGCAGAGGTCCCCAGTGGAACAAGCTGTAAGCCAGCCCCAACTCTTTCGCGCCTGTTGAGTTCGGTTCTAAGCCAAACGGCGGGGTGGAGATGTAGTAGTAGATCTCAATCGATCCCCAGAACAGTACGGCAGCAGACGTACAGGAGGCGAACATCATAAAGATCCAACTGGCGGTACTAAATTCTGGTGGTTCGTTACCTAAACGCTTTTTGGCATACGGGCCAAACACCAGCCAGAACCAGCCGAAAAGCATCACCACCATATACCATTCAAATGCCCATCCCCATACATTGGTGACGTAACTGAATACAGCATTAATAACGACATTCGCCGCATCCAGATCTCTGACTGTAAGCCAACAAAGTATGCCGACGATTATTAACGGCGGAAAGAAAACCTTCGGTTCTATTCCCGTTTTTCTCTTTTCATTCTTCATGAGTTAATTCCACTGTGAAAACGAATATTTATTTTGCGTTCCCGTTTGTTTTATTTTTGTTAACATTTAATATAATTATTATTAACCTCGTGGACGCGTTAATGGCTAACTCATAATGGGTATTCAATAAGCTGCATTCTGTGATTGTTATCACATTTTTGTTTCGGGTGAATAGAGGGCATTTTTTCGTTAATTTTGATTATTAATCAGTTTGTTATGTTCTGTTGTGAGTAAAAAAATAGCATCTGACTTTCAATATTGGTGATCCATAAAACAATATTGAAAATTTCTTTTTTCTACGCCATGTTTTCAATATTGGTGAGGAGCTTAACAATATTGAAAGTTGGATTTATCTGCGTGTGACATTTTCAATATTGGTGATTAAAGTTTTATTTCCAAATTAAAGGGCGTGATATCTGTAATTAACACCACCGATATGAACGACGTTTCCTTCATGATTTCTGGAGATGCAATGAAGATTATTACTTGCTATAAGTGCGTGCCTGATGAACAGGATATTGCGGTCAATAATGCTGATGGTTCGTTAGACTTCAGCAAAGCCGATGCCAAAATAAGCCAATACGATCTCAACGCTATTGAAGCGGCTTGCCAGCTAAAGCAACAGGCAGTAGAGGCGCAGGTGACGGCCTTAAGTGTGGGCGGTAAAGCCCTGACCAACGCCAAAGGGCGTAAAGATGTGCTATCGCGCGGTCCGGATGAACTGATTGTGGTGATTGATGACCAGTTCGAGCAGGCACTGCCGCAACAAACGGCGAGCGTACTGGCTGCTGCCGCTCAGAAAGCAGGCTTTGATTTGATCCTCTGTGGCGATGGTTCTTCCGACCTTTATGCCCAGCAGGTTGGTTTGCTAGTAGGCGAAATCCTTAATATTCCGGCAGTTAACGGCGTCAGCAAAATTATCTCCCTGACGGCAGATACCCTCACCGTTGAGCGCGAACTGGAAGATGAAACAGAAACCTTAAGCATTCCGCTGCCTGCGGTTGTTGCTGTTTCCACTGATATCAACTCCCCACAAATTCCTTCGATGAAAGCCATTCTCGGCGCGGCGAAAAAGCCAGTCCAGGTATGGTCGGCGGCGGATATCGGTTTTAACGCAGAGGCAGCCTGGTCAGAACAACAGGTTGCCGCGCCGAAACAGCGCGAGCGTCAGCGCATCGTGATTGAAGGCGACGGCGAAGAACAGATCGCCGCATTTGCTGAAAATCTTCGCAAAGTCATTTAATTACAGGGGATGCTATGAACACGTTTTCTCAAGTCTGGGTATTCAGCGATACCCCTTCTCGTCTGCCGGAACTGATGAACGGTGCGCAGGCTTTAGCTAATCAAATCAACACGTTCGTCCTCAATGATGCCGACGGCGCACAGGCAATCCAGCTCGGCGCTAATCATGTCTGGAAATTAAGCGGCAAACCGGACGAGCGGATGATCGAAGATTACGCCGGTGTCATGGCTGACACTATTCGCCAGCACGGCGCAGACGGTCTGGTGCTGTTGCCAAACACCCGTCGCGGCAAATTACTGGCGGCGAAACTGGGTTACCGCCTTAACGCGGCGGTGTCTAACGATGCCAGCGCTGTTAGCGTGCAGGACGGTAAAGCGACAGTGAAACACATGGTTTACGGCGGTCTGGCGATTGGCGAAGAACGCATTGCCACGCCGTATGCGGTTCTGACCATCAGCAGCGGCACGTTCGATGTGGCTCAGCCAGACGCGTCACGCACTGGCGAAACGCACACCGTGGAGTGGCAGGCTCCGGCTGTGGCGATTACCCGCACGGCAACCCAGGCGCGTCAGAGCAACAGCGTCGATCTCGACAAAGCCCGCCTGGTGGTCAGCGTTGGTCGCGGTATTGGCAGCAAAGAGAACATTGCGCTGGCAGAACAGCTTTGCAAGGCGATAGGTGCGGAGTTGGCCTGTTCTCGTCCGGTGGCGGAAAACGAAAAATGGATGGAGCACGAACGCTATGTCGGTATCTCCAACCTGATGCTGAAACCTGAACTGTACCTGGCGGTGGGGATCTCCGGGCAGATCCAGCACATGGTTGGCGCTAATGCGTCGCAAACCATTTTCGCCATCAACAAAGATAAAAATGCGCCGATCTTCCAGTACGCGGATTACGGCATTGTTGGCGACGCCGTGAAGATCCTTCCGGCACTGACCGCAGCTTTAGCGCGTTGATCCACTCTGGCAGGGCTGCATTTTGGCCCTGCCGCTGACAGGGAGCTCTTATGTTCGAAGATATCTTTGACGCCATCATCGTCGGTGCAGGGCTTGCCGGTTCGGTTGCCGCACTGGTGCTCGCCCGCGAAGGTGCGCAAGTGTTAGTTATCGAGCGAGGCAATTCCGCAGGTGCCAAGAACGTCACCGGCGGGCGTCTCTATGCCCACAGTCTGGAACACATTATTCCTGGTTTCGCTGACTCCGCCCCCGTAGAACGCCTGATCACCCATGAAAAACTTGCGTTTATGACGGAAAAGTCAGCGATGACTATGGACTACTGCAATGGCGACGAAACCTCGCCATCCCAGCGTTCTTACTCCGTTTTACGCAGTAAATTTGATGCCTGGCTGATGGAGCAGGCCGAAGAAGCGGGCGCGCAGTTAATTACCGGGATCCGCGTCGATAACCTCGTACAGCGCGATGGCAAAGTCGTCGGTGTAGAAGCCGATGGCGATGTGATTGAAGCGAAAACGGTGATCCTTGCTGATGGGGTGAATTCCATCCTTGCCGAAAAGCTGGGGATGGCAAAACGCGTTAAACCGACGGATGTGGCAGTTGGCGTGAAGGAACTGATCGAGTTACCGAAGTCGGTTATTGAAGACCGTTTTCAGTTGCAGGGTAATCAGGGCGCGGCTTGCCTGTTTGCGGGATCACCCACCGATGGCCTGATGGGAGGTGGCTTCCTTTATACCAATGAAAATACCCTGTCGCTGGGGCTGGTTTGTGGTTTGCATCATCTGCATGACGCAAAAAAATCGGTGCCGCAAATGCTGGAAGATTTCAAACAACATCCGGCCGTTGCACCGCTGATCGCGGGCGGCAAGCTGGTGGAATATTCCGCTCACGTAGTGCCGGAAGCGGGCATCAACATGCTGCCGGAGCTGGTCGGTGACGGCGTATTGATTGCTGGTGATGCCGCCGGAATGTGTATGAACCTCGGTTTTACCATTCGCGGTATGGATCTGGCGATTGCCGCCGGGGAAGCAGCAGCAAAAACTGTGCTTTCAGCGATGAAAAGCGACGATTTCAGTAAGCAAAAACTCGCGGAATATCGTCAGCATCTTGAGAGTGGCCCGCTGCGCGATATGCGCATGTACCAGAAACTACCGGCGTTTCTTGATAACCCACGCATGTTTAGCGGCTACCCGGAACTGGCGGTGGGCGTGGCGCGTGACCTGTTCACCATTGACGGCAGTGCGCCGGAACTGATGCGCAAGAAAATCCTCCGCCACGGCAAGAAAGTGGGCTTCATCAATCTGATCAAGGATGGCATGAAAGGAGTGACCGTTTTATGACTTCTCCCGTCAATGTGGACGTCAAACTGGGCGTCAATAAATTCAATGTCGATGAAGAGCATCCGCACATCGTTGTGAAGGCCGATGCTGATAAACAGGCCCTGGAGCTGCTGGTGAAAGCGTGCCCCGCAGGTCTGTACAAGAAGCAGGATGACGGCAGTGTGCGCTTCGATTACGCCGGATGTCTGGAGTGCGGCACCTGTCGCATTCTGGGGCTGGGGTCGGCGCTGGAACAGTGGGAATACCCGCGCGGCACCTTTGGTGTGGAGTTCCGTTACGGCTGATGTTGGTTTGATACGTAATGCCGTACTGACTCTCATTGCAAAAAAACAGGAATAACCCATGCAACCGTCCAGAAACTTTGATGATCTTAAATTCTCCTCTATTCACCGCCGCATTTTGCTGTGGGGAAGCGGTGGTCCGTTTCTGGATGGTTATGTACTGGTAATGATTGGCGTGGCGCTGGAGCAACTGACTCCGGCGCTGAAACTGGACGCTGACTGGATTGGCTTGCTGGGCGCGGGAACGCTCGCCGGGCTGTTCGTTGGCACATCGCTGTTTGGCTATATCTCCGATAAAGTCGGACGGCGCAAAATGTTCCTCATTGATATCATCGCCATCGGCGTGATATCGGTGGCGACGATGTTTGTCTCATCCCCCGTCGAACTGTTGGTGATGCGGGTACTTATCGGCATTGTTATCGGTGCGGATTATCCCATCGCCACCTCAATGATCACCGAGTTCTCCAGTACCCGTCAGCGGGCATTTTCCATCAGCTTTATTGCCGCGATGTGGTATGTCGGCGCGACCTGCGCCGATTTGGTCGGCTATTGGCTTTATGATGTGGAAGGCGGCTGGCGCTGGATGCTGGGTAGCGCAGCGATTCCCTGTTTGTTGATTTTGATTGGTCGATTCGAACTGCCTGAATCTCCCCGCTGGTTGTTACGCAAAGGGCGAGTAAAAGAGTGCGAAGAGATGATGATAAAACTGTTTGGCGAACCGGTGGCTTTCGAGGAAGAGCAGCCGCAGCAAACCCGTTTTCGCGATCTGTTTAATCGCCGCCATTTTCCTTTTGTTCTGTTTGTTGCCGCCATCTGGACCTGCCAGGTGATCCCAATGTTCGCCATTTACACCTTTGGCCCGCAAATCGTTGGTTTGTTGGGATTGGGGGTTGGCAAAAACGCGGCGCTGGGGAACGTGGTGATTAGCCTGTTCTTTATGCTCGGCTGTATTCCGCCGATGCTGTGGCTAAACACTGCCGGACGGCGTCCATTGTTGATTGGCAGCTTTGCCATGATGACGCTGGCGCTGGCGGTTTTGGGGCTGATCCCGGATATGGGGATCTGGCTGGTGGTAATGGCGTTTGCGGTGTATGCCTTTTTCTCCGGTGGGCCGGGTAATTTGCAGTGGCTTTATCCTAATGAACTCTTCCCGACGGATATCCGCGCCTCTGCCGTGGGCGTGATTATGTCCTTAAGCCGTATTGGCACTATTGTATCGACCTGGGCACTGCCGATCTTTATCAATAATTACGGTATCAGTAACACGATGCTAATGGGGGCGGGTATCTCGCTATTTGGCTTGTTGATTTCCGTAGCGTTTGCCCCGGAGACTCGAGGGATGTCACTGGCGCAGACCAGCAATATGACGATCCGCGGGCAGAGAATGGGGTAATTTGTTCAGATTTCTCTCTTTTCTGAATCAATATTATTGACTATAAGCTGCGTGAATATATGACTACACTTTGTGGGAAAACAAAGGCGTAATCACGCGGGCTACCTATGATTCTTATAATTTATGCGCATCCATATCCGCATCATTCCCATGCGAATAAACGGATGCTTGAACAGGCAAGGACGCTGGAAGGCGTCGAAATTCGCTCTCTTTATCAACTCTATCCTGACTTCAATATCGACATTGCCGCCGAACAGGAGGCGCTGTCTCGTGCCGATCTGATCGTCTGGCAGCACCCGATGCAGTGGTACAGCATTCCTCCGCTCCTCAAACTTTGGATCGATAAAGTCTTCTCGCACGGCTGGGCTTACGGTCACGGCGGCACGGCGCTGCATGGCAAACATTTACTGTGGGCGGTGACGACCGGCGGTGGGGAAAGCCATTTTGAGATTGGCACGCATCCGGGGTTTGATGTGCTGTCGCAGCCGCTACAGGCGACGGCAATCTACTGCGGGCTGAACTGGCTGCCACCGTTTGCCATGCACTGCACCTTTATTTGTGACGACGAAACCCTCGAAGGGCAGGCGCGTCACTATAAGCAACGTCTGCTGGAATGGCAGGAGGCACATCATGGATAGTCATACCTTGATTCAGGCGCTGATTTATCTCGGTTCGGCGGCGCTGATTGTACCCATTGCAGTACGCCTCGGTCTGGGATCGGTACTTGGCTACCTGATAGCAGGCTGCATTATTGGCCCGTGGGGGCTGCGACTGGTGACCGATGCCGAATCTATTCTGCACTTTGCCGAGATTGGCGTGGTGCTGATGCTGTTTATTATCGGCCTCGAACTCGATCCACAAAGGCTGTGGAAGCTGCGTGCGGCAGTGTTCGGCGGTGGCGCATTGCAGATGGTGATTTGCGGCGGCCTGCTGGGGCTGTTCTGCATGTTACTTGGGCTGCGCTGGCAGGTAGCGGAATTGATCGGCATGACGCTGGCGCTCTCCTCTACGGCAATTGCCATGCAGGCGATGAATGAACGCAATCTGATGGTGACGCAAATGGGCCGCAGTGCCTTTGCGGTGCTGCTGTTCCAGGATATCGCGGCGATCCCGCTGGTGGCGATGATCCCGCTACTGGCGGCGAGCAATGCCTCGACGACGATGGGCGCATTTGCTCTCTCGGCGTTAAAAGTGGCGGGTGCGCTGGTGCTGGTGGTATTGCTGGGGCGCTATGTCACGCGTCCGGCGCTGCGTTTTGTAGCCCGCTCTGGCTTGCGGGAAGTGTTTAGTGCCGTGGCGTTATTCCTCGTGTTTGGCTTTGGTTTGCTGCTGGAAGAGGTCGGCTTGTCGATGGCGATGGGCGCGTTTCTGGCGGGCGTACTGCTGGCAAGCTCGGAATACCGTCATGCGCTGGAAAGCGATATCGAACCATTTAAAGGTTTGCTGCTGGGGCTGTTTTTCATCGGCGTTGGCATGTCGATAGACTTTGGCACGCTGCTTGAAAATCCGTTGCGCATTGTTATTTTGCTGCTCGGCTTCCTCATCATCAAAATCGCCATGCTGTGGCTGATTGCCCGACCGTTGCAGGTGCCAAATAAACAGCGTCGCTGGTTTGCGGTGCTGTTAGGACAGGGCAGTGAGTTTGCCTTTGTAGTATTTGGTGCGGCGCAGATGGCGAATGTGCTGGAGCCAGAGTGGGCGAAATCGCTGACCCTGGCGGTGGCACTGTCGATGGCGGCAACGCCGATTCTGCTGGTGATCCTCAATCGCCTTGAGCAATCTTCTACTGAAGAGGCGCGTGAAGCCGATGAGATCGACGAAGAACAGCCGCGGGTAATCATTGCCGGATTCGGGCGTTTTGGGCAGATAACCGGACGTTTACTGCTCTCCAGCGGGGTGAAAATGGTGGTGCTCGATCACGACCCGGACCATATCGAAACGCTGCGTAAATTCGGTATGAAAGTGTTTTATGGCGATGCCACGCGGATGGATTTACTGGAATCTGCCGGAGCGGCGAAAGCGGAAGTGCTGATTAACGCCATCGACGATCCGCAAACCAACCTGCAACTGACGGAGATGGTGAAAGAACATTTCCCACATTTGCAGATTATTGCCCGCGCCCGCGATGTCGACCACTACATTCGTTTGCGTCAGGCAGGCGTTGAAAAGCCGGAGCGTGAAACCTTCGAAGGTGCGCTGAAAACCGGGCGTCTGGCACTGGAAAGTTTAGGTCTGGGGCCGTATGAAGCGCGAGAACGCGCCGATGTGTTCCGCCGCTTTAATATTCAGATGGTGGAAGAGATGGCAATGGTTGAGAACGACACCAAAGCCCGTGCGGCGGTCTATAAACGCACCAGCGCGATGTTAAGTGAGATCATTACCGAAGACCGTGAACATCTGTCATTAATTCAACGACATGGCTGGCAGGGAACCGAAGAAGGGAAACATACTGGCAATATGGCGGATGAACCGGAAACGAAGCCCTCATCCTAATAAAGAGTGACGTAAATCACGCTTTACAGCTAACTGTTTGTTTTTGTTTCATTGTAATGCGGCGAGTCCAGGGAGAGAGCGTGGACTCGCCAGCAGAATATAAAATTTTCCTCAACATCATCCTCGCACCAGTCGACGACGGTTTACGCTTTACGTATAGTGGCGACAATTTTTTTTATCGGGAAATCTCAATGATCAGTCTGATTGCGGCGTTAGCGGTAGATCGCGTTATCGGCATGGAAAACGCCATGCCGTGGAACCTGCCTGCCGATCTCGCCTGGTTTAAACGCAACACTTTAAATAAACCCGTGATTATGGGCCGCCATACCTGGGAATCCATCGGTCGTCCGTTGCCAGGACGCAAAAATATTATTCTCAGCAGTCAACCGGGTACGGACGATCGCGTAACGTGGGTGAAGTCGGTGGATGAAGCCATTGCGGCGTGTGGTGACGTACCAGAAATCATGGTGATTGGCGGCGGTCGCGTTTATGAGCAGTTCCTGCCGAAAGCGCAAAAACTGTATCTGACGCATATCGACGCGGAAGTGGAAGGCGACACCCATTTCCCGGATTACGAGCCGGATGACTGGGAATCGGTATTCAGCGAATTCCACGACGCTGATGCGCAGAACTCTCATAGCTATTGCTTTGAGATTCTGGAGCGGCGGTAATTTCGTATATTAGAATTCCGGCATCACTGATACGTGCAGATATCCGTGTATACTAGACGTATAAATTGTACAGGAGCACGAGATCATGACTGCAAAACGTACCACACAAAGTGTGACCGTCACCGTCGACCGTGAGTTAGTCAATCGCGCTCGTGATGCAGGCTTAAATATGAGCGCCACCCTTACGGTTGCGCTCAATGCTGAACTTAAAAAACATGCAGCAACACGTTGGCGTGAAGAGAACACAGAAGCTATCGCTGCGTTAAATCAATTGGCTGATGAAACCGGATGTTTCTCTGATGAGTACCGGAGCTTCTAGCGATGCAATTTACGGTATACCGCAGTCGCGGCAGGAACGCCGCGTTTCCCTTTGTTATTGATGTTACCAGCGACATTATTGGTGAGATTAATCGCCGTATCGTTATTCCATTAACACCTATTGAACGATTTAGCCGTATTCGCCCACCAGAACGGCTTAACCCAATCCTTTTACTGGTAGACGGCAAAGAATATGTGCTCATGACGCATGAGACTGCAACTGTTCCAGTTAACGCGCTGGGAACGAAATTTTGCGATGCCAGCGCGCACCGAACGTTGATTAAAGGAGCATTAGATTTTATGCTCGACGGGATTTAAGACGCTACCGCCTCTCCCTCACTCAAATCCTTATGCCGGTTCGACGGCTGGACAAAATACTGTTTATCTTCCCAGCGCAGGCAGGTTAATGTACCACCCCAGCAGCAGCCGGTATCCAGCGCGTAAATACCTTCCGGCGTACCTTTGCCTTCCAGCGATGCCCAGTGACCAAAGGCGATGTTGTACTCTTCAGCGACGGGGCCAGGAATCGCAAACCACGGTTTCAGTGGGGCAGGGGCCTCTTCCGGCGATTCTTTGCTGTACATATCCAGTTGACCGTTCGGGAAGCAAAAACGCATACGGGTAAAGGCGTTGGTGATAAAACGCAGTCTTCCCAGCCCCCGCAATTCCGGTGACCAGTTATTTGGCATATCGCCGTACATGGCATCAAGAAAGAAGGGATAGGAGTCACTCGACAGCACCGCTTCTACATCGCGCGCGCACTCTTTGGCGGTCTGCAGATCCCACTGCGGCGTGATCCCGGCGTGGGCCATCACCAACTTTTTCTCTTCGTCGATTTGCAGCAAAGGCTGGCGACGCAGCCAGTTAAGCAGCTCGTCGGCATCCGGCGCTTCCAGCAGCGGTGTCAGGCGATCTTTCGGTTTATTGCGGCTGATCCCGGCAAATACCGCCAGCAGATGCAGATCGTGATTACCCAGCACCAGACGTACGCTGTCGCCTAAGGATTTCACATAGCGCAGAACATCCAGCGAACCCGGGCCGCGCGCGACCAGATCGCCCGTCAGCCAGAGGGTATCTTTCCCAGGGGTAAATTCTACTTTATGCAGCAATGCGATCAGTTCATCGTAACAACCATGAACGTCGCCAATAAGGTATGTCGCCATATTCTTTTAATGAATGAGTGTGGGAACGGCGAGTCGGAATACGGGAATGTCGATGCTGAAAGGGACGCCATTTTCATCGATCATTTCGTAGTGACCCTGCATGGTGCCCAGCGGGGTTTCAATGATTGCACCGCTGGTGTACTGGTACTCTTCGCCAGGCGCGATAAGTGGCTGGACGCCAACCACTCCTTCGCCCTGGACTTCGGTTTCACGGCCATTGCCATTGGTGATCAGCCAGTAACGCCCCAACAACTGCACTGGCGCTCGCCCCAGATTGCGTATGGTTACGGTATAAGCAAAAACGTAACGTTCATTATCAGGTGAAGATTGTGCCTCAATGTAGACGCTTTGAACCTGAATACACACTCGGGGCGAATTGATCATCGTTAACTCTCCTGCAAAGGCGCGTTCTCCGCCAGATAGTTCGCCATCTGGCAATATTGCGCGACAGAGATATTTTCCGCTCGCATCGCCGGGTCGATCCCCATTCCCGTTAACACCTCGACGCTAAACAGGTTGCCGAGGCTGTTACGAATGGTTTTACGACGCTGGTTAAAGGCTTCGGTGGTGATGCGGCTCAACACGCGAACATCTTTAACCGGGTGAGGCATCGTTGCATGAGGAACCAGGCGCACGACGGCGGAATCCACTTTGGGTGGTGGTGTAAAGGCTGACGGCGGTACTTCCAGCACCGGGATCACGTTGCAATAGTATTGCGCCATGACGCTTAATCGACCATACGCCTTGCTGTTCGGTCCTGCAACCAGACGATTCACCACTTCTTTTTGCAACATAAAGTGCATGTCGGCAATGGCATCAGTATAGCTAAACAGATGGAACATCAACGGCGTGGAGATGTTATAAGGCAGGTTGCCGAAAACACGCAGCGGCTGGCCCATTTTCGCGGCCAGTTCGCCAAAGTTAAAGGTCATCGCATCCTGCTGATAAATCGTCAGTTTCGGGCCTAAGAATGGATGCGTTTGCAGACGTGCCGCCAGATCGCGGTCAAGTTCGATGACCGTCAGCTGGTCCAGACGTTCGCCGACCGGTTCGGTCAATGCCGCCAGACCGGGACCGATTTCGACCATCGCCTGGCCCTTCTGCGGGTTAATGGCAGAAACAATGCTGTCGATCACGAACTGATCGTTGAGAAAGTTTTGCCCGAAGCGTTTACGGGCTAAGTGGCCCTGGTGGACTCGATTATTCATTGGGTGTTAACAATCATTTTGATGGCGAGATTAAGCGCCGTAATAAAACTGCCGACATCGGCTTTACCACGTCCCGCCAGTTCAAGCGCGGTACCGTGGTCCACTGATGTGCGAATAAAGGGCAGGCCCAGCGTAATGTTCACACCGCGCCCGAAGCCCTGGTATTTTAGCACGGGAAGACCCTGATCGTGGTACATCGCCAGCACCGCGTCGGCGTTATCAAGATATTTCGGCTGAAACAGGGTATCGGCAGGCAGCGGCCCGTTGAGTTTCATCCCCTGCGCCCGCAGCTTGTCGAGCACCGGAATAATGGTGTCTATCTCTTCCGTACCCATATGACCGCCTTCGCCCGCGTGTGGATTCAGCCCGCAGACCAGAATGCGCGGTTCGGCAATACCAAATTTGGTGCGCAAATCGTGATGCAAAATAGCAATCACTTCGTGCAAAAGCGCAGGGGTGATAGCATCTGCGATATCGCGCAGCGGTAAATGCGTCGTTGCCAGCGCCACGCGAAGTTCTTCGGTTGCCAGCATCATCACCACTTTTTTCGCCTGCGAACGCTCTTCGAAAAACTCGGTATGACCGGTAAACGGAATGCCTGCGTCGTTAATGACGCCTTTATGCACGGGGCCTGTGATCAGCGCAGCAAATTCACCGTTCAGACAGCCATCACACGCTCGCGCCAGCGTTTCCACCACATAATGCCCATTTTCAACCGCTAACTGCCCCGCAGTGACAGATTCACGTAGCGCGACAGGAAGTAGCGTTAATGTGCCCGCAGTTTGCGGTTGTGCAGGGGAGTTGGGGGAATAAGGACGGAGGGTGAGCGGCAAACCGAGCATCGCTGCCCGGTCGGTAAGGAGAGTGGCATCGGCACAAACAACCAGTTCGACTGGCCACTCACGCTGTGCAAGCTGGACAATTAAGTCCGGGCCAATCCCGGCGGGCTCGCCGGGAGTGATCACAACACGTTGGGTTTTAACCATTAGTTGCTCAGGATTTTAACGTAGGCGCTGGCACGTTGTTCCTGCATCCAGCTTGCTGCTTCTTCCGAGAACTTACGGTTCATCAGCATGCGGTATGCACGATCTTTCTGTGCCGCGTCGGTTTTATCGACATTACGGGTATCCAGCAGTTCGATTAAATGCCAGCCGAATGAAGAGTGAACCGGTGCACTCATTTGACCTTTGTTCAGGCGGGTCAGGGCGTCACGGAAGGCCGGATCGAAAATATCTGGTGTAGCCCAGCCGAGATCACCGCCCTGGTTAGCAGAGCCTGGATCCTGAGAGAACTCTTTCGCTGCGGCAGCAAAAGTCGTTTTACCACTCTTGATATCGGCAGCAATCTGTTCCAGTTTCACGCGGGCCTGTTCGTCAGTCATGATCGGCGACGGTTTCAGCAGAATATGGCGAGCATGAACTTCGGTCACCGAGATATTTTTGCTTTCGCCGCGCAGGTCGTTAACTTTCAGAATATGGAAGCCAACGCCGGAACGAATCGGGCCAACAATGTCGCCTTTCTTCGCGGTGCTTAATGCCTGGGCGAAGATCCCCGGCAACTCCTGAATACGGCCCCAGCCCATCTGTCCGCCGTTCAGCGCCTGCTGGTCGGCAGAATGAGCAATCGCCAGCTTACCGAAATCAGCGCCGTTACGCGCCTGATCGACAATCGCGCGCGCCTGGCTTTCCGCTTCGTTCACCTGATCAGAGGTCGGGTTTTCCGGCAGTGGGATCAGGATGTGGCTCAGGTTCAGCTCAGTGCTGGCGTCGTTTTGGTTACCCACTTGCTGCGCCAGGGATTCGACTTCCTGCGGCAGGATGGTGATGCGACGACGCACCTCGTTGTTACGCACTTCAGAGATAATCATCTCTTTGCGGATCTGGTTACGATAGGTGTTGTAGTTCAGACCATCGTAAGCCAGACGGCTGCGCATCTGATCCAGCGTCATGTTGTTCTGTTTCGCGATGTTAGCAATCGCCTGATCCAGCTGCTCATCGGAGATTTTCACTCCCATTTTCTGCCCCATCTGCAGGATGATTTGATCCATGATCAAACGTTCCATGATTTGGTGGCGCAGCGTCGCGTCATCAGGAAGTTGCTGCCTTGCCTGAGCAGCGTTCAGTTTTACCGACTGCATTAATCCATCAACGTCGCTTTCCAGCACGACGCCGTTATTGACGACGGCTGCGACTTTATCGACTACCTGGGGGGCAGCGAAACTGGTATTCGCGATCATGGCGATACCGAGAAGCAGCGTTTTCCAGTTCTTCATACTTTTTCCATTTCAATTAACCGCACTGCGGATTACGTGGTAAATCAACAAATCACAAAGTGTTTTGATACGGCAGAATGTTCGAACGCAGCATCTCTTGCGTACCCAGACCGTAGTTGGAGCTCAGGCCGCGAAGTTCGATGTTAAAGCCGATTGCGTTGTCATATACCGCATGTTGTTTATCGTTATCCCAACCGTTCAGCTTCCGCTCGTAACCGACGCGAATCGCATAGCAGCAGGAGCTGTATTGCACACCTAACATAGAGTCGGCTTGCTTGTTCGCATTGGTGTCGTAGTAGTAGGCCCCAACAATGGACCAACGATCGGCAATTGGCCAGCTGGCGACGGCACCTACCTGCGAAATACCATTCTTATATTGCTCAGCAGTGGAATAGTACTTAGGCAGCGTTGCCTGAATATATTCCGGGCTGGCGTAACGGTAATTCAGCTGTACCAGACGGTCTTCATCCCGACGGTATTCAATGCTGGAGTTACTGGCCGCTACGTTATCCAGACGTGTATCGTACTGAATCCCGCCACGCAATCCCCAACGATCAGAGATGCGCCAGTAAGTATCGCCTGCCCATACCAGTGAGCCCGTTTTGTCGTCATTCTCCCATGTTATGTTGTCATCGCCAGTGCGAGACTCCGTGAAATAGTAGATTTGACCAACGGAAATATTAAAACGTTCAACGGCAGCATCATCATATATGCGAGATGTGACACCGGTCGTCACCTGGTTAGCGGAGGCAATACGGTCAAGACCGCCGTAAGTCCGGTCCCGGAACAGGCCGGAGTAGTCAGATTGCAGCAGCGACGAGTCGTAGTTATAGATTTTGCTCTGATCGCGATATGGCACATACAGATACTGCGCGCGTGGTTCCAGTGTCTGGGTATAGCCCGGCGCCAGCATTTCCATATCACGCTCGAAGACCATTCTACCGTCTACCTTGAACTGCGGCATTACACGGTTAGCGGACTCTGCCAGCCTGGTCGTGTTTCTGGAGTTATACCAGTCAAGATTGGTTTGCTGATAATGGGTTGCCAGCAACTTCGCTTCAGTATTGATGCTGCCCCAGTTATTAGAGAGCGGCAGATTGATGGTCGGTTCCAGGTGAACACGAGTCGCCTCTGGCATGTCATCTCTGGTGTTAACAAAGTGCACCGCCTGGCCGTAAATTCGCGTATCGAAAGGACCGACATCGTTTTGATAGTAGTTAACGTCTAACTGCGGTTCTGCCGAGTAGCTACTGGTGTTCTGCTCGCTGAAGACCTGGAACTGCTTGGTTGAAACGGTGGCATTGAAGTTTTGCACCGCATAGCCAACGCTGAATTTTTGCGTTGCGTAGCCGTCGGTACTGGAACCGTACTTGTTATCGAAATCATTGAAGTAGCTAGGATCGCTGACCTTGGTGTAGTCGACGTTGAAACGCCACACCTGATCCATGACCCCGGAGTGGTTCCAGTAGAATAACCAACGACGTGAACTGTCATCGTTCGGGTGTTCATCTTTATAGACTTTATCTGAAGGCAGATAGTCCAGTTCCATCAAGCCAGCGCCCGCCTGGGAGAGGTAGCGGAATTCGTTCTCCCACATGATATTGCCACGACGATGCATATAATGCGGCGTGATGGTGGCATCCATATTTGGCGCGATGTTCCAGTAATATGGCAGGTAGAACTCAAAGTAGTTGGTGGTGGTGTACTTGGCGTTCGGGATCAAGAAACCAGAGCGACGTTTGTCACCCACCGGCAACTGCAAATAGGGGCTATAAAAGATCGGTACCGGACCCACCTTAAAGCGGGCGTTCCAGATCTCCGCAACTTGTTCTTCGCGGTCATGAATAATTTCGCTACCTACCACGCTCCAGGTGTCAGAACCCGGCAGACAGGAGGTAAAGCTACCGTTATCCAGAATGGTATAGCGGTTTTCGCCACGTTGTTTCATCAGGTCCGCTTTACCGCGGCCCTGGCGACCCACCATCTGGTAATCACCCTCCCAGACGTTGGTATCTTTGGTGTTCAGATTCGCCCAGCCTTTCGGCCCTTTGAGGATCACCTGGTTATCGTCGTAATGGACATTACCGAGCGCATCAACGGTACGTACCGGCTCCGGTTGTCCTGGTGCCTCTTTTTGATGGAGCTGCACTTCGTCGGCCTGCAGACGGCTGTTACCCTGCATGATATCCACGCTGCCAGTAAACACGGCGTCATCCGGGTAGTCCCCTTTCGCGTGGTCAGCATTGATAGTCACGGGTAAGTCATTGGTATCGCCCTGTACCAGAGGACGGTCATAGCTTGGCACGCCCAACATGCACTGTGAGGCGAGGTCGGCTGCCAGTCCCTGTTGACTATAAAGGGCGGTGGCAATCATGGTGGCCAGGAGAGTGGGGATACGTTTTTTCATACGTTGATTTTATTGTTCCATCATCGGTAACGTTGCGCGTGACAAACGGTCAGAGACTAACGTACTCGTCATCTCTACGCTAGTGTTAATCCTGTCCGAATAGCGTCTGTGGTGTTAGGCACGGCATTGAATGACAGGTATGATAATGCAAATTATAGGCGATGTCTCACAATAGACCGCAGCCAGAAATGGGTAAAAGCGCCTTTATATTGTGGGAGATAGCCCTGATATCCGTGTGTCGATTTGGGGAATATATGCAGTATTGGGGAAAAATCATTGGCGTGACCGTGGCCTTAATAATGGGCGGCGGCTTTTGGGGCGTAGTATTGGGCCTGTTAATTGGCCATATGTTTGATAAAGCCCGTAGCCGTAAAATGGCGTGGTTCGCCAACCAGCGTGAGCGTCAGGCGCTGTTTTTTGCCACCACTTTTGAAGTGATGGGGCATTTAACCAAATCCAAAGGTCGCGTCACGGAAGCTGATATTCATATCGCCAGCCAGTTGATGGACCGAATGAACCTTCATGGCGCTTCCCGTACTGCGGCGCAAAATGCGTTCCGGGTGGGAAAATCAGACAATTACCCGCTGCGCGAAAAGATGCGCCAGTTTCGCAGTGTCTGCTTTGGTCGTTTTGACTTAATTCGTATGTTTCTGGAGATCCAGATTCAGGCGGCGTTTGCTGATGGTTCACTGCACCCGAATGAACGGGCGGTGCTGTATGTCATTGCTGAAGAATTAGGGATCTCCCGCGCTCAGTTTGACCAGTTTTTGCGCATGATGCAGGGCGGTGCACAGTTTGGCGGCGGTTATCAGCAGCAATCTGGCGGTGGTAACTGGCAGCAAGCGCAGCGTGGCCCGACGCTGGAAGATGCCTGTAATGTGCTGGGCGTGAAGCCGACGGATGATGCGACCACCATCAAACGTGCCTACCGTAAGCTGATGAGTGAACACCATCCCGATAAGTTGGTGGCGAAAGGTTTGCCGCCAGAGATGATGGAGATGGCGAAGCAGAAAGCGCAGGAAATTCAGCAGGCCTATGAGCTGATAAAGCAGCAGAAAGGGTTTAAATAAGTTTCAACGTGTAGGCCTGATAAGACGCGGCCCGCGTCGCATCAGGCAATCGGCGCAAAATTGCCGGATGCGGCGTGAACGCCTTCTCCGGCCTACCGAACTTCGCCAGCGTGACTATTAAAAATCCGCTGGTGCTTTAAATGTCATACTATTACCATACGCCGGATGGGTAATCGTCAGCATCTCTGCATGTAGCAACAAACGCGGTGCCATTGCTCTCGCTTCTGGTGATGCATAAAAACGATCGCCGAGAATCGGATGACCCAGCGCCAGCATATGCACACGCAGCTGATGCGAACGCCCGGTAATCGGTTTTAACACCACTCTTGCCGTGTTATCCGCCGCATATTCCACCACTTCATACTCCGTCTGCGCAGGTTTACCTGTTTCGTAACAGACTTTCTGTTTCGGGCGGTTTGGCCAGTCGCAAATCAGCGGCAGATCCACCAGACCTTCCGCAGGGGATGGATGCCCCCAGACGCGGGCCACATACTGTTTTTTCGGCTCGCGCTCGCGGAACTGGCGTTTTAACTCCCGCTCCGCGGCTTTGGTCAGCGCCACTACAATCACGCCGCTGGTAGCCATATCCAGACGATGCACCGATTCTGCCTGCGGATAATCACGCTGAATGCGCGTCATCACGCTGTCTTTGTGCTCTTCCAGACGACCCGGCACAGACAACAAACCGCTCGGCTTGTTGACCACCATAATATGGTCATCCTGATACAGGATAACCAACCAGGGTTCCTGCGGTGGATTGTAGTTTTCCATCCCCATTTTCGGCTCCGTTACTGATGCGTTACAACGATCAAACGCAGGGCATCCAGACGCCAGCCTGCCTGATCCAGGCTTTCCATTACCTGCTGACGGTTGCTCTCAATGGCGGTCAGTTCGTCGTCACGAATGTTCGGGTTAACTGCACGCAGCGCTTCCAGACGAGACAGCTCGGCAGACAGTTTTTCGTCGGCTTCGTTACGCGCTGCATCAATCAGTGCACGGGCAGATTTCTCGATCTGCGCTTCCCCCAGCTGAAGGATAGCGTGAACATCCTGCTGCACCGCGTTAACCAGCTTGCTGCCGGTGTGACGGTTAACCGCGTTAAGCTGGCGGTTAAAGGTTTCAAACTCTACCTGCGCCGCCAGGTTGTTGCCGTTTTTATCCAGCAGCATACGTACCGGCGTCGGTGGCAGGAAGCGGTTGAGCTGCAACTGCTTCGGAGCCTGGGCTTCAACCACATAAATCAGTTCCACCAACAGCGTACCTACCGGCAACGCTTTGTTTTTCAACAGTGAAATCGTGCTGCTACCGGTATCGCCAGAAAGGATCAGATCCAGACCGTTGCGGATCAGCGGATGCTCCCAGGTAATAAACTGTGCATCTTCACGCGCCAGCGCCACTTCACGGTCGAAGGTGATGGTGATGCCATCTTCCGACAGGCCAGGGAAGTCCGGCACCAGCATATGATCGGACGGCGTCAGCACGATCATGTTGTCGCCGCGATCGTCCTGATTGATACCGATAATATCGAACAGGTTCATGGCGAAGGCGATCAGGTTGGTATCGTCATCCTGCTCTTCAATGCTTTCTGCCAGTGCCTGGGCTTTTTCGCCACCGTTGGAATGGATTTCCAGCAGGCGGTCACGACCTTGTTCCAGCTGTGCTTTCAGCGCTTCATGTTGCTCGCGGCAGTTTTTGATCAGATCGTCAAAGCCTTCGGTCTCATCCGGCGAGGCCAGATAGTTAATCAAATCGTTGTACACGCTATCGTAGATAGTGCGTCCGGTCGGGCAGGTGTGCTCGAATGCATCCAGACCTTCGTGATACCAGCGCACCAGCACCGACTGAGCCGTTTTTTCCAGATAAGGCACATGGATCTGAATATCGTGCGCCTGACCGATACGATCCAGACGCCCAATACGCTGCTCCAGCAGATCCGGGTTGAATGGCAGGTCAAACATCACCATGTGGCTGGCGAACTGGAAGTTACGTCCTTCAGAACCGATTTCCGAGCACAGCAGTACCTGCGCACCGGTGTCTTCTTCAGCAAACCAGGCGGCAGCGCGGTCACGTTCGATTATCGACATGCCTTCGTGGAACACCGCGGCGCGAATACCTTCACGTTCGCGCAGTACTTGCTCCAGTTGCAGCGCAGTGGCAGCTTTGGCGCAGATCACCAGCACTTTCTGAGAGCGATGGCTGGTCAGGTAGCCCATCAGCCACTCAACGCGCGGATCGAAGTTCCACCAGGTGGCGTTATCGCCTTCAAATTCCTGATAAATACGCTCCGGATAGAGCATATCGCGAGCGCGATCTTCCGCACTTTTACGTGCGCCCATAATGCCGGAGACTTTAATAGCGGTCTGATACTGCGTCGGCAGTGGCAGCTTAATAGTGTGCAGCTCGCGTTTCGGGAAGCCTTTCACACCGTTACGGGTGTTACGGAACAGCACGCGGCTGGTACCGTGGCGATCCATCAGCATCGAAACCAGTTCCTGACGGGCGCTCTGGGCATCTTCGCTGTCGCTGTTTGCTGCTTGCAACAGCGGCTCGATATCCTGCTCGCCGATCATCTCACCGAGCATGTTCAGTTCGTCATTGCTCAGTTTGTTACCTGCCAGCAGCATGGCAACGGCGTCCGCAACCGGACGATAATTTTTCTGCTCTTCAACGAATTGCGCAAAGTCGTGGAAACGGTTCGGGTCCAGCAGACGCAGACGGGCGAAGTGGCTTTCCATCCCCAGCTGTTCCGGGGTTGCGGTCAGCAGCAGAACGCCCGGCACGTGCTCTGCCAGTTGTTCAATGGCCTGATATTCACGGCTCGGCGCATCTTCGCTCCACACCAGGTGATGCGCTTCATCGACCACCAGTAGATCCCACTCGGCTTCACAGAGATGTTCCAGACGCTGTTTGCTACGACGGGCAAAATCCAGCGAGCAAATCACCAGCTGCTCGGTATCGAACGGGTTGTAAGCATCGTGCTGAGCTTCGGCATAACGCTCATCATCAAACAGAGCAAAGCGCAGGTTGAAACGGCGCAGCATTTCTACCAGCCACTGATGCTGTAAGGTTTCCGGGACGATAATCAGCACACGTTCAGCAGCGCCAGAGAGCAGTTGCTGATGCAGGATCATCCCGGCTTCAATGGTTTTCCCTAAACCCACTTCGTCAGCCAACAGGACGCGCGGCGCGTGGCGGCGACCAACATCATGAGCGATGTTGAGCTGGTGCGGGATCAGGCTGGTACGCTGACCGCGCAGGCCGCTGTACGGCATACGGAACTGTTCGCTGGAATACTTACGCGCGCGATAACGCAGCGCAAAGCGGTCCATACGGTCAATCTGCCCGGCAAACAGACGGTCCTGCGGTTTGCTGAACACCAGTTTGCTATCAAGGAAAACTTCACGCAGGGCCACGCCGGACTCTTCAGTATCAAGGCGAGTACCGATATAGGTCAGCAAGCCATTTTCTTCTTTTACTTCTTCGACTTGCATCTGCCAGCCGTCATGGCTGGTAATGGTATCACCAGGGTTGAACATCACGCGGGTCACGGGGGAATCACTGCGTGCGTACAGACGGTTTTCACCAGTAGATGGGAAAAGTAAAGTGACAGTTCGCGCATCCACCGCGACAACGGTTCCAAGTCCCAATTCGCTTTCTGTATCGCTGATCCAGCGTTGACCAAGTGTAAAAGGCATATGTGTTCGGCTCTATATCTTTAATTGCAGGCAATAACCACCCGCTACCGTGCTTATGAGGTAGTGGTGTTATTCAGGTCCAGGAATGGAAAGGGCGCTATGGTACTGGATGGCAAAGCATTCGTCACGCATCAAAATGGTATCTGGCGAACTCTTTTTTTTGCTCAAAATAGCCCAAGTTGCCCGGTCATAAGTGTAGCAAAATTATCCTCAATAAAAGGGAGTATTCCCTCCGCCACGGGTTGTAGCTGGCGGGTCAGATAGTGTTCGTAATCCAGTGGTGAACGTTGGTAGTCCAGCGGCTCCGGGCCGTTGGTGGTCCATACGTACTTAATGGTGCCGCGGTTCTGATATTGCAAGGGGCGACCGCGCTTATGGTTTTCTTCATCGGCAAGGCGAGCGGCGCGTACATGAGGCGGCACATTACGCTGATACTCGCTCAGCGGACGGCGAAGGCGTTTACGATAAACCAGCCGCGCATCCAGTTCACCCGCCATCAGTTTGTCGATGGTTTCGCGGACGTATTCCTGATATGGCTCGTTACGGAAGATACGCAGGTAAAGCTCCTGCTGAAACTGCTGGGCCAGCGGCGTCCAGTCGGTGCGCACGGTTTCCAGCCCTTTAAACACCATCCGCTGTTTATCGCCCTCCTGAATCAGCCCGGCATAACGCTTTTTACTACCGGTATCGGCTCCGCGAATGGTTGGCATCAGAAAACGGCAGAAATGGGTTTCATACTCCAGTTCCAGTGCGCTGGTCAGCCGTTGTTTTTGCAGCGTTTCTGCCCACCAGGCGTTAACGTGCTGCACCAGTGCACGACCGATTTTCGCCGCTTCTTCTTCTGAATGTGCACCTTTCAGCCAGACAAACGTTGAGTCGGTATCGCCGTAGATCACGTCGTAGCCCTGCGCTTCAATCAACGCTTTGGTTTGCCGCATGATCTGATGGCCACGCATGGTGATCGACGATGCCAGGCGTGGATCGAAGAAACGGCAGGCGGTGGTGCCGAGCACACCATAAAAGGCATTCATAATGATCTTCAGCGCCTGCGAAAGCGGCTTATTACCCTGACGTTTGGCTTCATCGCGTCCGTGCCAGATGTTAGTCACAATCTCCGGCAGGCAATGTTTCTCCCGTGAGAACCAGGCATCGAGAAAACCTTCGGTACTGTGCTCTGGATCAGGCTGCGCCATGCCTTCCACCAGCCCGACGGGATCAATCAGAAAGGTGCGGATGATCGACGGGTACAGGCTTTTGTAGTCCAGCACCAGCACCGAATCATAAAGCCCAGGTCGCGAATCCATCACGTAGCCGCCAGGGCTGGCGTGCGGCGGCACTTCGCCGAGATTAGGCGCGACATAACCAGCGCGATGCATACGGGGAAAATAGAGATGACCAAACGCTGCCACCGAACCGCCGTGTCGATCTACCGGCAGGCCGTTCACCGTCGCCCGTTCGAGCAAAAACGGCATGATTTCAGTTTTGTGGAAGATCTGCGTCACCAGCTCGCAATCTTTCAGGTTATAAGTTGCCAGCGCAGGCTTATCTTCGGCGAAACGGCGGTCAATTTCGTCCATTCGATCCCACGGGTTATCGATAGATTTTCCTTCGCCTAATAACTCCTGAGCGACGGTTTCCAGCGAGAATGAAGAGAAATTCCAGAACGCGGATTTCAGCGCCTCGATACCGTCGATAATCAGTCGCCCTTTGGCCTGAGCAAAAAAGACGCCGTTTTTCAAGCCGTGCTCGCGCCACTCCAGCTCGCTGTTATCACGCCCCAGACGCAGCGGAATACGGTAACGCTCGGCATGTTTTTGCAGCATTCGCAGATCGAACTGCACCACGTTCCAACCGATGATCACATCAGGATCATGAGTCGCAAACCAGGCGTTAAGTTTTTCCAGTAGCAGCGGGCGGCTGGCGACGTATTCCAGTTCAAAATCGAGCGCGGAGGCGTCGCCATTCTCTGGCCCCAGCATATAAACGATACGCTGCCCGCAACCTTCCAGGCCGATGCAGTACAGCTCACCGTGGCGGGTGGTTTCAATATCAATAGAAACCCACTTGAGCGGCGGACGATAGTCGGGATGCGGTTTCAGACGGGCATTAACGATAGCGCCGTTGCGCATATCACCCTCGACCCACACTGGCGAGGTGATAAACCGCTCCATCAGATAGCGTTCTGGCGGGCGCACATCGGCCTCGTAGACGGTAACGCCACCTTCACGCAGGCGCTTTTCGTAATTCATCAACTGGCGATGGGCGCGACAGTAAAGGCCATACACCGGCTGGCGATGAAAATCCTTTAACGCCAGCGGCGTCAGGCAAAAGCCTTGCTCACCCTGCAAAATATGCTGGGCGCGGGGAACCTGATCGGCGGGAATAAACGCCACGGACTCTTGCGGTGCAAGCGTAACCTGCAACGGCCCGCTGTCCGTCGCCAGCCAGAAGGAGACTTCTGTACCTTGTGGGGTGTCCCGCCAGTGTCGGGTTAAGATAAAACCTGCCTGCGCCACGCTGAAAATCCAATAAAAAACCAGGCTTGATTATAGCCTGGTTTCGTTTGATTGGCTGTGGTTTTATACAGTCATTACTGCCCGTAATATGCCTTCGCACCATGCTTACGCAGATAGTGTTTATCCAGCAGCGTTTGCTGCATATCCGGTAACTGCGGCGCTAACTGACGGCAGAATATCCCCATATAAGCGACCTCTTCCAGCACGATGGCGTTATGCACTGCATCTTCGGCATTTTTGCCCCATGCAAATGGGCCGTGAGAATGGACCAGGACGCCGGGCATTTGCGCCGCATCGATACCCTGTTTTTCGAAGGTTTCTACGATGACGTTACCGGTTTCCCACTCATATTCACCGTTGATTTCTGCGTCGGTCATTTTGCGGGTGCAGGGAATGGTGCCGTAGAAATAGTCGGCGTGGGTGGTACCGGTTGCTGGAATCGACTGACCCGCCTGCGCCCAGATGGTGGCGTGGCGCGAGTGTGTGTGCACAATGCCGCCAATGGACGGGAATGCCTGATAGAGCAGCCGGTGAGTTGGCGTGTCGGAGGAGGGCTTTTTCGTTCCTTCAACCACTTCACCGGTTTCGATGCTAACCACGACCATATCGTCGGCGGTCATGATGCTGTAGTCGACGCCGGAAGGTTTGATCACCAGGACGCCGCGCCCGCGATCAACGGCGCTGACATTGCCCCAGGTGAGCGTGACCAGGTTGTGTTTTGGCAGCGCCAGGTTGGCTTCTAATACCTGGCGTTTGAGATCTTCTAACATGTTGACTCCTTCGTGCCGGATGCGCTTTGCTTATCCGGCCTACAAAATCGCAGCGTGTAGGCCTGATAAGACGCGTCGGCGTCGCATCAGGCGGTGAATGCCGGATGCGCTTTGCTTATCCGGCCTACAAATCCGGAACGCGTAGGCCTGATAAGACGCGCCAGCGCCGCATCAGGCGGTGAATGCCGGATGCGCTTTGCTTATCCGGCCTACAAAATCGCAGCGTGTAGGCCTGATAAGACGCGTCAGCGTCGCATCAGGCGTTACATACCTGATTCGGCTACTTAGCGACGAAATCCGTAATACACTTCGTTCCAGCGCAGCGCGTCTTTAAACGCTGGCAGGCGGGTGTCGTTATCAATCACCGTGATTTCAATGTCGTGCATCTCGGCGAACTGGCGCATATCGTTGAGGTTCAGCGCATGGCTGAAAACGGTATGGTGCGCGCCACCAGCGAGGATCCACGCTTCGGAAGCAGTTGGCAGATCCGGTTGCGCTTTCCACAGCGCATTCGCCACCGGCAGTTTCGGCAGGGAGTGCGGTGTTTTCACCGTGTCGATGCAGTTAACCAGTAGACGGTAACGATCGCCGAGATCAATCAAGCTGGCGACAATCGCTGGGCCGGTTTGGGTATTGAAAATCAGGCGGGCAGGATCGTCCTTACCACCAATACCGAGATGCTGAACGTCGAGGATCGGTTTCTCTTCTGCGGCGATCGACGGGCAGACTTCCAGCATATGGGAGCCGAGCACCAGGTCATTGCCTTTCTCGAAGTGATAGGTGTAGTCCTCCATAAAGGAGGTGCCGCCCTGCAGACCGGTTGACATCACCTTCATGATGCGAAGCAGGGCGGCAGTTTTCCAGTCGCCTTCGCCCGCAAAGCCGTAACCCTGCTGCATCAGACGCTGTACGGCCAGACCAGGAAGCTGTTTCAGACCGTGCAAATCTTCAAAGGTGGTGGTGAACGCGTGGAAGCCACCTTGTTCCAGGAAGCGCTTCATCCCCAGCTCAATACGCGCCGCTTCCAGCACGTTCTGGCGTTTTTCGCCGTGGATTTGTGTGGCAGGCGTCATGGTGTAGCAGCTTTCGTACTCATCGACCAGCGCGTTAACATCGCCGTCGCTGATGGAGTTCACCACCTGCACCAGATCGCCAACCGCCCAGGTATTGACGGAGAAACCGAACTTGATCTGTGCGGCAACTTTATCACCATCGGTGACCGCCACTTCACGCATGTTATCGCCAAAACGGCAGACTTTCAGATGACGGGTATCCTGTTTAGAGACCGCCTGACGCATCCAGGAGCCAATACGCTCATGTGCTTGTTTATCCTGCCAGTGACCGGTAACCACGGCATGTTGCTGACGCATACGCGCGCCGATGAAGCCGAACTCACGACCGCCATGTGCAGTCTGGTTCAGGTTCATAAAGTCCATATCGATACTGTCCCACGGCAGCGCCGCGTTAAACTGGGTGTGGAATTGCAGCAACGGTTTGTTGAGCATAGTCAGGCCGTTGATCCACATTTTGGCCGGGGAGAAAGTGTGCAGCCACACTACCAGGCCAGCGCAACGATCGTCGTAATTCGCGTCACGGCAAATAGCGGTGATTTCATCCGGCGTGGTGCCCAGCGGTTTCAGCACCAGTTTGCAGGGCAGTTTCGCTTCCGTATTCAGCGCATTAACGACGTGCTCGGCATGTTGGGTGACCTGACGCAGGGTTTCCGGGCCATACAGATGTTGGCTGCCAATTACAAACCACACTTCATAATTATCAAAAATCGTCATTGTCGTGTCCTTATAGAGTCGGAACGGCCTGGGCAGCCTGTGCCGGGGCGGAAGTTGGAAGATAGTGTTTTTCGGCGCTCATCGCCCATTGCTGATAGCGGCGATAAAGCTGTTCAAAGCGTTGTGCCTGTTCGCTGCACGGTTGCAGGGTTTTCTCTACCGCACTGGCCATTTTTTGCTGGGCTGATGGGATGTCTGCGTGCACTTTCGCGGCGACGGCAGCGAAAATCGCCGCACCGAGCGCACAGCACTGGTCAGAGGCAACAATTTGCAGCGGGCGATTCAGCACGTCGCAGCAGGCCTGCATAATGACCTGGTTTTTCCGCGCGATGCCGCCCAGTGCCATCACGTTATTGACGGCGATCCCCTGATCGGTGAAGCACTCCATAATTGCGCGTGCGCCAAAGGCGGTGGCGGCAATTAAACCGCCGAACAGTAGCGGAGCGTCGGTAGCGAGGTTCAGATCGGTAATCACCCCTTTCAGGCGTTGGTTAGCGTTTGGCGTGCGACGACCGTTAAACCAGTCGAGTACTACCGGCAGGTGATCCAGAGACGGGTTTTTAGCCCATGCTTCGGTCAGCGCCGGAAGCAGTTGTTTCTGGCTGGCGTTGATTTGATCTTTCAGTTCCGGATGCTGGGCGGCAAGCTGTTCCAGCGGCCAGCCGAGTACGCGACCGAACCAGGCGTAGATATCGCCAAACGCCGATTGGCCTGCTTCCAGACCGATAAATCCAGGCACCACGCTGCCATCAACCTGACCGCAAATACCTTTCACTGCCCGCTCGCCAACGCTCTGTTTGTCGGCAATCAGAATGTCGCAGGTCGAAGTACCGATAACTTTTACCAGTGCGTTAGGCTGTGCGCCTGCACCAACTGCGCCCATATGGCAGTCAAACGCGCCGCCGGAAATCACCACGCTTTCAGGCAGGCCGAGACGCTGCGCCCATTCCGGACATAACGTGCCCACCGGAATATCGGCAGTCCAGGTATCAGTGAACAGCGGGGAAGGCAAATGGCGATTGAGGATCGGGTCCAGTTCGTCAAAGAAACTGGCTGGCGGCAGGCCGCCCCAGCTTTCATGCCATAGCGACTTATGTCCGGCGCTGCAACGTCCGCGACGAATATCCTGCGGGCGGGTGGTACCGGAAAGCAGAGCTGGTACCCAGTCGCACAGCTCAATCCACGATGCGGCAGATTGCGCCACGGCGCTGTCCTGGCGAGTCACATGCAGGATTTTTGCCCAGAACCATTCGCTGGAATAAATACCGCCAATATAGCGGGAGTAGTCAACGTTGCCCGGCGTGTGACATAAGCGGGTTATCTCTTCCGCTTCTTCAACCGCGGTGTGGTCTTTCCACAATACGAACATCGCGTTCGGGTTTTCGGCAAACTCCGGGCGCAGCGCCAGCACGTTACCGTCGGCGTCAATCGGTGCGGGCGTCGAGCCGGTTGTGTCAACGCCAATCCCGACCACAGCTGCGTGCTGTTCGACGCTAAGCTCTGCAAGCACAGTTTTCAGCGCCGCTTCCATTGACTCAATGTAGTCACGCGGATGATGACGGAACTGGTTATTCGGGGCATCACAAAATTGCCCGTTCTGCCAACGGGGATACCACTCTACGCTGGTGGCGATCTCTTCACCGGTGGCGCAGTCCACCGCCAAAGCTCGCACAGAATCACTGCCAAAATCGAGGCCAATTGCAATCGCCATCGTTTCACTCCATCCAAAAAAACGGGTATGGAGAAACAGTAGAGAGTTGCGAAAAAAAGCGTCAGGCTGGATCCGCTAATCTTATGGATAAAAATGCTATGGCATAGCAAAGTGTGACGCCGTGCAAATAATCAATGTGGACTTTTCTGCCGTGATTATAGACACTTTTGTTACGCGTTTTTGTCATGGCTTTGGTCCCGCTTTGTTACAGAATGCTTTTAATAAGCGGGGTTACCGGTTGGGTTAGCGAGAAGAGCCAGTAAAAGACGCAGTGACGGCAATGTCTGATGCAATATGGACAATTGGTTTCTTCTCTGAATGGCGGGAGTATGAAAAGTATGGCTGAAGCGCAAAATGATCCCCTGCTGCCGGGATACTCGTTTAACGCCCATCTGGTGGCGGGTTTAACGCCGATTGAGGCCAACGGTTATCTCGATTTTTTTATCGACCGACCGCTGGGAATGAAAGGTTATATTCTCAATCTCACCATTCGCGGTCAGGGGGTGGTGAAAAATCAGGGACGAGAATTTGTCTGCCGACCGGGTGATATTTTGCTGTTCCCGCCTGGAGAGATTCATCACTACGGTCGTCATTCGGAGGCTCACGAATGGTATCACCAGTGGGTTTACTTTCGTCCGCGCGCCTACTGGCATGAATGGCTTAACTGGCCGTCGATATTTGCCAATACCGGTTTCTTTCGCCCGGATGAAGCGCACCAGCCGCATTTCAGCGACCTGTTTGGGCAAATCATTAATGCCGGACAAGGGGAAGGGCGCTATTCGGAATTGCTGGCGATAAATCTGCTTGAGCAATTGTTACTGCGGCGCATGGAAGCGATTAACGAGTCGCTTCATCCGCCGATGGATAATCGGGTACGCGAGGCTTGTCAGTACATCAGCGATCACCTGGCAGACAGTAATTTTGATATCGCCAGCGTCGCACAGCATGTCTGCCTGTCGCCGTCGCGTCTGTCGCATTTGTTCCGCCAGCAGTTAGGGATTAGCGTATTAAGCTGGCGCGAGGACCAGCGCATCAGTCAGGCGAAGCTGCTTTTGAGCACCACCCGGATGCCTATCGCCACCGTCGGTCGCAATGTCGGTTTTGATGATCAACTCTATTTCTCGCGAGTATTTAAAAAATGCACCGGGGCGAGTCCGAGCGAGTTTAGGGCAGGTTGTGAATAATAAGAAAGAAGGGGGGGAACCCCCTTGCTTTCTTCATCTGACGTTATTTATATATTTCACGGGGGATTAATTTTAGTTATTTTTAGTTGAATCGTTTTACCTGAATTATTTTTTTCTTGATAAAATATCGACAACGATTTCTTTTTGTAAAAATAAAACGAAGGCTTATGTATCGGGATACCCATCATGAACATATTGTCCGGTTGCATCAGGAGAATATATCAAGCGGTTTGTTCATCGTAGGAACACCACATTGAGCGGTTATGGCAGGCACTTCACGCCACCATAAATGCCGTTCGATGTGGCAGTTGTTGAAAAAAGTACGGCATTCTATGAAAAACGCCAGTTACTCCTTCAGAGGAGAACATGGTCTGGCAAAAGTGTAGCGGCATCAGGCGCAGCTATCTTTGTAAATTCATTCATAAAATGAATTGTATACAAAAAAATATTGAAAAATAATATTTTTCCTTATTGATATTATTTGCTATACGTTTTTTTTGAGGGGAGATTGTGATGAGCAAACGTAACGATATTACTGATGGAATATTTGCAACAACGAAAAAGTATGGATTAGTTTATACCGAAGAGTTAGGTTGGATCGATTTGGGGCATGCTCAGGGACAAGATGCCAGAATATTAAAAAGAAAATTGGAGCAAGAACATTTTTCAACATATTACGATGAATTTCATGATTGGTATTTTCCTGTTGATTATCATCAGGAAATGGGAATTCGGAAAAAAATATTAGGAGTAGATCTTACATTTCATACCGGTGTTTATACGAAGGTTATGGTTCGTTCATGTCTTTCACCCACTCTTAAAGCAAGAGTTGCCTTAACGTTAATGTATGGAACTGCGAAGAGGTTTGAAGCATGGCAAAACTCATTTATTTTTAACTGGTATACTGATAGCGGATTTAGTGCAGAAGATTTAGTCTCAGACTTGATTGGTTTTTATCGTGTATTTGGAACAGGCCCCGATCCACTTTTATTGGCAAAACCTTTATCTTACACAAAAGCCTTACAAATATGGGATACATATGGAGCGCCAGGGAATTTTAAAAATACTGAGTTTACGCCATTCTTATTTACAACCCATCCTCCTTTTAAAAAAAATCAACTAATAAAAAAGAAGCTTCCAGAATGGTTAAATTATATAAAGCCATTAGATGAGTCTTTTTCAACATTGTTATATAATCAATATAATAATAGACCTGTTACTAATTATTATAAAGATAAAAACAGAATAAATCATGAGTTGTATAGTTCATTATCAAGTTCGGGAGCTATAAAGTTTTCAGAATCTCCCTTTGAAAGACCGCTTTTTCTTTTCTTAAACCCTCATTATCCGCACAGGTCGTGAGTAGAGATGTCAAAATATATTTATATTTTATTATCATTTTTAGTTTTATTCTTTATATTTTTCTATGCTTATATCTCATTGATGTCAAAGGAACATCACTATACACAGCATGAACTTTCCCCATTTTTCCTTTATACGCCAGAGAGTTTGCGAAATTTGCCAAACATATCAAACGTAGCCGAGTATAGCTATTACTATAATGTTGATGATATGCAAACAAGAGTGATTGTTACATGGCGAAATATAGATAACATTTTTCTTCAGAAAGCAAAGCTAATAGATTTTTTGAAAAGAATGGGACCGAGTCTACAAAACGATTGTATATGGTTTTTTCATGATAAAAGTGATTATGCAAATAATTTCCAGCGTTATTGCATCATTGAGCACCGTGATTCTCTGCAGGTGGAATATTTTGAGACTATCGAATGATAGGCAGAGGGTGTCTTTTGTGCCGGTTGTGAAGAAAAAGTGAATGATGTAGCCGTCAAGTTGTCATAATTGGTAACGAATCAGATAATTGACGGCTTGACGGAGTAGCATAGGGTTTGCAGAATCCCTGCTTCGTCCATTTGACAGGCACATTATGCAAGCATTGCTGGAACACTTTATTACCCAATCTACCGTGTATTCATTGATGGCGGTGTTATTGGTGGCCTTTCTGGAGTCGCTGGCGCTGGTCGGTTTGATTCTACCCGGTACGGTGCTGATGGCGGGGCTGGGAGCGCTGATTGGTAGCGGTGAGTTAAGTTTCTGGTATGCCTGGCTGGCGGGGATTATTGGCTGCCTGCTGGGCGACTGGATCTCCTTCTGGCTGGGCTGGCGTTTTAAAAAGCCGTTGCATCGCTGGTCATTTCTGAAGAAGAACAAAGCATTACTCGATAAAACCGAACATGCGCTGCATCAGCACAGCATGTTCACCATTCTGGTCGGTCGTTTTGTCGGCCCGACGCGTCCGCTGGTGCCAATGGTGGCGGGAATGCTGGATCTCCCGGTGGCAAAATTTATTACGCCGAATATTATCGGCTGCTTGCTGTGGCCACCGTTTTACTTCCTGCCGGGGATTCTGGCGGGTGCGGCGATCGATATTCCTGCCGGGATGCAGAGCGGTGAGTTTAAATGGTTGCTGCTGGCAACAGCGGTGTTTTTGTGGGTTGGAGGCTGGCTGTGCTGGCGGTTATGGCGCAGCGGTAAAGCGACTGACCGTTTGAGTCATTATTTGTCCCGCGGTCGTTTGTTGTGGCTGACGCCGTTGATTTCTGCCATCGGCGTGGTGGCGCTGGTGGTGTTAATTCGCCACCCGTTGATGCCGGTGTATATCGATATTTTGCGTAAAGTGGTTGGGGTTTAGGGGATAGCCTTGTGCGGGTTGCCTGATGCGACGCTTGCCGCGTCTTATCAGGCCTGCAAAACGCACTACCCGTAGGTCGGATAAGGCGTTCACGCCGCATCCGACAGTGCATATTAACCTTTAATTCCCAACAGCGCCGAAGCACTCGCCTTACCGCTCAACAACTCATCGGTCTTACCCTGCCAGGCGATACGCCCGTCGGCGACCACCACCGAGCGCGTGGCGATCCGCGCCGCATCTTCCACACTGTGCGACACCATCAAGAGCGTCATTTTTTGCTGTTGGCAGCTCGTGCTCACCAGCGTCAGCATCTCCTGACGTAGCGCCGGATCGAGCGCGGAAAACGGTTCATCGAGCAATAAAATGGGCTGTTCGCGTACCAGACAACGCGCTAACGCCACGCGCTGTCGTTGACCGCCGGAAAGCTCGCCAGGTAACCGCGCCATTAAATTATCAATCCCCATCTGGTGGGCAATCGCGTGCATTTTCTTCTGCTGCGCCGCATTTAGTTTCAACCCCGGATTTAGCCCCAGCCCGATGTTCTGCGCGACCGTCAGGTGGCTGAACAGGTTGTTCTCCTGAAACAGCATCGACACCGGACGGCGTGACGGCGGCGTCGTGGTGTGATCAACGCCGTCGATAGTCAGCAAACCGCTGGCTGGCGTCAGAAAACCGGCGATCAAATTAAGCAGGGTACTTTTACCTGCGCCGCTTGGCCCGAGGATCGCCACCTGCTCGCCGCGTTCCACCGTTAAGCTAAAACGCATCGGCAAATGGTGGTAAAGCCAGGTGATATCAGTCAGTTTTAACATTTCGCCCCGGTATATTTTCAATCACGGTAAACAGCAGAAAACAGAGCAGCAGCAGAATTAACGCGGTGACCGCGCCGTCCTGGCTGCGATAGGAGCCAATTTGCTGGTAGAGATAAAACGGCAGGGTACGGAAATCATCGTTACCAAACAATGCCACCACGCCAAAATCACCAATCGACAGCACACAAGCAAAGGCCAGCGCCTGCGCCAGTGGACGTTTCAGGGCGCGCAGCTCCACCACTTTTAAGCGTGACCAGCCTTCAATGCCCAGCGACTGACACAACATGCTGTAGCGGGCGGTGATATCGCGCATCGGGTTTTCCAGTACTTTCAGCGCATAAGGGATTGCCATTAACGCATTGGTGAAAATCACAATGCCGTCAGCAGATTGTGGCAGGCCGATAGTGTTGTTGAGCAGTAAAAAGAAGCCCGTAGCCAGCACAATCCCCGGCATGGCGAGGATCAACATGCCGCTCATCTCCAGCGCCTGACCCGCCAGCATTTTCTGCCGCGCCCGAAGTTCGCGACTGCTCCATAGCAGCATCATGGTCAGCACTACGCACAATACGCCTGCCGCCAGCGCAATACGCAACGAGGTCCACAGCGCCTGCCACAGCACCGGTTGTGCCAGCACTTCCGGCAACTGGCGATTTACCCCATCGACGATCACCGCCAGTAACGGTGGCAGCAACAGCAGCAGCGCCAGCACAATTAACGCCGTGTCGCAAATGCGACTATGCAGACGATCGTCCGGGTCGCGCCAGCCTTGCAGCAGTGTGGTACCAGGCGCAATGGCCTTACTCAATCGCTGACTCAACAGCACCAGCCCGAGGCAGCACACCATCTGGATCAGCGCCAGCATTGCCGCGCGGGCAGGATCGTAGTCGTAACTCAGTGCCTGATAGATTGCCAGCTCGATAGTGGTCGCCTGCGGACCGCCGCCCAGCGATAGCACGGTGGCGAAGCTGGCGAAACAGAGCATAAAGATTAGTGCGGCAACCGGCGGGATTTGTCGCCGTAACCACGGCCATTCGACGAAACGGAAAAAATGCCAGCCGCGCATCCCAAGTTGGGCGGCAAGCTGACGTTGTTCGCCGGGAATGTTTTCCAGTGCCTGGAGTAATAAACGGCTAGCCATCGGCAGATTAAAAAACACATGGGCCAGCAAAATGCCTTGCAGGCCGTAGGGCGAAAAGGTCCACTCCAGACCAAGTGATTGCCAGAGCGAGGCCAGCCAGCCCTGGCGACCATAGACGCTAAGAATGCCAAAAACAGCAACCAGCACCGGGAGGATCAAGGTCATTGCGCACAGACGCAACAGCATCTGTCGCCCAGGAAAGCGCCTGCGATAGAGGGCGCGGGCGAGGAATATTGCGGGTACGACAGAGAGCAGCGCCGAGAGAAACGCCTGCCAGAAGGAGAAGCGCACCACATGCCACAGGTAGCTGTCCTGCCAGACTGCCACCCAGTCACCCTGCGGCGCGTTCCACCACAGGGCGAGAAACGCCGCCAGTGCAACCGCCACCACCAGCGTGGCGGCGCTTACGCCTGGAATTAACCAGCCGGGAATTAACGGCTGACGGCGCGTTGCCATTCGCTAATCCATGCCTGACGTTGTGCCGCCACTTCGGCGGGTGTGAACTCTAGCGTGGTGGCTGGTTTGGTCAATTGTTCAAATCCTGCAGGCAGAGTGACGTTTGCTACCGGATACATCCAGTTGCCGGTTGGGATCGCATTCTGAAAAGCCGGAGAAACCATAAACTGGAGGAATTTTTGCGCCAGCTCTGGCTGCTTGCTGGCAGCGGTGCGGGCGGCGACTTCCACTTGCAAATAGTGACCTTCGCTGAAGTTCGCGGTGGCGTAGTTATCTTTCTTCTCTTCGAGAATGTGATAAGCCGGAGAGGTGGTGTAACTCAGGACCAGATCGCTTTCACCTTTTAAAAACAGGCCGTAGGCTTCGCTCCAGCCTTTGGTGACCGTGACCGTTTTCTTCGCCAGTTTCTGCCAGGCTTGCGGGGCGTTATCGCCATAGACTTTTTGCATCCATAGCAACAGACCCAGCCCCGGTGTACTGGTACGTGGATCTTCATAAATCACCCGCCAGTTTTGAACGCTCTCAACCAATTCTTTCAGGCTTTGCGGCGGATTTTTCAGTTTGTTCTTGTCATAGACGAAGGCGAAATAGCCGTAATCAAACGGTACGAAAGTGTCATTATTCCAGCCGCCAGGAACGTTAACGGCTTCCGCTGCCACACCGCTTTTAGCAAACAGCCCGGTTTTGCTGGCGGCGTCTAACAGATTGTTATCCAGCCCCAGCACCACATCGGCTTTGCTGTTTTTGCCTTCCATCCGTAGACGGTTGAGCAGCGAAACGCCATCTTCCAGCGCCACCAGTTTCAGTTCGCAATTACAGTCTGCTTCAAAGGCTTTTTTGACTACCGGACCAGGTCCCCAGTCAGCGGCAAAGGAATCGTAGGTATAAACAGTCAGAACAGGTTTAGCGAAAACAGGCGCTGTGCACAGCAACAGCAGGGGAAGACATTTTTTTAACACTTTGCACCTCACAAAAGAGTGGCAAAGGACTTGAGAAGGAGCCTCAAATCCCTTCGCCGGCGTTATCCGGATCAGGTTCGACGGGTATTTTCTCAGCGCACGCGGCTGCGTGGCACCCCGTTGAGAACGGCGTTAGTGTAGTGATTTTGTTATCAACCAGCAATCATGGATCCGGTGGTGCAAACCACGCTGATTTAAAATCGAACCAGCCGAGGGTGTTCATGCGCAGGCCGCGCATACTACGTTGCCCCTGAATGATCAGCCAGTGGTGGATAAGCGGCACCATTGCTTTGCTGGCGACCAGTTGCTGGCACCAGTTCGCCAGGTTCATTTCGCCATTGCGCCAGCGGGCGGCGTCGGCTTGCCAGTCGATCGGAATACAGTGTTGGAGCAGCGGCACCTCGCACAAGTGCGCGAACAGCGAAAAATCCAGCGGCAGCGTAAAGTTGGCGCTGTTAAGCCAGATATCGCTCTCGATCTCTCCTTCATGCCACTGATCGTAGCTGATCTCTTTGATTTTCATCGTGACCTGGTGACTTGCCAGAATCTGCTGCATGATCCCGGCAATCACCCGATGCTCGCTGTGATCCTGATAAAAGGTCAGGGTGAGGCTTTCCAGACCAGCCGGTTTTTCGCTCTTTATGGTGCGGGCATGGTGCCAACGGGGGAGCAGTCCATAAGCCGGGAACCACAGTTGCTGGTATTGTTCCTCGGCGAAATAGACCAGATTCGTCGGAGAAAGCACATAGCTTACCCAGTCTCTGACTTGCTGATTCGCCCCTCGATGGGTGCGGCTGTCGAACAGTAAATAGTAGCAACCTTCCTCCAGGCGGCTTTCAATCTCTTTTTCCTCGCCCTGTGGACCTTTTAGCATCAGCCCTCCGGCTGGCTCGTCGGCAATTTCCGGCAGAACCCAGACGTTAACTTCGTCGATTAATGCCCGGTAACCGAAGAAGTCATCGAATGCCTGAATTTTCAGTTGATTGGTGCTGTTGCGGATCACCGCATACGGACCGGTGCCGATGGGATGGCTGGCAAAGTTACTGAGGGTTTCCCATTCGCGCGGCAGGATCATTGCCGGAACTTGCCCCAGCAGTAACGGCAACCAGCGGTCCGGTTGCGTGAGATGGATATCCAGTGTCCAGGGCGTCGGCGACACAATGTCAGCAATATGCGAATAGAGCGGAAGCGTATTGATTCGTTTTAAAGAGGCGATCACATCGTCCATTTCCAGTTCACGACCATGGTGAAAATGGACTCCTGGACGCAAAAAGAAACGCCAGTGAAGCGGTGATATTTGCTGCCAGTGGTGGGCGATGTCTGCTTCCAGTTCCCCATTTTCCTCATTTATGCGCGTTAGCGAACTGAAGATTTGCCGGGCGATATGGGTTTCAGAACGGCGCAATGCGCTGCCAGGTAGCAGATTACGCAACGGACGATAGTAGAGCACGCGCAGGATGTGCCGCCCCTGGCGGAAGCTGCGGCCCAGATGAGAAACCAGCATTTGCCGCACAGTCGCTTTGTCGCCAACCAACTGCACTAGTTGGTCGATACGATCCTGCTCCAGCAGGTCTTCCGCCCGCTGTTGCTGAAGCGCCAGCCCGGTATAGAGGAATGTCAGACGCGAGCGTTTACCGCGCCCGACTTCCGCTTCCCACGTCAGCCAGCCGCGATCCTGCATGGTGCTGAGCAGGGTGCGCATATGACGACGCGAGCAACTCAGTAACGCTGCCAGTTCGTTGAGCGTGGTCTCCTGAGATTTACCCTCGCAGCATTGCCACAGGCGGATGAACTGTTGTTGCAGACGAGCAGATGGCATAAAAGGGGAACTCCTGCGCAAAAGACAGCAATTTTATTTTCCCTATATTAAGTCAATAATTCCTAACGATGAAGCAAGGAGGTGCCCCATGCGTCAGTTTTATCAGCACTATTTTACCGCGACAGCGAAGTTGTGCTGGTTGCGTTGGTTAAGCGTCCCACAACGATTAACCATGCTTGAAGAACTGATGCAATGGGAGGGGAGTCATTCTGACTACTGATTTGCGGACATCATGTGTGACTGAGTATTGGTGTTAATCGCCACGCCAGCAGTGATTATCTGCTGGCTTTTTTCTTTTTGGCGATTGAGTGCCGGACGGTGTACAAACTAACGCATAAACGCCGGTTGCTTCTCTTCATAAGACGCAATTGCGTCGTCGTGCTGCAGAGTCAGGCCGATGCTGTCCAGACCGTTCATCATGCAGTGGCGGCGGAAGGCATCGATGGTAAAGCGATAAGTTTTCTCTCCCGCTTTCACCTCTTGCGCTTCCAGGTCTACATCAAAATGAATCCCCGGATTGGCTTTCACCAGCGCAAACAGCTCATCCACTTCTGCATCGCTTAATTTCACCGGCAGCAGCTGGTTGTTAAAGCTATTGCCGTAGAAGATGTCAGCAAAACTCGGCGCAATCACCACCTTAAAACCGTAATCGGTCAATGCCCACGGCGCGTGCTCACGCGAGGAACCGCAGCCGAAGTTTTCTCGTGCCAGCAAAATGGAAGCGCCCTGATACTGCGGGAAGTTCAGCACGAAGTCCGGGTTTGGCTGTTGGCCTTTTTCATCCAGAAAACGCCAGTCGTTAAACAGATGCGCGCCAAAACCCGTACGGGTCACTTTCTGCAAAAACTGTTTCGGGATGATTGCATCGGTATCGACATTGGCGGCATCCAACGGAACCACCAGGCCTGTGTGTTTGATAAATTTCTCTGCCATGGTGTGCTCCTTATTTAATGTTGCGAATGTCGGCAAAATGACCGGTCACAGCCGCGGCGGCAGCCATTGCCGGGCTGACCAGATGCGTGCGCCCGCCGCGTCCCTGGCGGCCTTCAAAGTTACGGTTGCTGGTGGAGGCGCAACGTTCGCCCGGATTCAGGCGGTCGTTGTTCATCGCCAGACACATTGAACAACCTGGCAAGCGCCATTCAAAACCAGCTTCGATAAAAATTTTGTCCAGACCTTCCGCTTCCGCCTGGGCTTTAACCGGACCGGAACCGGGAACCACCAGCGCTTGTACGCCTGGCGCGACTTTCCGGCCTTTGGCGATTTCCGCTGCTGCACGTAAATCTTCAATACGCGAGTTAGTACAGGAACCAATAAACACTTTGTCGATAGCCACTTCTGTCAGCGGAATACCCGGTTTCAGCCCCATATAGGCCAGCGCTTTTTCTGCCGACGCGCGTTCAACCGGATCGGCAAACGAAGCCGGATCGGGAATATTGTCGTTCACAGAAATCACCTGGCCCGGATTGGTGCCCCAGGTGACCTGCGGCGAAATCTCTTCTGCTTGCAGAGTGACAACGGTATCGAAAGTTGCTCCTTCGTCGGTTTGCAGGGTTTTCCAGTAGGCAACGGCGTCGTCGAAATCTTTGCCTTTCGGCGCATGCAGACGGCCTTTAACATAGTTAAAGGTGGTTTCGTCCGGTGCAACCAGACCGGCTTTTGCGCCCATTTCGATTGCCATATTGCACAGGGTCATACGACCTTCCATGCTTAAATCACGGATTGCTTCGCCGCAAAATTCCACCACATGCCCGGTACCGCCTGCGCTGCCGGTTTTACCAATAATTGCCAGCACGATATCTTTTGCGGTAATGCCCGGCGCGGCTTTGCCCTGGACTTCAATTTTCATGGTCTTCGCCCGGCCCTGTTTCAGGGTTTGCGTTGCCAGTACGTGTTCAACTTCGGAAGTGCCGATACCAAAGGCCAGTGCGCCAAACGCGCCGTGGGTGGCGGTATGTGAGTCGCCGCAGACAATGGTCATCCCCGGCAAGGTCACGCCCTGTTCCGGCCCCATTACGTGGACGATCCCCTGATACGGGTGATTCAGGTCATACAGCTCGACGCCAAATTCTTTGCAGTTTTTGATCAGCTCCTGCATCTGGATGCGCGCCATTTCACCGCAGGCATTAATGTCTTTCGTCTGGGTAGAGACGTTGTGATCCATGGTGGCGAAGGTTTTGCCCGGCTGACGTACCGAGCGACCGTGGGCGCGCAGACCATCGAACGCCTGCGGTGAGGTCACTTCATGCACCAGGTGGCGGTCGATATATAACAGCGGGGTTTCGTTTTCGGCTTCGTACACTACGTGAGCGTCGAATAATTTTTCGTATAACGTCTTAGCCATGATTACACCCCTTCTGCCACATAGCGGGCAATGATATCGCCCATTTCATCGGTACTAACGGCGGCAGCGCCACGGGCTAAATCCCCGGTGCGAATGCCTTCTTCTAATGCGCGGTTAATGGCGCGTTCAATGGCGGAAGCCGCATCATCGGCATCCAGGCTGTAACGCAGCAGCAGCGCCAGCGACAGAATTTGTGCAATCGGGTTGGCGATATTTTTACCTGCGATATCGGGTGCCGAGCCGCCCGCCGGTTCATACAGACCAAAACCTTGCTCGTTCAGGCTGGCGGAAGGCAACATCCCCATTGAGCCAGTGATCATTGCGCACTCATCAGACAGAATGTCGCCAAACAGGTTGGAGCACAGCAAGACGTCAAACTGTGATGGATCTTTAATCAGCTGCATGGTTGCGTTGTCGATGTACATATGCGCCAGTTCGACGTCCGGGTATTCCGTGGCGATCTCGTTAACGATCTCCCGCCATAAAATAGAGGATTGCAGCACGTTGGCTTTGTCGATTGAGGTGACTTTGTGGCGACGCTTGCGGGCAGATTCAAATGCGATGCGGGCAATACGCTCGATCTCAAAACGGTGGTACACCTCGGTATCAAACGCTTTTTCATATTGTCCGCTACCTTCGCGGCCTTTTGGCTGACCGAAATAGATGCCGCCGGTCAGTTCGCGCACACACAGGATGTCAAAGCCGTTTGCGGCAATGTCAGCACGCAGCGGACAGAATGCTTCCAGCCCCTGATACAGTTTTGCCGGACGCAGATTGCTGAATAATTTGAAGTGCTTACGCAAAGGCAGCAGTGCGCCGCGTTCTGGTTGCTGGTCTGGCGGCAAATGTTCCCACTTCGGACCACCTACCGAGCCAAACAACACGGCATCGGCTTGCTCGCAACCTTCAACTGTCGCAGGCGGCAGTGGCTGCCCGTGGTTATCAATGGCGGCGCCGCCTACATCGTAATGGCTGGTGGTGATACGCATCGCAAATCGGTTGCGCACGGCATCCAGCACTTTCAGCGCCTGGGTCATCACTTCCGGACCAATACCGTCCCCCGGCAATACGGCAATATGGTAATTCTTCGACATCACACGGTTTCCTTGTTGTTTTCGTTGTGTTGAGCTTTGCGTTGCAACTCTTTTTCGACTTCTGCGGCACGCCAGATATTGTTCAGTACGTGCACCATGGCTTTGGCGGAGGACTCGACAATATCGGTGGCCAGGCCGACGCCGTGGAAGCGGCGACCGTTGTAGTTGGCGACAATATCCACCTGACCCAGCGCATCTTTACCGTGGCCTTTGGCGGTCAGGCTGTATTTCACCAGTTCGACGTTATAGTCAGTGATGCGGTTTATCGCCTGGTAGACGGCATCGACCGGACCGTTACCGTTGGCGGCTTCTGCTTTGACTTCTTCGCCACAGGCCAGTTTGACGGCGGCAGTGGCAATATCGTTAGAACCTGACTGCACGCTGAAGTAATCCAGACGGAAATGCTCCGGCTCTTCTTGCTGCTTACCGATGAAGGCCAGCGCCTCCAGATCGTAATCAAACACCTGGCCTTTTTTGTCCGCCAGCTTCAGGAAAGCGTCGTACAGGTTGTCTAAATTATATTCACTTTCTTTATATCCCATCTCATCCATGCGATGTTTCACCGCCGCACGCCCCGAACGAGAGGTCAGATTCAGCTGGATTTGGTTCAGACCAATAGATTCTGGTGTCATGATTTCGTAGTTTTCGCGGTTTTTCAGTACACCATCCTGGTGGATACCGGAGGAGTGTGCGAATGCGCCGCTGCCAACAATGGCTTTGTTTGCCGGGATCGGCATATTACAAATCTGGCTAACTAACTGGCTGGTGCGCCATATCTCCTGGTGATTGATGGCGGTGTGGACGTTGAGAATATCCTTACGAACTTTGATCGCCATGATGACTTCTTCAAGGGAACAGTTACCGGCACGCTCGCCGATCCCGTTCATTGCGCCTTCTACCTGCCGTGCTCCGGCATGTACCGCCGCCAGTGAGTTGCCGACCGCCAGGCCCAAATCGTCGTGGGTATGTACGGAAATAATGGCTTTGTCGATGTTGGGTACGCGTTCATACAGGCCGCTGATGATTCCGGCGAACTCAAATGGCATGGTGTAGCCCACGGTGTCCGGAATGTTGATGGTGGTGGCACCGGCATTAATCGCCGCTTCGACCACTCGCGCCAGATCGGCAATTGGGGTGCGTCCGGCATCTTCGCAAGAAAATTCAACATCATCGGTGTAATTACGGGCGCGTTTCACCATATAGATAGCGCGTTCGATCACTTCGTCCAGCGTGCTGCGCAGCTTGGTGGCGATGTGCATTGGCGAAGTGGCAATAAAAGTATGGATACGGAAGGCTTCGGCGACTTTCAGGGATTCGGCTGCCACGTCAATATCTTTTTCCACGCAGCGAGCTAACGCGCATACACGGCTGTTTTTAACCTGGCGAGCGATGGTCTGCACTGATTCAAAATCACCCGGCGAAGAGACGGGGAAACCGACTTCCATCACGTCAACACCCATACGCTCAAGGGCCAGCGCAATTTGCAGTTTTTCTTTCACACTCAAGCTTGCCTGTAACGCCTGTTCACCGTCGCGCAATGTGGTATCGAAAATAATGACTTGCTGGCTCATGGTTTGGGTCCTTGTCTCTTTTTGAGCGCCTCGCTTCGGGCATAAAAAAACCCGCGCAATGGCGCGGGTTTTTGTTTGACTGCGTGCTGGCTTAATGCTGGATGCCGCTCACTCGTCTACCGCGCAAAGAAGATGCGTTTAGTAGTAGTAGACCGATA
The DNA here is from genome assembly GCF_003000935.1 of Escherichia sp. R1. Classification (NCBI taxonomy): domain Bacteria; kingdom Pseudomonadati; phylum Pseudomonadota; class Gammaproteobacteria; order Enterobacterales; family Enterobacteriaceae; genus Escherichia; species Escherichia sp. R1. The sequence continues at coordinate 232,320 of NZ_PSRU01000005.1, forward strand.
AAGCGAACGATGTGAGTCATTAAATCAGCTCCAGATGAATGCGATATGCTTTTAGAGTTACTGGATACAAAAACGGATGTCAACCCTGAAGCAATAAAAACGTCACGCCATTGTGAGTTCGGCATCCGTAAAATTAGCTAATTGTGCTGCGGTGGTTAAAACAAGCGATATTAATTTCTGCTTAACCGCCGATGCTTTTCATCGGTTGACATATTTCAGAATAATTTTTTGCATCTAATCAACGAGGGAAAGGGGGATAAAATGCACGCGTTACAAAACCTATCCTGATGATTTGTATTGAATTATATGTTTTGCGAATTTTTTGATATTCATTTGCTGAATATTATTGATCAATTAATGTTAAGAATTAATGCATTAAACATATAAATTAATTATTAAAAAGCACATTTAATCCATTTTGTGGATGATTGAGTATTCGTGGTAGTTATGATTAGATTGTTTTCGCAACAAAAACATTATGGATTATTATGCTGTAGTAAATGACTCTTTGCTCGGCAGTGGATTCTGTTTTTATCAGAACCCGTATCTTTATGTTTTCCTAATTTTACTCATTTTGCTTTTTCTTATTTTATATGCATGATAAATCATATTCTCGAGGATTATTTCTCTGCATTCCAATAAGGGAAAGGGAGTTAAGTGTGACAGTGGAGTTAAGTATGCCAGAGGTACAAACAGATCATCCAGAGACGGCGGAGTTAAGCAAGCCACAGCTACGCATGGTCGATCTCAACTTATTAACCGTTTTCGATGCCGTGATGCAGGAGCAAAACATCACCCGTGCCGCTCATGCTCTGGGAATGTCGCAACCTGCGGTCAGTAACGCTGTTGCACGCCTGAAGGTGATGTTTAATGACGAGCTTTTTGTTCGTTATGGCCGTGGTATTCAACCGACTGCTCGCGCATTTCAACTTTTTGGCTCAGTTCGTCAGGCATTGCAACTAGTACAAAATGAATTGCCTGGTTCAGGTTTTGAACCCGCGAGCAGTGAACGTGTATTTCATCTTTGTGTTTGCAGCCCGTTAGACAGCATTCTGACCTCGCAGATTTATAATCACATTGAGCAGATTGCGCCAAATATACATGTTATGTTCAAGTCTTCATTAAATCAGAACACTGAACATCAGCTGCGTTATCAGGAAACGGAGTTTGTGATTAGTTATGAAGACTTCCATCGCCCTGAATTTACCAGTGTGCCATTATTTAAAGATGAAATGGTGTTGGTAGCCAGCAAAAATCATCCAACAATTAAAGGCCCGTTACTGAAGCATGATGTTTATAACGAACAACATGCTGCGGTTTCGCTCGATCGTTTCGCATCATTTAGTCAAACCTGGTATGACACGGTAGATAAGCAAGCCAGTATCGCGTATCAGGGCATGGCAATGATGAGCGTACTTAGCGTGGTGTCGCAAACGCATCTGGTCGCTATTGCGCCGCGTTGGTTGGCTGAAGAGTTCGCTGAATCCTTAGAGTTACAGGTATTACCGCTGCCGTTAAAACAAAACAGCAGAACCTGTTATCTCTCCTGGCATGAAGCTGCCGGGCGTGATAAAGGCCATCAGTGGATGGAAGAGCAATTAGTCTCAATTTGCAAACGCTAACTGAATGCAGAATAGGTCAGACATCAATGTCTGGTTTATTCTGCATTTTTTATTGAATGTAGAATTTTATTCTGAATGTTTGTGCTCTCTATTTTAGGATTAATTAAAAAAATAGAGAAATTGCTGTAAGTTGTAGGATTCAGCCGATTTATTATCAATTTCATCCTCTGTAATGGAGGATTTTATCGTTTCTTTTCACCTTTCCTCCTGTTTATTCTTATTACCCCGTGTTTATGTCTCTGTCTGCCAATTGCTTAAGCAAGATCGGACGGTTAATGTGTTTTACACATTTTTTCCGTCAAACAGTGAGGCAGGCCATGGAGATGTTGTCTGGAGCCGAGATGGTCGTCCGATCGCTTATCGATCAGGGCGTTAAACAAGTATTCGGTTATCCTGGAGGCGCGGTCCTTGATATTTACGATGCATTGCATACCGTGGGTGGTATCGATCATGTTTTAGTTCGCCATGAGCAGGCGGCGGTGCATATGGCCGATGGTCTGGCGCGCGCGACCGGGGAAGTCGGCGTCGTGCTGGTAACGTCGGGTCCAGGGGCGACCAATGCAATTACTGGCATTGCCACCGCTTATATGGATTCCATTCCATTAGTTGTCCTTTCCGGGCAGGTAGCGACTTCGTTGATAGGTTATGATGCCTTTCAGGAGTGCGACATGGTGGGGATTTCTCGCCCGGTGGTTAAACACAGTTTTCTGGTTAAGCAAACGGAAGACATTCCGCAGGTGCTGAAAAAGGCTTTCTGGCTAGCGGCAAGTGGTCGTCCTGGACCCGTGGTCGTTGATTTACCGAAAGATATTCTAAATCCGGCGAACAAATTACCCTATGTCTGGCCGGAGTCGGTCAGTATGCGTTCTTACAATCCCACGACCTCCGGGCATAAAGGGCAAATTAAGCGCGCTCTGCAAACGCTGGTGGCGGCAAAAAAACCGGTTGTCTACGTAGGCGGTGGGGCAATCACGGCGGGCTGCCATCTGCAGTTGAAAGAAGCGGTGGAGGCGTTGAATCTGCCCGTTGTTTCCTCTTTGATGGGGCTGGGGGCGTTTCCGGCAACGCATCGCCAGGCACTGGGCATGTTGGGAATGCACGGTACCTACGAAGCCAATATGACGATGCATAACGCGGATGTGATTTTCGCCGTCGGGGTACGTTTTGATGACCGAACGACGAACAATCTGGCAAAGTACTGCCCAAATGCCACTGTTTTGCATATCGATATTGATCCTACTTCCATTTCTAAAACCGTGACTGCTGATATCCCGATTGTGGGGGATGCTCGCCAGGTCCTCGAACAAATGCTTGAACTCCTGTCGCAAGAATCCGTCCATCAACCGCTGGATGAGATCCGCGACTGGTGGCAGCAGATTGAACAGTGGCGCGCTCGTCAGTGCCTGAAATATGACTCTTACAGTGAAAAGATTAAACCGCAGGCGGTGATCGAGACTCTTTGGCGGTTGACGAAGGGAGACGCTTACGTGACGTCCGATGTCGGGCAGCACCAGATGTTTGCTGCGCTTTATTATCCATTCGACAAACCGCGTCGCTGGATCAACTCTGGCGGCCTCGGCACGATGGGTTTTGGTTTACCTGCGGCACTGGGCGTCAAAATGGCGTTGCCAGAAGAAACCGTGGTTTGCGTCACTGGTGACGGCAGTATTCAGATGAACATCCAGGAACTGTCTACCGCGTTGCAATATGAGTTGCCCGTACTGGTGGTGAATCTCAATAACCGCTATCTGGGGATGGTGAAGCAGTGGCAGGACATGATCTATTCCGGCCGTCATTCACAATCTTATATGCAGTCCTTACCAGACTTCGTCCGTCTGGCGGAAGCCTATGGTCACGTCGGGATCCAGATCTCTCATCCGCAAGAACTGGAAAGCAAACTTAGCGAGGCGCTGGAACAGGTGCGCAATAATCGCTTGGTGTTTGTTGATGTTACCGTCGATGGCAGTGAGCACGTCTACCCGATGCAGATTCGCGGGGGCGGAATGGATGAAATGTGGTTAAGCAAAACGGAGAGAACCTGATTATGCGCCGGATATTATCAGTCTTACTCGAAAATGAATCAGGCGCGTTATCCCGCGTGATTGGCCTTTTTTCCCAGCGTGGCTACAACATTGAAAGCCTGACCGTTGCGCCAACCGACGATCCGACATTATCGCGTATGACCATCCAGACCGTGGGCGATGAAAAAGTGCTTGAGCAAATCGAAAAGCAATTACACAAGCTGGTCGATGTCTTGCGCGTGAGCGAGTTGGGGCAGGGCGCGCACGTTGAGCGGGAAATCATGCTGGTGAAAATTCAGGCCAGCGGTTACGGGCGTGACGAAGTGAAACGTAATACGGAAATATTCCGTGGGCAAATTATCGATGTCACACCCTCGCTTTATACCGTTCAATTAGCAGGCACCAGCGATAAGCTTGATGCATTTTTAGCATCGATTCGCGATGTGGCGAAAATTGTGGAAGTTGCTCGCTCTGGTGTGGTCGGACTTTCACGCGGCGATAAAATAATGCGTTGAGAATGATCTCAATGCGCAATTTGCAGCCCAACATGTCACGTTGGGCTTTTTTTGCGAAATCAGTGGGAACCTGGAATAAAAGCAGTTGCCGCAGTTAATTTTCTGCGCTTAGATGTTAATGAATTTAACCCATACCAGTACAATGGCTATGGTTTTTACATTTTACGCAAGGGGCAATTGTGAAACTGGATGAAATCGCTCGGCTGGCGGGAGTGTCGCGGACCACTGCAAGCTATGTTATTAACGGCAAAGCGAAGCAATACCGTGTGAGCGACAAAACCGTTGAAAAAGTCATGGCTGTGGTGCGTGAGCACAATTACCACCCGAACGCCGTGGCAGCTGGGCTTCGTGCTGGACGCACACGTTCTATTGGTCTTGTGATCCCCGATCTGGAGAACACCAGCTATACCCGCATCGCTAACTATCTTGAACGCCAGGCGCGGCAACGGGGTTATCAACTGCTGATTGCCTGCTCGGAAGATCAGCCCGACAACGAAATGCGCTGCATTGAGCACCTTTTACAGCGTCAGGTTGATGCCATTATTGTTTCGACGTCGTTGCCACCTGAGCATCCTTTTTATCAACGCTGGGCTAACGACCCGTTCCCGATTGTCGCGCTGGACCGCGCCCTCGATCGTGAACACTTCACCAGCGTGGTTGGTGCCGATCAGGATGATGCCGAAATGCTGGCGGAAGAGTTACGTAAGTTTCCCGCCGAGACGGTACTTTATCTTGGCGCGCTGCCGGAGCTTTCTGTCAGCTTCCTGCGTGAACAAGGTTTCCGTACTGCCTGGAAAGATGATCCTCGCGAAGTGCATTTCCTTTATGCCAACAGCTATGAGCGGGAGGCAGCTGCCCAGTTATTCGAAAAATGGCTGGAAACGCATCCGATGCCGCAGGCACTGTTCACAACGTCGTTTGCGTTGTTGCAAGGGGTGATGGATGTCACGCTACGTCGTGACGGCAAACTGCCTTCTGACCTGGCAATTGCCACCTTTGGCGATAACGAACTGCTCGACTTCTTACAGTGCCCGGTGCTGGCAGTGGCTCAACGTCACCGCGATGTCGCAGAGCGTGTGCTGGAGATTGTCCTGGCAAGCCTGGACGAACCGCGTAAGCCAAAACCTGGTTTAACGCGCATTAAACGTAATCTCTATCGCCGCGGCGTGCTCAGCCGTAGCTAAGCCGCGAACAAAAGTACGCGCCAGGTGAATTTCTCTCTGGCGCGTTGAGTACGGGAATGGACATCAATATCCTTAAAGTAAATAAGACTATTCCTGGCTATTATTGATAAATGCTTTTAAACCCGCCCGTTAATTAACTCACCTGCTGAAATTCACAATAATTAAATGATATTGACAGCGCGTTTTTGCATTATTTTGTTACATGCAGAGATGAATTGCCGATTTAACAAACACTTTTCTTTGTTTTTGCGCAAACCTGCTGGCATCAAGCGCCACACAGACGCAACAGGGACTGTTAACCAGAGAAGATATGTCCTAAAATGCCGCTCGCGTCGCAAACTGACACTTTATATTTGCTGTGGAAAATAGTGAGTCATTTTAAAACGGTGATGACGATGAGGGATTTTTTCTTACAGCTATTCATAACGTTAATTTGCTTCGCACGTTGGACGTAAAATAAACAACGCTGATATTAGCCGTAAACATCGGGTTTTTTACCTCGGTATGCCTTGTGACTGGCTTGACAAGCTTTTCCTCCGCTCCGTAAACTCCTTTCAGTGGGAAATTGTGGGGCAAAGTGGGAATAAGGGGTGAGGCTGGCATGTTCCGGGGAGCAACGTTAGTCAATCTCGACAGCAAAGGGCGCTTATCAGTGCCTACCCGTTATCGGGAACAGCTGCTTGAGAACGCTGCCGGTCAAATGGTTTGCACCATTGACATTCATCACCCGTGCCTGCTGCTTTACCCCCTGCCTGAATGGGAAATTATCGAGCAAAAATTATCGCGTCTGTCGAGCATGAACCCGGTTGAGCGCCGTGTGCAGCGCCTACTGTTAGGTCATGCCAGCGAATGTCAGATGGATGGCGCAGGTCGATTGTTAATCGCGCCAGTACTGCGGCAACATGCCGGGCTGACAAAAGAAGTGATGCTGGTTGGACAGTTCAACAAGTTTGAGCTGTGGGATGAAACAACCTGGCATCAACAGGTCAAGGAAGATATCGACGCAGAGCAGTTGGCTACCGGAGACTTATCGGAGCGACTGCAGGACTTGTCTCTATAAAATGATGGAAAACTATAAACATACTACGGTGCTGCTGGATGAAGCCGTTAATGGCCTCAATATCCGTCCTGATGGCATCTACATTGATGGGACTTTTGGTCGCGGTGGTCACTCACGTCTGATCCTCTCGCAGCTTGGCGAAGAGGGGCGTTTGCTGGCGATCGATCGCGACCCGCAGGCTATCGCCGTTGCGAAGACTATTGATGATCCGCGCTTCTCCATCATCCACGGACCTTTCTCCGCGCTGGGCGAATATGTTGCCGAGCGCGATCTTATCGGCAAGATCGACGGCATTCTCCTCGATCTTGGCGTCTCTTCACCGCAACTTGATGATGCTGAGCGCGGCTTTTCCTTTATGCGCGATGGTCCGCTGGACATGCGTATGGACCCAACCCGTGGGCAGTCAGCCGCTGAATGGCTACAAACCGCAGAAGAAGCCGATATCGCCTGGGTATTGAAAACCTATGGTGAAGAGCGTTTTGCCAAACGCATTGCCCGCGCCATTGTCGAGCGTAACCGCGAACAGCCGATGACCCGCACCAAAGAACTGGCGGAAGTCGTGGCTGCCGCAACGCCGGTGAAAGATAAGTTTAAACATCCCGCGACCCGTACCTTCCAGGCGGTGCGCATTTGGGTAAACAGTGAACTGGAGGAGATAGAGCAGGCGCTAAAAAGCTCGCTCAATGTGCTGGCCCCGGGTGGGCGGCTTTCGATCATCAGCTTCCACTCACTTGAAGACCGCATTGTGAAACGTTTTATGCGTGAAAACAGCCGCGGTCCGCAAGTTCCGGCAGGGTTACCGATGACAGAAGAGCAGCTCAAAAAACTGGGGGGCCGTCAGTTGCGAGCACTAGGTAAGTTGATGCCGGGCGAAGAAGAGGTGGCTGAGAACCCTCGTGCCCGTAGTTCAGTTCTGCGTATTGCAGAGAGGACGAACGCATGATCAGCAGAGTGACAGAAGCTCTAAGCAAAGTTAAAGGATCGATGGGAAGCCACGAGCGCCATGCCTTGCCTGGCGTTATCGGTGACGATCTTTTGCGATTTGGGAAGCTGCCACTCTGCCTGTTCATTTGCATTATTTTGACGGCGGTGACCGTGGTAACCACGGCGCACCATACCCGTTTACTGACCGCTCAGCGCGAACAACTGGTGCTGGAGCGAGATGCTTTAGACATTGAATGGCGCAACCTGATCCTTGAAGAGAATGCGCTCGGCGACCATAGCCGGGTGGAAAGGATAGCCACGGAAAAGCTGCAAATGCAGCATGTTGATCCGTCACAAGAAAATATCGTAGTGCAAAAATAAGGATAAACGCGACGCATGAAAGCAGCGGCGAAAACGCAGAAACCAAAACGTCAGGAAGAACATGCCAACTTTATCAGTTGGCGTTTTGCGTTGTTATGCGGCTGTATTCTCCTGGCGCTGGCTTTTCTGCTCGGACGCGTAGCGTGGTTACAAGTTATCTCCCCGGATATGCTGGTGAAAGAGGGCGACATGCGTTCTCTTCGCGTTCAGCAAGTTTCCACCTCCCGCGGCATGATTACTGACCGTTCTGGTCGCCCGTTAGCGGTGAGCGTGCCGGTTAAAGCGATTTGGGCTGACCCGAAAGAAGTGCATGACGCTGGCGGTATCAGCGTCGGTGATCGCTGGAAGGCGCTGGCTAACGCGCTCAATATTCCGCTGGATCAGCTCTCAGCCCGCATTAACGCCAACCCGAAAGGGCGCTTTATTTATCTGGCGCGTCAGGTAAACCCTGACATGGCGGACTACATCAAAAAACTGAAACTGCCGGGGATTCATCTGCGTGAAGAATCTCGCCGTTATTATCCATCCGGCGAAGTGACTGCTCACCTCATCGGTTTTACTAACGTCGATAGCCAAGGGATTGAGGGTGTCGAGAAGAGTTTCGATAAATGGCTTACCGGGCAGCCGGGTGAGCGCATTGTGCGTAAAGACCGCTATGGTCGCGTAATTGAAGATATTTCTTCTACTGACAGCCAGGCAGCGCACAACCTGACGCTGAGTATTGATGAACGCCTGCAGGCGCTGGTTTATCGCGAACTGAACAACGCAGTGGCCTTTAACAAGGCTGAATCTGGTAGCGCCGTGCTGGTGGATGTCAACACCGGTGAAGTGCTGGCGATGGCTAACAGCCCGTCATACAACCCAAATAATCTGAGCGGCACGCCGAAAGAAGCGATGCGTAACCGTACCATCACCGACGTGTTTGAACCGGGCTCAACGGTTAAACCGATGGTGGTGATGACCGCGTTGCAACGTGGCGTGGTGCGGGAAAACTCGGTACTCAATACCGTTCCTTATCGAATTAACGGTCACGAAATCAAAGACGTGGCGCGCTACAGCGAATTAACCCTGACCGGGGTATTACAGAAGTCGAGTAACGTCGGTGTTTCCAAACTGGCGTTAGCGATGCCGTCCTCAGCGTTAGTAGATACTTACTCACGTTTTGGACTGGGAAAAGCGACCAATTTGGGGTTGGTCGGAGAACGCAGTGGCTTATATCCTCAAAAACAACGGTGGTCTGACATAGAGAGGGCCACCTTCTCTTTCGGCTACGGGCTAATGGTAACACCGTTACAGTTAGCGCGAGTCTACGCAACTATCGGCAGCTACGGCATTTATCGCCCACTGTCGATTACCAAAGTTGACCCCCCGGTTCCCGGTGAACGTGTCTTCCCGGAATCCATTGTTCGCACCGTGGTGCATATGATGGAAAGCGTGGCGCTACCGGGCGGCGGCGGCGTGAAGGCGGCGATTAAAGGCTATCGTATCGCCATTAAAACCGGTACCGCGAAAAAGGTCGGGCCGGACGGTCGCTACATCAATAAATATATTGCTTATACCGCAGGCGTTGCGCCTGCGAGTCAGCCGCGCTTCGCGCTGGTTGTTGTTATCAACGATCCGCAGGCGGGTAAATACTACGGCGGCGCCGTTTCCGCGCCGGTCTTTGGTGCCATCATGGGCGGCGTATTGCGTACCATGAACATCGAGCCGGATGCGCTGACAACGGGCGATAAAAATGAATTTGTGATTAATCAAGGCGAGGGTACAGGTGGCAGATCGTAATTTGCGCGACCTTCTTGCTCCGTGGGTGCCAGACGCACCTTCGCGAGCACTGCGAGAGATGACACTCGACAGCCGTGTGGCTGCGGCGGGCGATCTCTTTGTAGCTGTAGTAGGTCATCAGGCGGACGGGCGTCGATATATCCCGCAGGCGATAGCGCAAGGTGTGGCTGCCATTATTGCAGAGGCGAAAGATGAGGCGACCGACGGTGAAATCCGTGAAATGCACGGCGTACCGGTCATCTATCTCAGCCAGCTCAACGAGCGTTTATCTGCACTGGCGGGCCGCTTTTACCATGAACCCTCTGACAATTTACGTCTTGTAGGCGTAACGGGCACCAACGGCAAAACCACGACGACCCAGCTGCTGGCACAGTGGAGCCAACTGCTTGGCGAAACCAGCGCGGTAATGGGCACCGTTGGTAACGGCCTGCTGGGGAAAGTGATCCCGACAGAAAATACCACCGGTTCGGCAGTCGATGTTCAGCATGAGCTGGCGGGGCTGGTGGATCAGGGCGCGACTTTTTGCGCAATGGAAGTTTCATCCCACGGGCTGGTACAACACCGTGTGGCGGCATTGAAATTTGCGGCGTCGGTCTTTACCAACTTAAGCCGCGATCACCTTGATTATCATGGTGATATGGAACACTACGAAGCTGCAAAATGGCTGCTTTATTCTGAGCATCATTGCGGTCAGGCGATTATTAACGCCGACGATGAAGTGGGCCGCCGCTGGCTGGCAAAACTGCCGGACGCGGTTGCGGTATCAATGGAAGATCATATCAATCCGAACTGTCACGGACGCTGGTTGAAAGCGACCGACGTGAACTATCACGACAGCGGTGCGACCATTCGCTTTAGCTCGAGTTGGGGCGATGGGGAAATTGAAAGTCGCCTGATGGGCGCATTCAACGTCAGCAACCTGCTGCTGGCGCTGGCGACACTGCTGGCACTCGGCTATCCGCTGGCTGATTTGCTGAAAACCGCCGCGCGTCTGCAACCGGTTTGCGGACGTATGGAAGTGTTCACTGCACCAGGCAAACCGACGGTGGTGGTGGATTACGCGCATACGCCGGATGCACTGGAAAAAGCCTTACAGGCGGCGCGCCTGCACTGTGCGGGCAAGCTGTGGTGCGTCTTTGGCTGCGGTGGCGATCGTGATAAAGGCAAACGTCCACTGATGGGCGCAATTGCTGAAGAGTTTGCTGACGTGGCGGTGGTGACGGACGATAACCCGCGTACCGAAGAGCCTCGTGCCATCATCAACGATATTCTGGCGGGAATGTTAGATGCCGGATATGCCAAAGTGATGGAAGGCCGTGCTGAAGCGGTGACTTGCGCCGTTATGCAGGCTAAAGAGAATGATGTGGTACTGGTCGCGGGCAAAGGCCATGAGGATTACCAGATTGTTGGCAATCAGCGTCTGGACTACTCCGATCGCGTCACGGTGGCGCGTCTGCTGGGGGTGATTGCATGATTAGCGTAACCCTTAGCCAACTTACCGATATTCTCAACGGTGAACTGCAAGGTGCAGATATTACCCTTGATGCTGTAACCACTGACACGCGAAAACTGACGCCGGGCTGCCTGTTTGTTGCCCTGAAAGGCGAACGTTTCGATGCTCATGATTTTGCCGACCAGGCGAAAGCTGGCGGCGCAGGCGCACTACTGGTTAGCCGTCCGCTGGATATTGATCTGCCGCAGTTAATCGTCAAGGATACGCGTCTGGCGTTTGGTGAACTGGCTGCATGGGTTCGCCAGCAAGTTCCGGCGCGCGTGGTTGCTCTGACAGGTTCCTCCGGCAAAACCTCCGTTAAAGAGATGACGGCGGCAATTTTAAGCCAGTGCGGCAACACACTTTATACGGCAGGCAATCTCAATAACGACATCGGTGTACCGATGACGCTGTTGCGCTTAACGCCGGAATACGATTACGCAGTTATTGAACTTGGCGCGAACCATCAGGGTGAAATTGCCTGGACTGTGAGTCTGACTCGCCCGGAAGCGGCGCTGGTCAACAACCTGGCAGCGGCGCATTTGGAAGGTTTTGGCTCGCTTGCGGGTGTCGCGAAAGCGAAAGGTGAAATCTTTAGCGGCCTGCCGGAAAACGGTATCGCCATTATGAACGCCGACAACAACGACTGGCTGAACTGGCAGAGCGTAATTGGCTCACGCAAAGTGTGGCGTTTCTCACCTAATGCCGCCAACAGCGATTTCACCGCCACCAATATCCATGTAACCTCGCACGGTACGGAATTTACCCTGCAAACCCCTACAGGTAGCGTCGATGTTCTGCTGCCGTTGCCGGGGCGTCACAATATTGCGAATGCGCTGGCAGCCGCTGCGCTCTCCATGTCCGTGGGCGCAACGCTTGATGCTATCAAAGCGGGGCTGGCAAATCTGAAAGCTGTTCCAGGCCGTCTGTTCCCCATAAAACTGGCAGAAAACCAGTTGCTGCTCGACGACTCCTACAACGCCAATGTCGGTTCAATGACCGCCGCTGTTCAGGTTCTGGCTGAAATGCCGGGCTACCGCGTGCTGGTGGTGGGCGATATGGCGGAACTGGGCGCTGAAAGCGAAGCCTGCCATGTACAGGTGGGCGAAGCGGCAAAAGCTGCTGGTATTGACTGCGTGTTAAGTGTGGGTAAACAAAGCCATGCTATCAGCACCGCCAGCGGCGTTGGCGAACATTTTTCCGATAAAACTGCGCTTATCGCGCGTCTTAAATCACTGATTGCTGAGCAACAGGTAATTACGATTTTAGTTAAGGGTTCACGTAGTGCTGCCATGGAAGAGGTAGTACGCGCTTTACAGGAGAATGGGACATGTTAGTTTGGCTGGCCGAACATTTGGTCAAATATTATTCCGGCTTTAACGTCTTTTCCTATCTGACGTTTCGCGCCATCGTCAGCCTGCTGACCGCGCTGTTCATCTCATTGTGGATGGGCCCGCGTATGATTGCTCATTTGCAAAAACTTTCCTTTGGTCAGGTGGTGCGTAACGACGGTCCTGAATCACACTTCAGCAAGCGCGGTACACCGACCATGGGCGGGATAATGATCCTGACGGCGATTGTGATCTCCGTGCTGCTGTGGGCTTACCCGTCCAATCCGTACGTCTGGTGCGTACTGGTGGTGCTGGTAGGTTATGGTGTTATTGGCTTTGTTGATGATTATCGCAAAGTGGTGCGTAAAGACACCAAGGGCCTGATTGCCCGTTGGAAGTATTTCTGGATGTCGGTCATTGCACTGGGTGTTGCCTTCGCGCTGTACCTTGCCGGCAAAGACACGCCCGCAACGCAGCTGGTGGTTCCGTTCTTTAAAGATGTGATGCCGCAACTGGGGCTGTTCTACATTCTGCTGGCTTACTTTGTCATTGTGGGTACTGGCAACGCGGTAAACCTGACCGATGGTCTCGACGGTCTGGCAATTATGCCGACCGTATTTGTCGCCGGTGGTTTTGCGCTGGTGGCGTGGGCGACCGGCAACATGAACTTTGCCAGCTATTTACACATACCGTATCTACGACACGCCGGGGAACTGGTCATTGTCTGTACCGCGATAGTCGGGGCAGGACTGGGCTTCCTGTGGTTTAACACCTATCCGGCGCAGGTCTTTATGGGCGATGTAGGTTCGCTGGCGTTAGGTGGTGCGTTAGGTATTATCGCCGTACTGCTGCGTCAGGAATTCCTGCTGGTGATTATGGGGGGCGTGTTCGTGGTAGAAACGCTTTCCGTCATCCTGCAGGTCGGCTCCTTTAAACTGCGCGGACAACGTATTTTCCGCATGGCACCGATTCATCACCACTATGAACTGAAAGGCTGGCCGGAACCGCGCGTCATTGTGCGTTTCTGGATTATTTCGCTGATGCTGGTCCTGATTGGTCTGGCAACGCTGAAGGTACGTTAATCATGGCTGATTACCAGGGTAAAAATGTCGTCATTATCGGCCTGGGCCTCACCGGGCTTTCTTGCGTGGACTTTTTCCTCGCTCGCGGTGTGACGCCGCGCGTTATGGATACGCGTATGACACCGCCTGGCCTGGATAAATTACCCGAAGCCGTAGAACGCCACACGGGCGGTCTGAATGATGAATGGCTGATGGCGGCAGATCTGATTGTCGCCAGTCCCGGTATTGCACTGGCGCATCCATCCTTAAGCGCTGCCGCTGATGCCGGAATCGAAATCGTTGGCGATATCGAGCTGTTCTGTCGTGAAGCACAAGCACCGATTGTGGCGATTACCGGTTCTAACGGCAAAAGCACGGTCACCACGCTAGTGGGTGAAATGGCGAAAGCGGCGGGGGTTAACGTTGGTGTGGGTGGCAATATTGGCCTGCCTGCGTTGATGCTGTTGGATGATGAGTGCGAACTGTACGTGCTGGAACTGTCGAGCTTCCAGCTGGAAACCACCTCCAGCTTACAGGCGGTAGCAGCGACCATTCTGAACGTGACTGAAGATCATATGGATCGCTATCCGTTTGGTTTACAACAGTATCGTGCAGCAAAACTGCGCATTTACGAAAACGCAAAAGTTTGCGTGGTTAATGCTGATGATGCCTTAACAATGCCGATTCGCGGTGCGGATGAACGCTGCGTCAGCTTTGGCGTCAACATGGGCGACTATCACCTGAATCATCAGCAGGGTGAAACCTGGCTGCGGGTGAAAGGCGAGAAAGTGCTGAACGTGAAAGAAATGAAACTTTCCGGGCAGCATAACTACACCAATGCGCTGGCGGCGCTGGCGCTGGCAGATGCCGCAGGGTTACCGCGTGCCAGCAGCCTGAAAGCGTTAACCACATTCACTGGTCTGCCGCATCGCTTTGAAGTTGTGCTGGAGCATAACGGTGTGCGCTGGGTTAACGATTCAAAAGCGACCAACGTCGGCAGTACGGAAGCGGCGCTGAATGGCCTGCACGTAGACGGCACGCTGCATTTGTTGCTGGGGGGCGATGGTAAATCGGCGGACTTTAGCCCACTGGCGCGTTACCTGAATGGCGATAACGTATGTCTGTATTGTTTCGGTCGTGACGGCGCGCAGCTGGCGGCGCTACGCCCGGAAGTGGCAGAACAAACCGAAACTATGGAACAGGCGATGCGCTTGCTTGCTACGCGTGTTCAGCCGGGCGATATGGTTCTGCTCTCCCCGGCCTGTGCCAGCCTTGATCAATTCAAGAACTTTGAACAACGAGGCAATGAGTTTGCCCGTCTGGCGAAGGAGTTAGGTTGATGCGTTTATCTCTCCCTCGCCTGAAAATGCCGCGCCTGCCAGGATTCAGTATTCTGGTCTGGATCTCCACGGCGCTAAAGGGCTGGGTGATGGGCTCGCGGGAAAAAGATACCGACAGCCTGATCATGTACGATCGCACCTTACTGTGGCTGACCTTCGGCCTCGCGGCGATTGGCTTTATCATGGTGACCTCGGCGTCAATGCCCATAGGGCAACGCTTAACCAACGATCCGTTCTTCTTCGCGAAGCGTGATGGCGTCTATCTGATCCTGGCATTCATTCTGGCGATCATTACGCTGCGTCTGCCGATGGAGTTCTGGCAACGCTACAGTGCCACGATGCTGCTCGGATCTATCATCCTGCTGATGATCGTTCTGGTAGTGGGTAGCTCGGTTAAAGGGGCATCGCGTTGGATCGATCTCGGTTTGCTGCGTATTCAGCCTGCGGAGCTGACAAAACTGTCGCTGTTTTGCTATATCGCCAACTATCTGGTGCGTAAAGGCGACGAAGTACGTAATAACCTGCGCGGCTTCCTGAAACCGATGGGCGTAATTCTGGTGTTGGCAGTGTTACTGCTGGCACAGCCAGACCTTGGTACGGTGGTGGTGTTGTTTGTGACTACGCTGGCGATGTTGTTCCTGGCGGGAGCGAAATTGTGGCAGTTCATTGCCATTATCGGTATGGGCATTTCAGCGGTTGTGTTGCTGATCCTCGCCGAACCGTACCGTATCCGCCGTGTTACCGCATTCTGGAACCCGTGGGAAGATCCCTTTGGCAGCGGCTATCAGTTAACGCAATCGTTGATGGCGTTTGGTCGCGGTGAACTGTGGGGACAAGGTTTAGGTAACTCGGTACAAAAACTGGAGTATCTGCCGGAAGCGCACACTGACTTTATTTTCGCCATTATCGGCGAAGAACTGGGGTATGTCGGTGTGGTGCTGGCACTTTTAATGGTATTCTTCGTCGCTTTTCGCGCGATGTCGATTGGCCGCAAAGCATTAGAAATTGACCACCGTTTTTCCGGTTTTCTCGCCTGTTCTATTGGTATCTGGTTTAGTTTCCAGGCGCTGGTTAACGTAGGCGCGGCGGCGGGGATGTTACCGACCAAAGGTCTGACATTGCCGCTGATCAGTTACGGTGGTTCGAGCTTACTGATTATGTCGACAGCCATCATGATGCTGTTGCGTATTGATTATGAAACGCGTCTGGAGAAAGCGCAGGCGTTTGTACGAGGTTCACGATGAGTGGTCAAGGGAAGCGATTAATGGTGATGGCAGGCGGAACCGGTGGACATGTATTCCCGGGGCTGGCGGTTGCGCACCATCTAATGGCTCAGGGTTGGCAAGTTCGCTGGCTGGGGACTGCCGACCGTATGGAAGCGGACTTAGTGCCAAAACATGGCATCGAAATTGATTTCATTCGTATCTCTGGTCTGCGTGGAAAAGGTATAAAAGCACTGATAGCTGCGCCGCTGCGTATCTTCAACGCCTGGCGTCAGGCGCGGGCGATTATGAAAGCGTACAAACCTGACGTGGTGCTCGGTATGGGCGGCTATGTATCAGGTCCAGGTGGTCTGGCCGCGTGGTCGTTAGGCATTCCGGTTGTACTTCATGAACAAAACGGTATTGCGGGCTTAACCAATAAATGGCTGGCGAAGATTGCTACCAAAGTGATGCAGGCGTTTCCAGGTGCTTTCCCTAATGCGGAAGTGGTGGGTAACCCGGTGCGTACCGATGTGCTGGCGCTGCCGTTGCCGCAGCAACGTTTGGCTGGACGTGAAGGTCCGGTTCGTGTGTTGGTAGTGGGTGGTTCCCAGGGCGCACGCATTCTTAACCAGACAATGCCGCAGGTTGCTGCGAAACTGGGTGATTCAGTCACTATCTGGCATCAGAGCGGCAAAGGTTCGCAACAATCCGTTGAACAGGCGTATGCCGAAGCGGGACAACCGCAGCATAAAGTGACGGAATTTATTGATGATATGGCGGCGGCGTATGCGTGGGCGGATGTCGTCGTTTGCCGCTCCGGTGCGTTAACGGTGAGTGAAATCGCCGCGGCAGGACTACCGGCGTTGTTTGTGCCGTTTCAACATAAAGACCGTCAGCAATACTGGAATGCGCTACCGCTGGAAAAAGCGGGCGCAGCCAAAATTATCGAGCAGTCACAGCTTAGCGTGGATGCTGTCGCCAACACCCTGGCCGGGTGGTCGCGAGAAACCTTATTAACCATGGCAGAACGCGCCCGCGCTGCATCCATTCCGGATGCCACCGAGCGAGTGGCAAATGAAGTGAGCCGGGCTGCCCGGGCGTAATTGTAGCGATGCCTTTTGCATCGTATGAATTTAAGAAGTTAATGGCGTAAAGAATGAATACACAACAATTGGCAAAACTGCGTTCCATCGTGCCCGAAATGCGTCGCGTTCGGCACATACATTTTGTCGGCATCGGTGGTGCCGGTATGGGCGGTATTGCCGAAGTTCTGGCCAATGAAGGTTATCAGATCAGTGGTTCCGATTTAGCGCCAAATCCGGTCACGCAGCAGTTAATGAATCTGGGAGCGACGATTTATTTCAACCATCGCCCGGAAAACGTACGTGATGCCAGCGTGGTCGTTGTTTCCAGCGCGATTTCTGCCGATAACCCGGAAATTGTTGCAGCTCATGAAGCGCGTATTCCGGTGATCCGTCGTGCTGAAATGCTGGCTGAGTTAATGCGTTTTCGTCATGGCATCGCCATTGCCGGAACACACGGCAAAACGACAACCACCGCGATGGTTTCCAGCATCTACGCAGAAGCGGGGCTCGACCCAACCTTCGTTAACGGCGGACTGGTAAAAGCGGCGGGGGTTCATGCGCGTTTGGGGCATGGTCGGTACCTGATTGCCGAAGCAGATGAGAGTGATGCATCGTTCCTGCATCTGCAACCGATGGTGGCGATTGTCACCAATATCGAAGCCGACCACATGGATACCTACCAGGGCGACTTTGAGAATTTAAAACAGACTTTTATTAATTTTCTGCATAACCTGCCGTTTTACGGTCGTGCGGTGATGTGTGTTGATGATCCGGTGATCCGCGAATTGTTACCGCGTGTGGGGCGTCAGACCACGACTTACGGCTTCAGCGAAGATGCCGACGTGCGTGTAGAAGATTATCAGCAGATTGGCCCGCAGGGGCACTTTACGCTGCTGCGCCAGGACAAAGAGCCGATGCGCGTCACCCTGAATGCGCCAGGTCGTCATAACGCGCTGAACGCCGCAGCTGCGGTTGCGGTTGCTACGGAAGAGGGAATTGACGACGAGGCTATTTTGCGTGCGCTGGAAAGCTTCCAGGGGACGGGGCGCCGTTTCGATTTCCTCGGTGAATTCCCGCTAGAGCCAGTGAATGGAAAAAGCGGTACGGCAATGCTGGTCGATGACTACGGCCACCACCCGACGGAAGTGGACGCCACTATTAAAGCGGCGCGCGCAGGCTGGCCGGATAAAAACCTGGTAATGCTGTTTCAGCCGCACCGTTTTACCCGTACGCGCGACCTGTATGATGATTTCGCCAATGTGCTGACGCAGGTTGATACCCTGTTGATGCTGGAAGTGTATCCGGCTGGTGAAGCGCCAATTCCGGGAGCGGACAGCCGTTCGCTGTGTCGCACAATTCGTGGACGTGGGAAAATTGATCCCATTCTGGTGCCGGACCCGGCGCAGGTAGCCGAGATGCTGGCACCGGTATTAACCGGTAACGACCTGATTCTCGTTCAGGGGGCTGGTAATATCGGAAAAATTGCTCGTTCTTTAGCTGAAATCAAACTGAAGCCGCAAACTCCGGAGGAAGAACAACATGACTGATAAAATCGCGGTCCTGTTGGGCGGGACCTCCGCTGAGCGGGAAGTTTCTCTGAATTCTGGCGCAGCGGTGTTAGCCGGGCTGCGTGAAGGCGGTATTGACGCGTATCCTGTCGACCCGAAAGAAGTCGACGTGACGCAACTGAAGTCGATGGGTTTTCAGAAAGTGTTTATCGCGCTACACGGTCGCGGCGGTGAAGATGGTACGCTGCAGGGCATGCTCGAGCTGATGGGCTTGCCTTATACCGGCAGCGGAGTGATGGCATCTGCGCTTTCAATGGATAAACTACGCAGCAAACTTCTGTGGCAGGGTGCCGGTTTACCGGTCGCGCCGTGGGTAGCGTTAACCCGCGCAGAGTTTGAAAAAGGCCTTAACGATAAGCAGTTAGCAGAAATTTCTTCTCTGGGTTTGCCGGTTATCGTTAAGCCGAGCCGCGAAGGTTCCAGTGTGGGAATGTCAAAAGTAGTAGCAGAAAATGCTCTACAAGATGCATTAAGATTGGCATTTCAGCACGATGAAGAAGTATTGATTGAAAAATGGCTAAGTGGGCCGGAGTTCACGGTTGCGATACTCGGTGAAGAAATTTTACCGTCAATACGTATTCAACCGGCCGGAACCTTCTATGATTATGAGGCGAAGTATCTCTCTGATGAGACACAGTATTTCTGCCCCGCAGGTCTGGAAGCGTCACAAGAGGCCAATTTGCAGGCATTAGTGCTAAAAGCATGGACGACGTTAGGTTGCAAAGGATGGGGACGTATTGACGTTATGCTGGACAGTGATGGACAGTTTTATCTGCTGGAAGCCAATACCTCACCGGGTATGACCAGCCACAGTCTGGTGCCGATGGCGGCACGTCAGGCAGGTATGAGCTTCTCGCAGTTGGTAGTACGAATTCTGGAACTGGCGGACTAATATGTCGCAGGCTGCTCTGAACACGCGAAATAGCGAAGAAGAGGTTTCTTCTCGCCGCAATAATGGAACGCGTCTGGCGGGGATCCTTTTCCTGCTGACCGTTTTAACGACAGTGTTGGTGAGCGGCTGGGTCGTGTTGGGCTGGATGGAAGATGCGCAACGCCTGCCGCTCTCAAAGCTGGTGTTGACCGGTGAACGCCATTACACGCGTAATGACGATATCCGGCAGTCGATCCTGGCATTGGGTGAGCCAGGTACCTTTATGACCCAGGATGTCAACATCATCCAGACGCAAATAGAACAACGCCTGCCGTGGATTAAGCAGGTGAGCGTCAGAAAGCAGTGGCCTGATGAATTGAAGATTCATCTGGTTGAATATGTGCCGATTGCGCGGTGGAATGATCAACATATGGTAGACGCGGAAGGAAACACCTTCAGCGTGCCGCCAGATCGCACCAGCAAGCAGGTGCTTCCAATGCTGTATGGCCCGGAAGGCAGCGCCAATGAAGTGTTGCAGGGCTATCGCGAAATGGGGCAGATGCTGGCAAAGGACAGATTTACTCTGAAGGAAGCGGCGATGACCGCGCGACGTTCCTGGCAGTTGACGCTGAATAACGATATTAAGCTCAATCTTGGCCGGGGCGATACGATGAAACGTTTGGCTCGCTTTGTAGAACTTTATCCGGTTTTACAGCAGCAGGCGCAAACCGATGGCAAACGGATTAGCTACGTTGATTTGCGTTATGACTCTGGAGCGGCAGTAGGCTGGGCGCCCTTGCCGCCAGGGGAATCTACTCAGCAACAAAATCAGGCACAGGCAGAACAACAATGATCAAGGCGACGGACAGAAAACTGGTAGTAGGACTGGAGATTGGTACCGCGAAGGTTGCCGCTTTAGTAGGGGAAGTTCTGCCCGACGGTATGGTCAATATCATTGGCGTGGGCAGCTGCCCGTCGCGTGGTATGGATAAAGGCGGGGTGAACGACCTCGAATCCGTGGTCAAGTGCGTACAACGCGCCATTGACCAGGCAGAATTGATGGCAGATTGTCAGATATCTTCGGTATATCTGGCGCTTTCAGGTAAGCACATCAGCTGCCAGAATGAAATTGGTATGGTGCCTATTTCTGAAGAAGAAGTGACGCAAGAAGATGTGGAAAACGTCGTCCATACCGCGAAATCGGTGCGTGTGCGCGATGAGCATCGTGTGTTGCATGTGATCCCGCAAGAGTATGCGATTGACTATCAGGAAGGGATCAAGAATCCGGTAGGGCTTTCGGGCGTGCGGATGCAGGCAAAAGTGCACCTGATCACATGTCACAATGATATGGCGAAAAACATCGTCAAAGCGGTTGAACGTTGTGGGCTGAAAGTTGACCAACTGATATTTGCCGGTCTGGCATCAAGTTATTCGGTATTGACGGAAGATGAACGTGAACTGGGTGTCTGCGTCGTTGATATCGGTGGTGGTACAATGGATATCGCCGTTTATACCGGTGGGGCATTGCGCCACACGAAGGTAATTCCTTATGCTGGCAATGTCGTGACCAGTGATATCGCTTACGCCTTTGGCACACCGCCAAGTGACGCCGAAGCGATTAAAGTTCGCCACGGTTGTGCGCTGGGCTCCATCGTTGGAAAAGATGAGAGCGTGGAAGTGCCGAGCGTAGGCGGTCGTCCGCCGCGGAGTCTACAACGTCAGACCCTGGCAGAGGTGATCGAGCCGCGCTATACCGAGCTGCTCAATCTGGTCAACGAAGAGATATTGCAGTTGCAGGAAAAGCTTCGCCAACAAGGGGTTAAACATCACCTGGCGGCAGGCATTGTATTAACCGGTGGCGCAGCGCAGATCGAAGGTCTTGCAGCCTGTGCTCAGCGCGTGTTTCATACGCAAGTGCGTATCGGCGCGCCGCTGAATATTACCGGTTTAACGGATTATGCTCAGGAGCCGTATTATTCGACGGCGGTGGGATTGCTTCACTATGGGAAAGAGTCACATCTTAACGGTGAAGCTGAAGTAGAAAAACGTGTTACAGCATCAGTTGGCTCGTGGATCAAGCGACTCAATAGTTGGCTGCGAAAAGAGTTTTAATTTTTATGAGGCCGACGATGATTACGGCCTCAGGCGACAGGCACAAATCGGAGAGAAACTATGTTTGAACCAATGGAACTTACCAATGACGCGGTGATTAAAGTCATCGGCGTCGGCGGCGGCGGCGGTAATGCTGTTGAACACATGGTGCGTGAGCGCATTGAAGGTGTTGAATTCTTCGCGGTAAATACCGATGCACAAGCGCTGCGTAAAACAGCGGTTGGACAGACGATTCAAATCGGTAGCGGTATCACCAAAGGACTGGGAGCTGGCGCTAATCCAGAAGTTGGCCGCAATGCGGCTGATGAGGATCGCGATGCACTGCGTGCGGCGCTGGAAGGTGCAGACATGGTCTTTATTGCTGCGGGTATGGGTGGTGGTACCGGTACAGGTGCAGCACCAGTCGTCGCTGAAGTGGCAAAAGATTTGGGTATCCTGACCGTTGCTGTCGTCACTAAGCCTTTCAACTTTGAAGGCAAGAAGCGTATGGCATTCGCGGAGCAGGGGATCACTGAACTGTCCAAGCATGTGGACTCTCTGATCACTATCCCGAACGACAAACTGCTGAAAGTTCTGGGCCGTGGTATCTCCCTGCTGGATGCGTTTGGCGCAGCGAACGATGTACTGAAAGGCGCTGTGCAAGGTATCGCCGAACTGATTACTCGTCCGGGTTTGATGAACGTGGACTTTGCAGACGTACGCACCGTAATGTCTGAAATGGGCTACGCAATGATGGGTTCTGGCGTGGCGAGCGGTGAAGACCGTGCGGAAGAAGCTGCTGAAATGGCTATCTCTTCTCCGCTGCTGGAAGATATCGACCTGTCTGGCGCACGCGGCGTACTGGTAAACATCACAGCGGGCTTCGACCTGCGTCTGGATGAGTTCGAAACGGTAGGTAACACCATCCGTGCATTTGCTTCCGACAACGCGACCGTGGTTATCGGTACTTCTCTTGACCCGGATATGAATGACGAGCTGCGCGTAACTGTTGTTGCGACAGGTATCGGCATGGACAAACGTCCTGAAATCACTCTGGTGACCAATAAGCAGGCTCAGCAGCCAGTGATGGATCGCTACCAGCAGCACGGGATGGCTCCGCTGACCCAGGAGCAGAAGCCGGTTGCTAAAGTCGTGAATGACAATGCGCCGCAAACTGCGAAAGAGCCGGATTATCTGGATATCCCAGCATTCCTGCGTAAGCAAGCTGATTAAGAATTGACTGGAATTTGGGTTTCGAGGCTCTTTGTGCTAAACTGGCCCGCCGAATGTATAGTACACTTCGGTTGGATAGGTAATTTGGCGAGATAATACGATGATCAAACAAAGGACACTTAAACGTATCGTTCAGGCGACGGGTGTCGGTTTACATACCGGCAAGAAAGTCACCCTGACGTTACGCCCTGCGCCGGCCAACACCGGGGTCATCTATCGTCGCACCGACTTGAATCCACCGGTAGATTTCCCGGCCGATGCCAAATCTGTGCGTGATACCATGCTCTGTACGTGTCTGGTCAACGAGCATGATGTGCGGATTTCAACCGTAGAGCACCTCAATGCTGCTCTCGCGGGCCTGGGCATCGATAACATTGTTATCGAAGTTAACGCGCCGGAAATCCCGATCATGGACGGCAGCGCCGCTCCGTTTGTATACCTGCTGCTTGACGCCGGTATCGACGAGTTGAACTGCGCCAAGAAATTTGTTCGCATTAAAGAAACTGTTCGTGTCGAAGATGGCGATAAGTGGGCTGAATTTAAGCCGTACAATGGTTTTTCTCTGGATTTCACCATCGATTTTAACCATCCGGCTATTGATTCCAGCAACCAGCGCTATGCGATGAACTTCTCCGCTGATGCATTTATGCGCCAGATCAGCCGTGCGCGTACGTTCGGTTTCATGCGTGATATCGAATATCTGCAGTCCCGTGGTTTGTGCCTGGGCGGCAGCTTCGATTGTGCCATCGTTGTTGACGATTATCGCGTACTGAACGAAGACGGCCTGCGTTTTGAAGACGAATTTGTGCGTCACAAAATGCTCGATGCGATCGGTGACTTGTTCATGTGTGGTCACAATATTATCGGTGCATTTACCGCTTATAAATCCGGTCATGCACTGAATAACAAACTGCTGCAGGCTGTCCTGGCGAAACAGGAAGCCTGGGAATATGTGACCTTCCAGGACGACGCAGAACTGCCGTTGGCCTTCAAAGCGCCTTCAGCCGTACTGGCATAACGACATTTATACTGTCGTATAAAATTCGACTGGCAAATCTGGCACTCTCTCCGGCCAGGTGAACCAGTCGTTTTTTTTTGAATTTTATAAGAGCTATAAAAAACGGTGCGAACGCTGTTTTCTTAAGCACTTTTACGCACAACTTATCTTCATTCGTGCTGTGGACTTCAGGCTTTAATGATAAGATTTGTGCGCTAAATACGTTTGAATACGATCGGGATGGCAATAACGTGAGTGGAATACTGACGCGCTGGCGACAGTTTGGTAAACGCTACTTCTGGCCGCATCTCTTATTAGGGATGGTCGCGGCGAGTTTAGGTTTGCCTGCACTCAGCAACGCCGCCGAACCAAACGCGCCCGCAAAAGCGACAACCCGCAACCACGAGCCTTCAGCCAAAGTTAACTTTGGTCAATTGGCCTTGCTGGAAGCCAACACGCGCCGCCCGAATTCGAACTATTCCGTTGATTACTGGCATCAACATGCCATTCGCACGGTAATCCGTCATCTTTCCTTCGCAATGGCACCGCAAACGCTGCCCGTTGCTGAAGAATCTTTGCCTCTTCAGGCGCAACATCTTGCATTACTGGATACGCTCAGCGCGCTGTTGACCCAGGAAGGCACGCCGTCTGAAAAGGGTTATCGCATTGATTATGCGCATTTTACCCCGCAAGCAAAATTCAGCACGCCCGTCTGGATAAGCCAGGCGCAAGGCATCCGTGCTGGCCCTCAACGCCTCAGCTAACAACAATAAACCGTTACTTCATTTTATTGACTCCGCAACGCGGGGCGTTTGAGATTTTATTATGCTAATCAAATTATTAACTAAAGTTTTCGGTAGTCGTAACGATCGCACCCTGCGCCGGATGCGCAAAGTGGTCAACATCATCAATGCCATGGAACCGGAGATGGAAAAACTCTCCGACGAAGAACTGAAAGGGAAAACCGCAGAGTTTCGTGCACGTCTGGAAAAAGGCGAAGTGCTGGAAAATCTGATCCCGGAAGCTTTCGCCGTGGTGCGTGAGGCAAGTAAGCGCGTCTTTGGTATGCGTCACTTCGACGTTCAGTTACTCGGCGGTATGGTTCTTAACGAACGCTGCATCGCCGAAATGCGTACCGGTGAAGGTAAAACCCTGACCGCAACGCTGCCTGCTTACCTGAACGCACTAACCGGTAAAGGCGTGCACGTAGTTACCGTCAACGACTACCTGGCGCAACGTGACGCCGAAAACAACCGTCCGCTGTTTGAATTTCTTGGCCTGACAGTTGGTATCAACCTGCCGGGCATGCCAGCACCGGCAAAGCGTGAAGCTTACGCAGCTGACATCACTTACGGTACGAACAACGAATACGGCTTTGACTACCTGCGCGACAACATGGCGTTCAGTCCTGAAGAACGTGTACAGCGTAAACTGCACTATGCGCTGGTGGACGAAGTGGACTCCATCCTGATCGATGAAGCGCGTACACCGCTGATCATTTCCGGCCCGGCAGAAGACAGCTCGGAAATGTATAAACGCGTGAATAAAATTATTCCACACCTGATCCGTCAGGAAAAAGAAGACTCCGAAACCTTCCAGGGCGAAGGCCACTTCTCGGTGGATGAAAAATCTCGCCAGGTGAACCTGACCGAACGTGGTCTGGTTCTGATTGAAGAACTGCTGGTTAAAGAAGGCATCATGGATGAAGGTGAGTCTCTGTACTCTCCGGCCAACATCATGCTGATGCACCACGTAACGGCGGCGCTGCGCGCTCATGCGCTGTTTACCCGCGACGTCGACTACATCGTTAAAGATGGTGAAGTTATCATCGTTGACGAACACACCGGTCGTACCATGCAGGGACGTCGTTGGTCCGATGGCCTGCATCAGGCTGTGGAAGCGAAAGAAGGTGTACAGATCCAGAACGAAAACCAGACGCTGGCGTCGATCACCTTCCAGAACTACTTCCGTCTGTATGAAAAACTGGCGGGGATGACCGGTACTGCTGATACCGAAGCTTTCGAATTTAGCTCCATCTACAAGCTGGATACCGTCGTTGTTCCGACCAACCGTCCAATGATTCGTAAAGATCTGCCGGACCTGGTCTACATGACTGAAGCGGAAAAAATTCAGGCGATCATTGAAGATATCAAAGAACGTACTGCGAAAGGCCAGCCGGTGCTGGTGGGTACAATCTCCATCGAAAAATCGGAGCTGGTGTCAAATGAACTGACCAAAGCCGGTATTAAGCACAACGTCCTGAACGCCAAATTCCATGCCAACGAAGCGGCGATTGTTGCTCAGGCAGGTTATCCGGCTGCGGTGACTATCGCGACCAACATGGCGGGTCGTGGTACCGATATTGTGCTCGGTGGTAGCTGGCAGGCAGAAGTTGCCGCGCTGGAAAATCCGACTGCAGAGCAAATTGAAAAAATTAAAGCCGACTGGCAGGTACGTCACGATGCGGTACTGGCAGCAGGTGGCCTGCATATCATCGGTACTGAACGTCACGAATCCCGTCGTATCGATAACCAGCTGCGCGGTCGTTCTGGTCGTCAGGGGGATGCTGGTTCTTCCCGTTTCTACCTGTCGATGGAAGATGCGCTGATGCGTATTTTTGCTTCCGACCGAGTATCCGGCATGATGCGTAAACTGGGTATGAAGCCAGGCGAAGCCATTGAGCACCCGTGGGTGACCAAAGC
Source organism: Escherichia sp. R1 (assembly GCF_003000935.1). Taxonomy (NCBI): domain Bacteria; kingdom Pseudomonadati; phylum Pseudomonadota; class Gammaproteobacteria; order Enterobacterales; family Enterobacteriaceae; genus Escherichia; species Escherichia sp. R1. Next base: position 258,785 of record NZ_PSRU01000005.1, read on the forward strand.
GATTGCCAACGCCCAGCGTAAAGTTGAAAGCCGTAACTTCGACATTCGTAAGCAACTGCTGGAATATGATGACGTGGCTAACGATCAGCGTCGCGCCATTTACTCCCAGCGTAACGAACTGCTGGATGTCAGCGATGTGAGCGAAACCATCAACAGCATTCGTGAAGATGTGTTCAAAGCGACCATTGATGCCTACATTCCGCCACAGTCGCTGGAAGAAATGTGGGATATTCCGGGGCTGCAGGAACGTCTGAAGAACGATTTCGACCTCGATTTACCAATTGCCGAGTGGCTGGATAAAGAACCAGAACTGCATGAAGAGACGCTGCGTGAGCGCATTCTGGCGCAGTCCATCGAAGTGTATCAGCGTAAAGAAGAAGTGGTTGGTGCTGAGATGATGCGTCACTTCGAGAAAGGCGTCATGCTGCAAACGCTTGACTCTCTGTGGAAAGAGCACCTGGCTGCGATGGACTATCTGCGTCAGGGTATCCACCTGCGTGGCTATGCACAGAAAGATCCGAAGCAGGAATACAAACGTGAATCGTTCTCCATGTTTGCAGCGATGCTGGAGTCGTTAAAATATGAAGTTATCAGCACGCTGAGCAAAGTTCAGGTACGTATGCCTGAAGAGGTTGAGGAGCTGGAACAACAGCGTCGTATGGAAGCCGAGCGTTTAGCGCAAATGCAGCAGCTTAGCCATCAGGATGACGACTCTGCTGCCGCAGCTGCACTGGCGGCGCAAACCGGTGAACGCAAAGTAGGACGTAACGATCCTTGCCCGTGTGGTTCTGGTAAAAAATATAAGCAGTGCCATGGCCGCCTGCAATAAAAGCTAACAGTTGAAGTAAAAGGCGCAGGATTCTGCGCCTTTTTTATAGGTTTAAGTCAATGAAAAAGCTGCAAATTGCGGTAGGTATTATTCGCAACGAGAACAATGAAATCTTTATAACGCGTCGCGCAGCAGATGCGCACATGGCGAATAAACTGGAGTTTCCCGGCGGTAAAGTTGAAATGGGCGAAACGCCGGAACAGGCGGTGGTGCGTGAACTTCAGGAAGAAGTCGGGATTACCCCACAACATTTTTCGCTATTTGAAAAACTGGAATATGAATTCCCGGACAGGCATATAACTCTGTGGTTCTGGCTGGTCGAAAGCTGGGAAGGGGAGCCGTGGGGTAAAGAAGGGCAACCCGGTGAGTGGATGTCGCTGGTCGGTCTTAATGCCGATGATTTTCCGCCAGCCAATGAACCGGTAATTGCGAAACTTAGGCGTGTGTATGTCGAATAAGGCGTCACGCTGCATCCGATATTTGCATATGATGCCTGATGCGACGCTGGCGCGTTTTATCAGGCCAGCGTCGCATCAGATAGAATGTCACTGCTTTGGCTCTTCGCTCCAGTCATCGCTTTCGGAAAGATCGCCACTGCTGGGGATTCGTTTTTCTTCAGCAGCCCATTCTCCGAGGTCGATCAGCTGACAACGTTTGGAGCAAAATGGCCGAAACGGGCTGATTTCACCCCACACCACCGTTTTCCCGCAGGTTGGGCAATTCACCGTAATAGTTTCTGACATTTTTACTCCTTAGCAACAGGCCAGTTCGAAATCCAGACGTTCTGGTACCTGTCCGTTTTCACTGTCCAGCGGCATAAAACGAATGGCAAAACGGCTCTTATGACCGGAAATTTGCGGATAAAGCTGTGAATCGAGCGACAGATTCAGGCGCAGCAAGTCGGCATCGCCACCGTTATCCTGATAAAAACCATTCAGGCTGGTTTGTTTACGGAAGGGGGCCGACTGGCGAATTAAATCCAGCACCATGGTAAGTGCCTGGGTAAGCGGGTTCAGGCTGGCAATCCAGGTTTCTACCTGGCTGTCGCGCTGCGCCTGGGGTAGATGCAGCCAAATGTGCAATGTAGGTAAATCAAAGCTGCAACAGCCGCCCGGGATGCTCAGTCGCTGACGCACCAGAGCAATCAAACGATCTTCACGTAGAAATTGCCCGATACGCGGCGCGGAGATTAATACGCTCCCCGCCGCTTTTAACTGCTGAATTAATGCCTCAATACGGCTCTGGTCCACGCCGGGCACGCCAATCCAGGTCTGGAGTTTACGTTGCTGTCGGTCAAGTTCTTTCAACAGCTCAGTGCGGACTTCGCCGCGCTCGAAAACATCCAGTAATTCGCTGACATTACGGAAAAAATGCAGCGCGCCAGCGTGGTCAACGATGGGTAAATTAACGGTGAGTTGCTGAATCAAAAACTCAATGCGCAGCCATGTACGCATTTTTTCATTTAGTGGATGTTCAAAAAGGACCTGGGTCTGCATTACGGTTTTTCCTGTGAGACAAACTGCGACGCAAGCTGCAAATAGTGTGCGTGCAGGCGGGCAACATCCGATGCGATAGCATCCGGTGCGCCGTTATTATCAATGACGTCATCTGCCACGGCAAGGCGAGCTTCGCGCGTTGCCTGAGCAGCAAGGATTTGTTCGACATGCTCGCGAGTTACATCGTCGCGCTGCATGGTGCGCTTAAGTTGCGTTTCTGGGCTGACATCCACCACCAGCACTCGATTCGCTTTTTTATACAGTGAGTTTTCTACCAGCAATGGCACAACCCATAGTACATAGGGGGAAGTAGCTCGCTGGATCTGGTGTTGCGTCTCTTGCTGAATCAGCGGATGCAGCAGGGCGTTAAGCCAGTTTTTCTCTTCCGGGTTGGCGAAGATCCGCTCGCGCAAGGCCCGGCGCTGCAATGTTCCATCAGCAGCAATCATGTTAGCGCCAAAGTGATCAGCAATGGCATGTAGCGCAGGTGCACCTGGTTCAACCACCTGACGCGCAATAATATCGGCATCAATGACGTTAATTCCGAGATCAGCAAACGCATTGGCAACGGTACTCTTGCCACTGCCAATGCCTCCCGTTAAGGCAACTATATACCTCATAATTTATATTCCCGGGAATTCATCATGATTATCAAAACGTTAAAAATGAGCGCACGAAAGCGAAATTGATGAAACGTTCGCTCACTATTTACCAGGTAAATTTATGGGATTGTAGCGTAAAAAAAGACAATTTCGCAGTCTTGCGCCGCATTGATTAGTGCGTATGATAACGTCACTGGAGTTGCGCTCTTACCCTTATAGCCATTAACCCCAGGAATCCGCACATGCGTATTGAAGAAGATCTGAAGTTAGGTTTTAAAGACGTTCTCATCCGCCCTAAACGCTCCACTCTTAAAAGCCGTTCCGATGTTGAACTGGAACGTCAATTCACCTTCAAACATTCAGGTCAGAGCTGGTCCGGCGTGCCGATTATCGCCGCCAATATGGACACCGTAGGCACATTTTCTATGGCCTCTGCGCTGGCTTCTTTTGATATTCTGACTGCTGTGCATAAACACTATTCTGTCGAAGAGTGGCAAGCGTTTATCAACAATTCTTCCGCTGATGTGCTGAAACATGTGATGGTTTCTACCGGCACGTCTGATGCGGATTTCGAAAAAACTAAACAGATTCTCGACCTGAACCCGGCATTAAATTTCGTTTGTATTGACGTGGCGAATGGTTATTCCGAACACTTCGTGCAGTTCGTTGCGAAAGCGCGTGAAGCGTGGCCGACCAAAACCATTTGTGCAGGCAACGTAGTGACTGGTGAAATGTGTGAGGAGCTTATCCTCTCCGGTGCCGATATCGTTAAAGTTGGCATTGGCCCAGGTTCTGTTTGTACAACTCGCGTCAAAACAGGCGTCGGTTATCCGCAACTTTCTGCGGTGATCGAATGCGCCGATGCTGCGCACGGTCTGGGCGGAATGATCGTCAGCGATGGCGGCTGCACCACGCCGGGCGATGTCGCGAAAGCCTTTGGCGGCGGTGCCGATTTCGTCATGCTTGGCGGCATGCTGGCGGGCCACGAAGAGAGCGGCGGTCGCATCGTTGAGGAGAACGGCGAGAAATTTATGTTGTTCTACGGCATGAGCTCAGAGTCTGCGATGAAACGTCACGTTGGCGGCGTTGCGGAATATCGCGCAGCAGAAGGTAAAACCGTTAAGCTGCCGCTGCGAGGCCCGGTTGAAAATACCGCGCGTGATATTTTGGGCGGCCTGCGTTCAGCTTGTACATACGTTGGGGCTTCACGCCTGAAAGAACTGACCAAGCGCACCACGTTTATCCGTGTGCAGGAACAAGAAAACCGCATCTTCAACAACCTGTAATATACCAACGCTGGCGTGGAGCAACACGCCAGCGTTATCCCATTCCACTCATCGCATCGCCTAAATGGAAAATTGGCAGATACATTGCCACCACCAGCGTACCGATAATTCCTCCCGTTATGATCAGCAACGCCGGTTCCAGTAAGGCTGCGAGGTTATCCGCCAGCGCCATTGTGTTATCCCGATGATGATGGGCGAGGTTGTCTAACATGAGATCCAGCGAGCCGGATGCCTCTCCTGTTCTCACTAATTGCAAACAGAGCGGGCTAAACTCACCGGCATTTTTTAGCGCCAGCCAGATGGGGTGACCGTTACTGATATCGTGCTGGATTTGTGTCAGAAGTTGCACCCAGTACGGGCAGCGCATTGTTTCTCTGACGCTCTCAACGCCCTGTAAAAAAGAAATGCCTGCACTTTGTGTCAGCGTCAGAATCGTAAAGATCTGCGTGAGTTTTTGTCCCCGCATCAGTGAACCCATAATCGGGATGCGTAACAGCAATTTCTGCCGTGCGATAAGCCTGGTTGGGTGGCGCATCAGCAGCTTATTGGCTATCGCCAGCAGAAAGCCGAATAGCACCAGCAACCAACCCCATTCGCCACTAAAACTTGCCAGCGTCATGATCCCCTGCGTTAGCGCCGGTAGCGGAGTGTTAAAGGTCTTATAGATAGCGGCAAACTCCGGCAGAACAAAATGCAGCATTGCCACAACCACCATGATTGCCATCGCTAAAATGATAATGGGATAACGTAACGCTGATTTCACTTTGTCGGTCAACTGATGCTGGGCTTTTTGCTGACGCGCCAGTTCAAAGCAGCATTCATCCAGCTTACCGGTCAGTTCACCCGTGCGGATCATCGCCTGATAGAGCGGCGGAAATACCTCTGACCAGGGTAATAAGGCATTGGAAAAGGCAACGCCCTGTTCAAGATCGTGCGCCAGTGATTGCAGCAACGCTTGCCACTGCTTACTGGGATGCTGTTCCGCCAGCAGAGCCAGCCCTTCAGAAAGCGTTAACCCGGCTTTGAGTAGCGTCGCCAGTTGATGAATGACTTCCGCGCTTTTATCTCCTCGCCACTGCGCAGAATTGATGGCGATTCGCTTCAGGCTTAGTGGGGTAACCATCTGTTGCTGTAGTGCCATGAGCAGCAAAGCACGGCTCTCTGCCCATAGCATCCCATCTTGCGCATTGCCGTCGCCGGTTATGCCATGCCAGCGCCAGAGTTGCTTACTCGCCATGCGGCATCCCCAATACGCGGATTAACTCTTCAAAGGTGGTTAAGCCTTGCTCCACGGCCAGGCAGCCGTTTTCAAAAAGCGTTCGCATACCCGCCTGTCGGGCGTGCGTTTCCAGCGATTCAACGTCGGTATTAGCGGAAATAAGCTGACGTATGACCGGTGTTATGGGCAGAACTTCAAATAAGGCCGTGCGACCATAAAAACCGTGGTAGCAATGTACACAACCGGGTGCCTGCCAGTGGGGCAGCGGCGATGGCCATACATTGTCTGGAATATGGATGGGCTCCCCTTGCTGCCGGCGACAATGCGGGCAAAGTTTGCGTACCAGACGCTGGGCTATTACCAGCGTAAGCGCCGATGATAGCATCCAGCGGGCGACTCCCATTTGCTGTAAACGTACCAGCGTTTCGCAGGTGGAGTTAGTGTGTAGGGTAGACAACACCAGGTGACCGGTTTGCGCGGCTTTAATGGCAATTTCTGCCGTTTCGCCATCGCGGATCTCTCCGATCATGATGACGTCAGGATCCTGGCGCAATAACGCACGCAAAACGCCCTGAAAGGTGAGTCCGGCACGCGAATGGATTTGCGTCTGGTTTAGTCCGGCTATGGGGATCTCAACCGGATCTTCGACGCTACAAATATTAATGTCAGCGGTATTCAGCATTTGCAGGGCACTATAAAGCGTGACCGTTTTGCCGCTGCCTGTAGGGCCAGTTACCAGCACCAGTCCCTGTGGTTGTTGCAAGGCATGAGCAAAGTCCACCAGTTGTGACGGCTGCATTCCAAGCGTGTTAACATCCAGTGCCTGGTTCACCTGCTGTAACAACCTTAATACCACCTTTTCACCACCCCGACATGCTAAGGTCGCAATACGAAATGAGACGGCATTTCCTGCCAGTTCGACAGTGAATTGCCCGTCCTGCGGCAGGCGATGTTCCGCAATATCCAGGTTTCCCAGCACTTTTAATCTGGCGGTTAATGCGACTCCGGCATCCGGTGAAACGTCCGGTAAAGGATGCAATACGCCGTCGATACGCAAGCGGATGCGGTAGGCATTGTCCGCTGGTTCGATATGAATATCAGACGCGCGTTGTTCCAGCGCAGATTGTAACGTTCGAGTCAGCAACTCTGCTTTGGGCTGATGCTTCTCCTGAACAGCTACGGGCAATGTCTGTTGTGTGCGACTGGCGTGACCTTCCATTTGTTGGCGCGTCCAGCAGGTGATCTCAATACGTTTGGTGGTAGCGAAATGCAATGCGTCCAGTAGCTCATGCGAAGGTGCATCGACTACCGCAACATGAACCACCTCTTCGCTGGCATCCAGCAAGACTCCCTGATAACGCAGACACAGGGCAGTGAGCTGTGGAATATTCATTGCCGCTCCTTAGTTGGCGTCATCAAAGCGGAAGACATCTTCGCAGGCTTGCTGCAATGCGCTGTCACTTTGAATATTGCAGTTACGCGTCCAGCCGGTGACGCCGTTTGCGTTATCCCAACCCGGCGTCATGACGACGCTTAGTCCATTGAGACTTTCTTGCCCGGTCAGCGACACCACGCCCTTTGCCACACTCATGGCTGAAACATAGCGGGTGGTGGTAGGCGAGGGAATGCCATTGCTGCCACCGTCGCAGGTATTTAATCCACCATGTTCCAGCGCGCACAACTCTACGGCGGTACGGTAAGGCACAAAGGTTTGTAGCATGTCGGTGAGTGCGGCTTTGCGCAGGTAGTTTTGATAAGCGGGAATACCAATGGCGCTTAAAATGGCAATGATGCCAATAACCACCATCAGTTCGATAAGTGTAAAACCGCGTTGCTTGTCCATCTGTTTCGCTCCTTGATTTGGTTGGCGCTACTTTGGCAAACGCCATCAGCACAAGCGAGGGGCAAAAAACGAAACGGGAAAGCAGCTTCCGAGGTTTTTTATTTCGTTGCAGCGAAAGACAAGAAATTTGCGAGGCGTTACGAAGAAAGTTGGGGAAGGGGAGATTTATCCGCCCGCGATGGAGCGGATAAATCTGTTAGCAATTAGCGAAAACGCATTGAAAGGTCGAGTGCCTGTACGTGTTTAGTTAGTGCACCAACGGAGATAAAGTCCACGCCCGTTTCGGCAAATTCGCGCAGTGTTTTGTCAGTGACGTTGCCAGACACTTCCAGTAGCGCCTTGCCGTTGGTGCGTTTGACGGCTTCGCGCATCTGTTCTGTTTCGAAGTTATCCAGCATGATGATATCGGCACCTGCTTTCAGAGCTTCATCAAGTTCTTCCAGATTCTCTACTTCGACTTCTACTGGCGCATCCGGGTGCAACCAGGACGCTTTTTCGACCGCCTGCCGCACTGAGCCGGAGGCAATAATATGGTTTTCTTTGATCAGGAAGGCATCAGAAAGCCCCAGACGGTGATTCGCTCCGCCGCCGCAAAGTACCGCGTATTTCAGAGCTGAACGCAGGCCGGGTAAGGTTTTGCGCGTATCCAACAGCTGCGTGTTGGTGCCTTCCAGTAATTCGACATAGTGGCGTACCTTACTGGCAACTCCTGAAAGGGTTTGCACAAAATTAAGCGCAGTGCGTTCGCCCGTTAACAGCACGCGAGATGGGCCTTCAAGTTCGAACAAGGGTTGATTGGCGTTGATGACATCGCCGTCATCCACATGCCAGATTATGGTGACATCGTCGCCTGCCAGTTGAATAAACACCTCTTCAACCCAGCGTTTGCCGCAAAATACGCCATTCTCGCGGGTGATCACTGTGGCATGAGAGCGAGAGTTTTCCGGTAAAAGTTTTGCCGTAATGTCATTGTTGGCATCGACTGTTCCGCCTAAATCTTCCCGCAGCGCCTGGGCCACCGCGCCGGGGATATCGAGATTAATGCGTTCCAGCAGCTCGTCACGTCGGGTGTCAGGGTTATAGCGGCGAGGCGGCATGTTAAAACTCCAGATAGCTAACGAATCATAAGGTAGAAACATGCTACTCTGAACCGGGTATTAGCACCACATATAAGGAGATCCTGCATGTTGTTAGAACAGGGGTGGCTGGCTGGCGCGCGCCGCGTTCCCTCACCACATTACGATTGCCGCCCGGATGACGAAACACCCACTCTGCTGGTGGTGCACAATATTAGCCTGCCGCCAGGCGAGTTTGGCGGTCCGTGGATCGACGCATTATTCACTGGAACTATTGATCCGCAGGCGCATCCTTTCTTTGCTGAGATCGCCCATTTGCGCGTCTCCGCTCACTGTTTGATTCGCCGCGATGGTGAAATAGTCCAGTATGTTCCTTTCGATAAACGTGCCTGGCATGCGGGAGTCTCTCAGTATCAGGGGCGTGAACGCTGCAATGATTTTTCTATTGGGATTGAGCTGGAAGGCACCGATACGCTGGCGTATACCGATGCGCAGTATCAACAGCTTGCGGCGGTTACGCGGGCACTGATTGATCGCTATCCGGATATCGCTAATAACATGACGGGCCATTGTGATATTGCGCCGGATCGGAAAACCGATCCCGGCCCTGCATTTGATTGGGCACGGTTTCGTGCGCTGGTCAGCAAGGAGACAACATGACGCTATTTACAACCTTACTGGTGTTAATTTTCGAGCGCCTGTTTAAGTTGGGCGAGCACTGGCAGCTTGATCATCGTCTTGAAGCGTTCTTTCGGCGGGTGAAACATTTTTCTCTCGGGCGCACATTAGGCATGACCATTATTGCGATGGGCGTGACTTTTTTACTGTTACGCGCATTGCAGGGAGTATTGTTCAACGTTCCCACGCTGCTGGTGTGGCTGCTGATTGGTTTGCTGTGTATTGGCGCAGGTAAAGTTCGTCTTCATTATCATGCTTATCTGACAGCTGCTTCACGTAATGATAGCCATGCCCGTGCCACGATGGCTGGCGAACTCACCATGATTCACGGCGTCCCGGCAGGCTGCGATGAACGTGAGTATTTGCGTGAGCTGCAAAATGCATTGCTGTGGATTAACTTTCGTTTTTATCTTGCTCCGCTGTTCTGGCTGATTGTGGGGGGAACCTGGGGACCCGTTACGCTGATGGGGTATGCGTTTTTGCGTGCATGGCAATACTGGCTGGCGCGATACCAGACGCCGCATCATCGTTTACAGTCCGGCATTGATGGCGTGCTTCATGTACTGGATTGGGTGCCGGTTCGTCTTGCGGGTGTGGTATATGCCTTGATCGGTCATGGTGAGAAAGCGTTACCGGCCTGGTTTGCTTCGCTGGGTGATTTCCATACTTCGCAATATCAGGTATTAACGCGTCTGGCACAGTTCTCTCTGGCGCGTGAACCGCATGTCGATAAGGTGGAGACGCCAAAGGCAGCGGTTTCAATGGCGAAGAAAACCTCGTTCGTGGTCGTGGTGGTAATTGCGCTACTGACGATTTACGGGGCGTTGGTGTAAAGATTATTGCCCTCACCCTGCACGGGTGAGGGCGTAGAGAGATTAATGCGCTTTTACGGCTTTGGCGGTTTTCTCTTTAAACAGATAGCCGATACCTAACACGATCAGCCATACCGGGATCAGGTATACCGAAATCGCCATTCCTGGGGTCATCAGCATAATCACCAGTACCGCCGCCATAAACAGCAGGCAGATCCAGTTACCCAGCGGATAAAGCAGGGCAGGGAAGCGAGTTACCACGCCTTGTTCTTGTTTGGCACGACGGAATTTCATATGCGCCAGACTGATCATCGCCCAGTTGATGACCAGTGCAGATACCACCAGCGCCATTAACAGTCCGAAAGCGGACTCTGGGGCAAGGTAGTTAATCAGTACGCACAATGCCGTAACCAGCGCAGACACCAGAATAGTGTTAACCGGTACGCCGCGTTTATCGACAGACGCCAGCGCTTTTGGCGCGTTCCCTTGTTGTGCCAGACCGAACAGCATACGGCTGTTGCAATATACGCAGCTGTTGTACACGGAGAGCGCAGCAGTCAGTACCACGATATTCAGCGCATTCGCTACAAAGGTATCGCCTAACTCGTGGAAGATCAGCACAAACGGACTGGTATCGGTGGTAACGCGGGTCCACGGCATTAGTGAGAGCAGAACGGCTAACGAGCCAATATAGAAAATCAGGATGCGGTAGATAACCTGGTTAGTTGCTTTCGGGATACTTTGCTCCGGGTTATCAGCTTCTGCTGCGGTGATCCCCACCAGTTCCAGACCACCGAAAGAGAACATGATAATCGCCATCATCATCACCAGACCGGTGAAGCCGTGTGGCAGGAAACCACCCTGATCCCACAGGTTGCTAACGCTCGCCTGCGGGCCGCCGTTGCCGCTGAATAGCAGCCAGGCGCCGAAGATGATCATCGCTACCACCGCGATAACTTTGATAATGGCAAACCAGAACTCCATCTCGCCAAACACTTTTACGTTTGTCAGGTTGATGGCGTTGATCACCACAAAGAACACGGCGGCAGAAACCCAGGTTGGGATTTCCGGATACCAGAACTGAATGTATTTACCCACGGCAGTCAGCTCTGCCATGGCAACTAAAACGTACAGTACCCAGTAGTTCCAGCCAGAGGCGAAACCGGCAAAACTGCCCCAGTATTTATAAGCAAAGTGGCTAAAGGAGCCTGCGACAGGTTCTTCGACCACCATTTCACCTAGCTGACGCATGATCAGAAAGGCGATAAAACCAGCAATGGCGTAACCCAGGATAATCCCTGGCCCTGCGGACTGTATTACGGAGGCGCTACCCAGGAATAGCCCTGTCCCTATCGCGCCACCCAGCGCGATAAGCTGAATATGGCGGTTTTTAAGGCCGCGCTTTAGCTGCTCGCCGTGCTGTTGACCTTCCATTATGAAACCTCGTGTTGTGTTGTTTTTTTGAACTACGCAGCAATGCGTGTGTAATTTTGTAATTCCGTTTGTTGTATTGGTTTCTTTACATTTTATGTAACTGAATTATGATGATAGTACTTTCAACTATCACAAGATAATGGTATATGCGCGAGAATGCACCTGCTTTATGTAGATGTGTTGATTTTCTGGATAAAAAAAAAGCAATTGTAAGTTTTTCATCACATTTAATAGATACTTTAAGTCTGATAACATACTGTTTTAACTAGCTATATGTCGGATTTGTCTGCCTGCTGAACACCATGCCTTAGCCACCAGCACAATAATCTTACAAAAGGTCATATAAGAATAAATAGATGTTAATAATACAATGGGGTTGTAACGCGAGTATTTAAATATAATATTGCGAGCTAAGTGAAAACGTTAAGTAATTGAAATAATTTTTCATTAAAAGCGTTTCTTATTGATCGAGAAATAAGTTTTCTATTTAATGCAAAAAAGTTAAGGATAAACGGGAATGAAATAAAGTGGGCGATATTGTTTACCTGAGAATAATCGGTGAGAAGCAGGGCGATATTTCTTCAGGCTGTGGGACGTATGCGTCGGTTGGTAATCGCTGGCAGGTTGGCCATGAAGATGAAATTTTTGCCTTTGCACTTACCAACGCCATTACCAGTACTGGTAAAGGCGTTAATCTACAGGGGCTACAATTTTGCAAACTCATTGATAAAAGCTCACCGCTACTGTCTAATGCCATCAATCAGAATGAGCGGTTATTTATTGAAATCGATTTGTATCGTATAAATAAAAGCGGGCGCTGGGAACGGTATTATTATATTCAGCTAAGAAATGCTTCATTAACTGCTATTCATGTAAACATTTCTGACAATAATCTTCCTACCGAATGTATAACTGTCGATTATGACTATATATTATGTAAACATCTCATAGCCAATACAGAATTTGACTGGTTGGCCTTTCCTGCTGGCTATAATAGCTTATTTATTCCGCCTAAAAGTCCACCTGCCAGTAATCTTAAGCCTGAACCGCTACCAGTTGTTAACCTTCCACTCTCTTCACCAGCGGTTAACCCGGTCTATGCCAAATCCTGTCTGAAGGTGAAGGGATGTACAGATGCCGGAACGGCAGAAGAACCCGCTGAAAACTTCGGTCAAGTAGCGATTTTCGCTCAGCCAGTGGTTGATGACTGCTGTGGATACCACCATCCCGAGGCTAACGTTATCGGGGAACCCGCAGAAGCTCAAACCATGCTACTGTTCCCGAGTAGTGTGTTGGCGACTCAAATATGGGGAAAATGGTCGCTCAGTGGCGTACTCAGTGCAACCCGCGGCTCTTACATCGGTGCGTTGGCATCTGCTCTGTATATTCCCTCTGCGGGTGAGGGCAGTGCTCGTGTGCCTGGACGTGATGAGTTCTGGTATGAGGAAGAACTGCGCCAGAAAGCGCTTGCAGGCAGTACCGCCACTACCCGGGTGCGTTTTTTCTGGGGAACTGACATTCACAGCAAGCCCCAGGTATATGGTGTTCATACGGGTGAAGGTACGCCGTATGAAAACGTCCGCTTGGCGAACATGCTGTGGAACGAGGAGAGGCAGCGTTATGAATTTACCCCCGCTCACGATGTCGATGGCCCCCTGATTACCTGGACGCCGGAAAATCCGGAACATGGGAATGTTCCGGGCCATACCGGTAACGACAGGCCGCCGCTGGATCAGCCCACCATTCTGGTGACGCCGATTCCGGACGGTACAGATACCTATACCACGCCGCCATTCCCGGTTCCTGATCCGAAAGAATTCAACGATTATATTCTGGTTTTTCCGGCGGGATCCGGTATTAAGCCTATCTATGTTTACCTGAAGGAGGATCCGCGAAAGCTGCCTGGTGTTGTAACAGGGCACGGCGTCCCGCTTTCACCAGGAACTCGCTGGCTGGATATGTCGGTATCCAATAACGGCAACGGCGCACCAATCCCGGCGCATATTGCTGATAAATTGCGCGGACGGGAGTTTAAAACCTTTGATGAGTTTCGCGAGGCGCTGTGGCTGGAGGTGAGTAAAGACTCAGTGTTATTGGCGCAGTTTATAAAAAGTAATCAGAATAACGTTAGTCAAGGATATTCCCCCTATGTCCCTGAGGAGGGGTATTATTACGGACCAAATGAGATAGTTAAGAAATTCCAGATACATCATGTAGTTGCTATAGAACATGGTGGTGGAGTGTATGATATTGATAATTTTAAGATTGTTACGCCCCGACTACATGATGAAATTCACTACAGGAGATAATGTATATGCGTGATTTAAAAGATAAAATATATTTTTACACAGAAGGTGAATTTCTTGAAATGCTTGAGGAGATAGTAAATGCAACTAGCAAAGATAAATCCCTAAAAGGGAAAAAATTAGAAAAATATCTCGATACCTTAGTGGATCATTTCATTAAAATTACTGAACATCCTAAAAAGGGAGATCTCATTTTCTATCCTAATTCCCAAGAAGATGGTGAACCTGAAAACATCCTGAAAATTGTCAAAGAATGGCGGCGTTCACAGGGGTTACCCTTGTTTAAAGACTCTAAATAAAGTAGATAATAAAACTATATATGGAACATCATCGCATCTGGCTAATGCGATGATATTAATGACATAAAATAATAATGTGATTGCTCTTAAAAAACAGGTAAAAATACTGAAGCCTCATTAGGTTATTTTATCATTTTCCCGCTTTTACCGATACCCTTTGGCTGGAGGTGAGTCAGTATCCGGAGTTGATAGCGCAGTTTTCAAGCGGTAATCAAACACGTATAAAACAAGGAGTAATCGCAAAAGCACCACTTGAAGGTTGGCATTATGGCACTAAAGAAATCGTTAAAAAATTCCACATGTATCATCGTGTTGCGATTGAATATAGTGGCGGAATTTACGATATTGATAATTTAAGGAGGGCACACCTCATTTGCATGATGAAATTTATTACAGGAGATAGTTAAATGTATAATTTTAAAGATGAAATAGAAGATTACACAGAGCGGGAATTCATTGAGTTGCTTGGCGAGTTTACAAATCCAACCGGGGATAACGCTCAATTAAAAGGGGAAGAGCTTGACAAATATTGGGATGATCTAGAAGAACATCTTACCAGAATTACACAACATCCGTTGATGAGCGATCTTATCTACTATCCTGCAAAGAAGGGAGATGATGAACCTGAAAACATCCTGAAAATTGTCAAAGAATGGCGGCGTTCACAGGGGCTACCCTTGTTTAAAGACTCTAAATAAAGTAGATAATAAAACTATATATGGAACATCATCGCGTCTGGCTAATGCGATGATGTTAATAACATAAAATAATAATGTGGGTGCTCTTAAAAAACAGGTAAAATACTGAAATTTCATTAGGTTATTTTATCAATTTCCCGCTTTCACCGATACCCTTTGGCTGGAGGTGAGTCAGTATCCGGAGTTGATAGCGCAGTTTTCAACTGGTAACCAAACACGTATAAAACAAGGATTAATCGCAAAAGCGCCTCTTGAAGGTTGGCATTATGGCTCTAAGGAAATTGTTAAAGAATTCCATATATATCATAGTGTTGCGATTGAATGTGGTGGCGAAATTTATGATATTGATAATTAAAGGATTGTTACGCCTCGACTACATGATGAAATTCACTACAGGAGATAATGTATATGCATGATTTAAAATATAAAATATATTTTTACACAGAAGGTGAATTTCTTGAAATGCTTGAGGAGATAGTAAATGCAACTAGCAAAGATAAATCCCTAAAAGGGAAAAAATTAGAAAAATATCTCGATACCTTAGTGGATCATTTCATTAAAATTACTGAACATCCTAAAAAGGGAGATCTCATTTTCTATCCTAATTCCC